>DAIDHE010000232.1 GCA_027459775.1 Planctomycetales bacterium | reverse complement strand
GAACGTTTCCTCGCGGAAGACCGTCATATCCGGGGTCACGTTTGTCAAGATCGTCGGCGAGAAGTAGTAGCCCCGACCAGACGTGCGCTCGCCGCCAATCGCGACTTTGGCACCCTGGGCGACGGAGGCCTTTACTTGCTCTTCGAGCGTGTCGCGCAGGTCATTGCGGGCCAGTGGTCCGATGCCGGTCGCCCGGTCGAGTGGATCGCCGACTTTCATCGCCCCCTTCACCGCCGGGCTCAGCGTCTTCATCCGCTCGACCAGCACGAGCGCGGTCGGCCGGTCGACGAGCCCCCTCATGGCCTGGAGCGCGGCCGCCTCGAGCGCTGGCGGCTCGTGCGGGTCGATCAATTTGAGCAGCGCCGTCCGCGCGCCGTCCGTCTGCGGCAGGCCGATCAGCCCGACCGCGGCGACCCGATCCTCAAGCGGGCCGCCGCCGAGCGCAGTCTGCTCGGCTTGTTCGATCACCGCCTGGATCGCGGGGCCGGCCTTCGACGCCAGAAGGGCGCTCAAGGTTCCACCAGCCCGCGTCCAGCCCCGGACCAGCCCCAGCACCCCCCGAGCCTGCCCCTGACCCGAGAGCCGCGCGGCGGCGATTTCCCGCGTCAGCTCGAGCGCCTGCCGGGCGTCGCGGTGGTATCCGACCAGGGCCGACACCGGGTCGAGCCACGATAGGCCCGCGCCGCTGGTGAAAAAACCCGCGGCGAAAAGCTCGTGCGCAAGCGCCATCGCCGGACCGCTCGCGGAGCTCAGGACGGCGGCCCGCGCCCAGGGGCTTTCGCGGTCGCGGTTCGCGATCGCGGCCAGGGCCTGGACCACGCCCGGCCCCCCCTGGGAATCGCCCAGCGCCAGCGCGACCTCGTGCCGCACCATCGCATCCGGGTCCGAAGCCAGGCCGATCACCCGCTCGAGCACTGTCGCGTCGCGCTTGAGGACCGGCCGGGCCAGCCGTACGACCCGCTCGCGAACCCGCGGCTCGGGATCGGAAAGACCAAGCAAGATCAGCCCCGGATCGAGCTTCCCGAGCGCATCCAGGGTCCAGAGCGCGTTCAAGCGGGCGAGCGCCGTCGGCCGCGACCGGGCCAATTGATCGAGCGGCTGGATCGACGCCGGATCGTTGCGCTCGACCAGCAGCCGCTGGGCCGTCTCGCGCGGCCAGGCGTCGGCGTCGGCCAGATGGCCGACCAGTTCCGATGTGGTCAGCCGGCTCAAACCCACGCGCCTCCGCGGCCGTTTCGAGCCCTCGTAAACCAGCTCGTAGAGCCGACCCCGGTCCGCGCCGCTCTTGAGGTCGAGATGGCGCTTGATGGGCTCGGGGATCGATGCCGGGTGCTCGATCGTCTCGCGATACATGTCGAGAATGAGCAGCGTGCCATCGGGCGTGGGGGTGAAATTGACCGGGCGAAACCAGTTGTCGGTCGAGGCCAGGAACTCGCGCCCTTGATCGGCCCGGGTCGCCCGGTAGATCGCCCCGGCCGGCTCGAGCCGTTTGCGATGGACCAGGTTGCCGCCGACGTCGCCGACGAAGACCTCGCCCTGGTATTCCGCCGGGTAGGCCGAGCCGCGATAGACGGTGATTCCCGTGGCCGAGGTGAAAAACCCCGTGACCACGAGCTCGGTCGGGGGCAACCGGCGGGCCATGACGGGGTCGGCGGCGCGCTGGCGGGTGCGTACGACCCGCCAGGGCTCGGGCTGGCTGATGCGAAACACGGGGGCGGCCGGCCCCTCGGCGGCGATGTCGACCGTGACCGGGGGCGGATCGAGGCCAGGCGCGCGCTCGAGGTCCGCCAGTTCCTCCACGATCTGCCGCGCGTGATTGCTATTTGAACATGTGAACCGATGGCCCCAATCGTCGAACGAATGGCCGAACTGGCCGCCCCCGGAGGCCGCCTCGAGGGCGGAGCCGTCGGGCTTGAAGCGAAAGTCGCGCCCGCGGAGGTCGACCGCCGGGCGGTCGGGGTGGAGCAGGTTTTTGATGAGCCCGCCGTTCACGCTGGCGACCCCGTGGATCCAGCCGTCAGCGCCCCACAAGAGCCCATTCACGAGCCCCTGGACGTTCTGGGTTCCGAATCCGGTGAAGAGCACTTTGCGGACGTCGGCCTTGCCGTCGCCGTCGGTGTCTTTGGCGTAGAGGATGTCGGGCGCGACCGCGACGAACACGCCGTCGTCGTAGGCGACGACCGAGGTCGGCCACGAAAGGCCCGTCAGGAACGACGTGCGATGGTCGAACCGGCCGTCGCCGTCGCGGTCCTCGAGCCGGGCGATGCCGCCCGACGGCGTTTGCTCGGGAAACGGATATCCGCGCATCTCGGCCACGTACAGCCGCCCCTCGGCGTCGTAGCAGGCGCTCACCGGGTTGAGCACCATCGGCTCGCTGGCCGCGAGCTCGAGCCGAAAGCCCTCGTGCAGGCGGAACGACTTGAGCGCGGCCGCCGGCTCGAGCGGCTTGATCCGGGGCAGCTCGGCCGCCAGATCGTCGCCGCCCCAGGCTCGACCGAGAGTCGCGAACGATAAAAATGCCAGAAGGGCGATCGTCGCCCGCGCGCGGGTTTGAGTCATCGGCGGGAACGCTCCAACAGGAAATACGCGTTCAGGAAATACGCGTTCAGGAAATACGGTTGAACCACAGAGGCACAGAGTACACAGAGAAGAGAAGAGAAGAGAAGAGAGAGAAAAAAAGAGAGAGAAGAGAGAGAGAAAAAGAGAGAGAAGAGAGAGAGAAAAAGAGAGAGAAGAGAGAGAAAAAGGGAAGAGAGAGAAAGGAGAGTATTGGGCAGCGGTAGGTGGCGCCGCCTCAACGATCAGATTCAGAATAGAGGGTTTGGGCTCTGTTTGCGGCCGAGAATCACCCCTGGAATTCGCTTGTTCAACCCTGAAATCAGCTCTTTTTTTTTCTCTCTCTCTCTCTGTTTCTCTTCTCTGTGTTCTCTGTGTCTCTGTGGTTCAATCTCCCCGTGTCGTGGCCCAGGCTTCCTTACTTTCTCTCTCTCTCTCTTTCTTTCTCTCTCTCTTTTTCTGTATTCTCTTCTCTGTGTTCTCTGTGTCT
>DAIDHE010000202.1 GCA_027459775.1 Planctomycetales bacterium | reverse complement strand
AAGGTCGCCAGCGACGCGGCCACCAAGGCCTACATCGTGAATCGGCTGGGCGACGTGGGGATGCTGCTGGGGATGGGCCTCGTGTGGACCACGCTGGGGACGTTTTCATTTGAGGATATCAACAACGGTCTGCGCGAGCCGTCGGGCCGGCTCAATGTGACGACCGAGGCCGACGGCGGCCAAGTAGTCGTGATGCGCGAAGCCGGCACGGGGGCGGTCGCGACCGATCCCATCACCGGTGCGCCACGGCGGATTCCGCTCTGGCTCTTGAGCATGGCGGGGTTGGGGGTGTTCGCGGGCTGCGTGGGCAAGAGCGCCCAGTTTCCCCTGCACGTTTGGCTGCCCGACGCCATGGCGGGTCCAACGCCGGTTTCGGCTTTGATCCATGCCGCGACCATGGTCGCGGCGGGGGTTTATCTGGTCGGGCGGTCGTTCCCGCTCTTCACCGATCTGGCGCTTCTGGTGATCGCCTACACCGGCGGAATCACCCTCTTGATCGCGGCCACGATCGCCATGGTCCAGGTCGATTACAAGAAAGTCCTGGCGTATTCCACGGTGAGCCAGCTTGGGTTCATGATGCTCGCGATGGGCGCCGGCGGCTGGGCGGCCGGGCTGTTTCACTTGCTAACGCATGCTTTTTTCAAGGCCCTTCTGTTCCTATGCGCGGGGAGCGTGTATCAGGGCGTGCACACGTATGAGATGGCTTGGCTTGGGGGTCTCATGCGGAGGATGCCGATCACGGCTCTGACGATGCTGGTCGGGACTCTGGCGATCGCGGGGGTTCCGTTTTTCTCGGGGTTTTACTCGAAGGATGCGATCCTGGCCGTGGTGATGGAGCGGGTCGAGCGCGAGCCGGGGCATTTTCTGCTTCTGGCGTCCGCCGTGGCGGGGGCGGTCTTGACGGCGTTCTACATGGCGCGGATGTGGCTGCTGATTTTCGCCGGCGAATCCCGCGGCGCGGCGGTCGATCAGGCGCGCGAAAGCCCGCCGGTCATGACGCGGCCGCTGGTGATCCTGGCGGTTTGCAGTGTGTTTAGCGGCTGGACGATCTTGCTTGGCCTGCCGTTTGGCCCGCGGCCCGTGCTCGAGATGATGCTCGATTACGGAGCGCCCTCCGGTGCGCTGGACGGCGCCTCGATGCGGTTCGCGGCGCTGGGGGCGACGCTGGTGATCGTTGTGCTCGGCGTCGGGCTGGGACTGCTCTATTACGCGCCGGCGGGCCTTCCGTGGTTCGTCGCGACCCGCCTGAGTGCCGATCGGGCGGCCGTGCGACATCCCGCGCTCCATCGGTTCCTGATCAACAAGTGGTATTTCGACGATCTCTATGGTGCTTTTCTGGTCGCGCCCTGCCTGGCCGTGGCGCGGTCTTGCGGCCGGTTTGACCGGCTGCTCATCGACCGTCTGGTCGATGGCGCGGCCGCGGCGACCAGGTTTTTGAGCCGATCGCAGGGGCTGCTCGACCGCCTGGCGGTCGACCGGCTGGGCGACCTGACCGCGCAAGGGATCGGTCGGGCGGGAGATTTGAGCCGCTTGCTCCAGACCGGCCGGCTCCGCAACTATCTGATGTTTCTCACGCTGGCCCTAGTGGGGCTGCTCGCCGGCGCTCTGGTTTGGGTTGGCGGCTAGGCGGTCCGAGACTGGTCCGCGGCCGCTTGTTTCGTGTCTTGATTCGTTCTTGGCTCGACTGGTGAATGTTCCATGACCGACAACGTCTTGCTGGGCTCGCTCTGGCTGATCCCCGTCATCGGCATGGCGGTCGTGCTCGCGCTCCCCAGGGCCTGGACCGTTGCGATCAAGTGGGTCGCCTTGGGAACGACGATCACGCTTCTTGTGGCGTCGCTTGTGGTTCTGGGGGTCTACCTGGTCCGGCCCGCGGCCCAAGCCCCCTTGAGCGAGCGGGCCGTTCGGAACGAGCTCGTGTGGTCGGGCGGCGACGGCTACGTCGACAGCAACGAGACCCCCGCCGCGAGCCTGGATCTGGTGGTTCGCCGGCCCTGGATCCCGTATTTCAACATCCAGTATTACCTGGGCGTCGACGGGGTGAGCCTGGGACTCATCGTCTTGACCGGGCTGATCGGCGTACTGGCATGCCTGGCCTCATGGACAATAGATAAGCAGGTCAAGGGATATTATGCGCTTTATCTCTTGTTGACCGCGAGCATGATGGGGGTCTTCATCGCGCTTGATCTGATTTTGTTTTATGTGTTTTTCGAGCTGATGCTGCTCCCCATGTATTTCTTGATCGCGATCTGGGGCGGGCCCCGGCGCGAGTACGCGGCGATCAAGTTTTTACTGTATACCTTGTTTGGGTCGGTCTTCATTTTGGTGGCGATTTTGGTCCTGTTTTATTACGAGGGGGTTTCGCTGCGTGGATTCAAGGGGCACTCGTTCGATATCGTCGGTCTGACGACGGTGCTCTCGGAGACGAGCTATTACCCCAGGTGGCTTCAGGGCTGGGTGTTCTTGCTTTTTTTCACGGGATTCATCGTCAAGCTGCCGTCGTTTCCGTTCCACACCTGGCTGCCCGACGCGCACGTGGAGGCGCCGACGCCGATCAGCATGGTGCTGGCGGGGGTCTTGCTCAAGACCGGCGGCTACGGCCTGGTGCGAATCGCCTGGCCGATGGCGCCGGCGGGGGCCTACGATTGGTCGATGTTGGCGGCCTGCCTGGGCGTTTTCAGCATCGTGTATGGCGCATTGGTGACGATGGCGCAGACCGATTTCAAGCGATTGGTGGCTTACAGCTCGGTGAGCCACATGGGGTATGTCACGCTGGGAATGGCCGCGATGAGCCTGTTCGCGGCCGACGGCTCGACCCGGCTCGATCCTCGGTATTATGCTTATGGCGTGAACGGCGCTCTGTATATGATGCTCGCGCATGGCGTTACCTCGGCGGGGATGTTCTTCCTGGCGGGCGTGAGTTACGATCGCACCGGCACCCGCGATCTGGACAAGCTGGGGGGGCTCAATAACTGCATGCCGCGGTATGGGGCGTTTTCGTACGTGATTTTCCTGGGCGCGATGGGGCTGCCTGGTCTGTGCGGGTTCGTGGGCGAGATTTTCGTGTTGCTCGCGGCGTTCCACTATAATCTTCCCCTGGCGTCGGCCGCGGCGGCTGCGCTCGTGCTCACGGCGGGCTATGTGCTCTGGACGATTCAGCGGGTGTTCATGGGTCGAAACGAGGCCTGGAGCGGGCTGCGCGATCTCAATTTCCGGGAGACCGCGATCGCCGTTCCGCTGGTGGTGCTCACGATCGCGCTGGGGGTCTTGCCGCAGGCGCTTGTGCTGTCCTGGATGAGCCCCGCGGTCGATCGGATGGTACGGGGCGTGGTCGCCGCTCGGGAACTTGACCCGATTCCGCCGCGGGCGGTCTCGGCCGCGGGTGGCCGAGCGCCGGCGGCGCGGGTGGCCGACAGATGATCTTGCGTTGTTTCGCGGCGTGGGGTAGGTTTTCGGCTCACCCCGGATCACGCCTCGTTCACGGCCGAAGGCGCAGGCTTGGTCGTGCGCATGGAACTCGAGTATCCGAGTGCCCGACGACCCAGGAAGGGTCGGGGATTGCATGTCGTCCGCGGAAGGAGTCTAGCCGTGATCCGAGCCTGGTCAGGTATGGCCGCAGTCGCGTTGTTCATCGCGGGTTCGATCGCCGTGGGACGTGGCCAGACGACCGAGGTTCAGACTCGGGGCCAGGATCAAGGCTCGGCGACCGCGGAGAGGCCCGAGCCGGCCGGTGAAAAGCCGGCCCAAAGGGCCGCGGATCGTGTTCCCGTGATTGAGCTCAGGATCAATATCGCCGGGCTGGGCGCGCGCGGTTGTGACGTGGAGATCAAGCCCGGCAATGCGAGCTGCAAGTTCAAGATCGCGCATGAAAAGGGGAGCTCGCCCACGCTTCACGTCGCCTCGGACGGCCGGGTCAAGGTCGCGCTCAGGGACGTCGAATTGCAGGGCGCTGATCGGGTCTGCACGGTCGTCCTCGTCGTCCATGAGGCCGGCCAACCCGCCAAGACGGTCTATCGAGGCTTTCGAATCGCGGCGCACAACCAGACGGCAAAATCGAAAGGCGCGGCGGCCGTTCCCGCCTTCGACTGCTACCTGAGCTCGCCGTCCAAACTCGCCAAGTCCGCGGAATCGAAAGCACGCCGTTAGCCTCTCCTGGACAACGTCAAAATCAATGCTCGGGCTGGGTCGATAGCTCTAGGATCCGGCTTCCACGCCATCTTCACTTGATCCACTTTTTTTGAGAAGATGCTTGACTTGAGGGACGAATGAGTCAAATAATGCAGCTCATGCAATGAGTTTTCTCCTCCTTTAGCCTGGTCACGATGGCGCTGACCTGATCCAAGCTTGTTCTTTCGCTTGTTTCCATGGCCATGTCTTCCCGCCAGGGGAGATTTGGCATTCAGGCCCTTGCCGGCGAGCTATTCGTGCTCGCTCGGGTTCAGGGTTCGTCGCCCCACGTGTTTCTGCGCGCCGAATCGGTTGCGCGTTTCGTTTGAGTGTATCTCGCAACAACAGGAGATTTCGCCTTGATGAGGATGATCAAGAGCGCCCGAATGACGATGGTCTTGATGGTGGTCGTCGCGATCGGGTGGGGCATGATGGTTGGGCCGGGGTGCGGTTCTGACGGGGCTGGGTCCGCGCCCAAGCTCAAGGGCTCGAAGGACGATATTCAGAAAGCGTCTCAGCCGCCTCTTCCCGACAAGAGGAAGAGATAGCGTCCGTCTCGATCGGGCTCATTGGCTTACGCATGAGTCGAGCCTCGGGGCTCCACACTTGATTGTAAGCTTGCTTTCCGTGCCGACGGAATGAGCCCGCAGCGTCTGCCCAGACCTTGCGGCCGTTCCTTTTTTCCGACTCCCTCTCGATCTCGAGTCCCACTCGGGAGCGCCCGCCGCCAGCCGTTTTCGCCGTTTCTGAAATCCGGCCGTTTTTCTGGAGGTTTGCTTTATGACCAGATCCGCCTCACGTCGTACTTCTTCACGCGGTTTCACCCTGATCGAGCTTCTGGTCGTGATCGCGATCATCGCGGTCTTGATCGCGCTTTTGCTCCCCGCCGTCCAGGCGGCCCGCGAGGCCGCTCGCCGGGCTCAGTGCGTCAACAATCTCAAGCAACTCGGGCTTGCCTGCCATAACTATGACGCGGCCAACGGAACCTTCCCGATGGGCTCGTACATGATGCTGCCGCCGGGGAATCCCGCGGCGACGCCCTGCTCGGGCTATCACGAGCACAGTCTCTTAATCAGGCTCTTGCCCTTCTATGAGCAGGCTCCGCTCTACAATGCCTTCAACGCGAACGTGCATTTCGTTTTTCCCCAGAACTCGACCGTGCAGATCACGGGCGTGACGGCGCTCTGGTGCCCCAGCGATCCCGCGATCTCGCAGCTCAACATGGCGGATTTCTCGTGGGGGATGCGGTTCACGAGCTACAAGGGGAACGCCGGCACCTGGTTTTCGCCGGGCCGCTACGCGGACCCCAATTGCGGCAATTACAATTTCTCGACCCAGATGAGTCAGGCCAACGGGATCTTTTATTTCTACAGCGGGACGCGGATCGCGGCGATCTCCGACGGCACGAGCAACACGATTCTCATGGGCGAATGGGCTTATGGGAAGCTGAGCACCGGCGACCAGGCATGCTGGGGCTGGTGGAACTCGGGGAACTACTCCGACACGATGTTCACCGTCTCGTACCCGATCAATCCCTTCAACAAGGTGAGCGATCTGGGGACGGGCCAGGGGATCAATTCGGATCTCTACACCTCGGCTGCCTCGAGTTTCCACCCTGGCGGCGCCAATTTCTCGTTCTGCGACGGGTCGGTCCGCTTCCTGAAGGATTCGATCCAGTCGGCGCAGTTCAACCCCACGACGTCGTTCGCGTCGAACATCATGCCCGGCCCGGGCAACACCTACACTGTCATTTCGCAGTTGTCGGTCTATCAGGCGCTGGGAACGCGGGCTGGCGGCGAAGTCATCAGCTCAGATCAGTACTGAGACCGGGCTTGGACGTCTTGATGGCGCCGGATCACGGGACAGGGCCGCCCTCGATCGACTCGGGGGCGGCTCGCGTGTTCTGATCCGTTTGTGAATGAATGAGCCAATGTAAATCAAATTTAAGGGTGACACGCCGATGAAGAGCTCCTTCAATCGCCGCCGATTCATGGGAACGACGGCCGCCGCGAGCCTGGGTTCGCTTGTGATCGGTGCTGCCCCGCCCAGGCCCGTGGGCGACAAGCGGCCGATTGTCATTGCCAGTGGAAACGGCTTGCGGGCCGTGGAAAAGGCGATGGATCTTGTACACAAGGGGAGCGACCCGTTGGATGCGGCCATTGAAGGGGTCGCGATCGTCGAGGCCGATCCCAACGACCATTCGGTCGGGCTGGGGGGCCTTCCCAACGAGGAGGGTGTGGTCGAGCTTGATGCGGCGGTGATGCACGGGCCGACGCACGGAGGCGGGTCGGTGGCCTCGATCCGGAACATCATGCACCCGGCGGCGGTGGCTCGGGTGGTGATGCAGCGCACGCGGCACTGTCTGTTGGTTGGCGAGGGCGCACTCAAGTTCGCCCGGGCTCACGGCTTTCCCGAGGTCAATCTCTTGACCGACGAGGCGCGGCAGATCTGGGTGCACTGGAAGGAGACCCACGATTCGAACGACGATTGGCTGCCTCCGCCCAAGGAAACGGTGGCCGCGTACATTCGCGAGACGCTCGCCCATCGCGTGACGGGGACGATCCACTGCTCGGTGCTTGACACTCATGCCGATCTGGGCTGCACGACCACGACCTCGGGGCTGGCGTTCAAGATCCCCGGCCGGGTCGGCGACTCGCCGATCCTTGGCGCTGGCTTGTATCTGGACAACGAGGTCGGCTCGGCCGGCTCGACCGGTCTGGGCGAGGCCAACTTGCTCAATCTCGCGAGCTATCTGGTTGTCGAGGGGATGAGGCGCGGGCTGCATCCCAAGGACGCGATCATGGAAACCTGCAAGCGGATCGCGACGACCAGCGTCCGCGATCCCCGGCGGCGGCGCTCGGGCGGCAAGACGTCGTTCGGCGTCTCGTTCTACGCGGTGAACAAGAAGGGCGAATATGCCGGCGGCTCGATCTACCCCGGTGGCAGCATGGCCGTCCACGACGGCGACACCGCCCGCGTGATCGGCTGCGACGCGCTCTACGACAAATAGTGACTCTGTTCGAGCAACACACTCGCTGGCGCTTCGGGCTTGTATGGTGTCGTCCGCGGAGTACGAGCCCGAAGCGCCAGCGAGTGAATTCCGGGAAGGTTTGTTTCACGGAAGGTCGAGATCGTCCATGGCGAGATCGTCGGGATCGTCGGGTGGCTCTTCCGCGGGTGACGGCACGGCCTCGGGGCTCGTCGCAGGACGGGCGGCGCCGTTGCGCTGGCCGAGCAAGCGAGTCGAGCCCACGCCCACGGCCGCCTCGAGATCGGCGATCAGCCGGTCGTCGTAACGCACCCGTAGCGACGCGCCGGCCTTGTAGACGGCCTTACGCACGTTCTCGAGTCCGGCGACCTCGAAATAGAGGTCGAGCTTTCCCGGCCGTACCCGGACGGCGCGTAGCAGACGCTCGAGGTTCTGGGTTTCGAGCTCGTTCTTGTTGAGCTTCACGACGACGCCGCGGCTGAGCTCGGCGGGCGCGTTGTCGAGCGGGATGATCTGGCTCACGACCAGCTCGGCGGGGTCGCGACGGCGGTCGAGAGTTCCGCGCACGAAACAGATCAGGTCGCTCTTGACGAGGTCGGTCATCTTGGCGAATTCCTCGGGCCAGAGCATGGCCGGGGTCGAGCCCGAGAGATCCTCGAAGGTGAGCTTGGCCATTCGGGTGAGCCCGGATCGGCTCTTTTGCACGTTTCGCAGGGTGACGCTCGAGATCATTCCGCCCAGGACGACCTCGGTCTTGTCGGAGATCTTGGCGAGTTCGCCGACGTCGTGGGTCGAGAGGGTGCGGAGGATCTCGGCGTGGCGGGTGAGGGGGTGGCTGGTCATGTAGAAGCCGAGGGCCTTTTTCTCGGCGGCCAGTTTTTCGGCGTCGGGGAGCTCGGGCAAGTCGGGGAGTCCGTGGTCCTGGTGTGACGAGCCATTGTGGCGGCCGTTGCCGTTGCCGTTCGTCGATCGGGCGGAGGCTTCGAGATCGTCGAAAAGCCCGCGCTGGCCGCGCTTGCGGTCGTCTTGCTTGGCCTGGCCCGCCTGGATGGCCCGGGGCAGGATCGCCAGCAATTGCGACCGCCGGGCGCCCAGGCAATCGAATGCTCCGGCGTGGATCAGGGTCTCGACGCAGCCCGAGCCGACCTCACGGGTCGGCACCCGCTCGAAGAAATCGTCGAGCCCCAGGAACGGCCCTTTTTGTTCGCGCGACCGCACGACGGCCTCGACGGCCTTGAACCCGACCCCCTTGACCGCCCCCAGGCCGAAGAGCACCTTCCCCTCGCCGGCCACCTGGAACTCGAGGCCCCCCTCGTTGATATTGGGGGGCAAGACGTCGATCCCCATGCGGCGGCAGTCGTCGATATGTTCGACCAGGAACTTGTCGCGCTCCGCGCCGTCCATCTCGGACGACATGACGGCCGCCATGAATTCGGTGGGGTAATGAGCCTTGAGGTACCCCGTCTGGTACGCCACCAGTGCGTACGCCGTGCTGTGCGACTTGTTGAAGCCGTAGCCGCCGAAGAATTCGATCAGCTCGAAGATCTTGGTCGCCTTGTCCTTATCGAGCCCGTGGCCGGTCGCCCCCTGGACGAACTGATCGCGGCTCTGAGCGATCACGTCGGCCTTCTTCTTGGAGATGGCCTTGATCGTGGCATAAGCCTGGGAAAGCTCGATGCCGCCCAGCCGATTGAGAATCCGCATGACCTGTTCTTGATAGACCATGACTCCATAGGTTTCCTCGAGGATTTCCTTGAGGACCGGATGGAGGTAGGTCGCCTGTTTGCGTCCGTTCTTGACGTTCACGTATTCGTCGACCATGCCGCCGTTCAGGGGACCTGGGCGATAGAGGGCGTTGGTGGCGATGATGTCGGCGAAGCGATCGGGGCGCATCTTGATGAGCAGGTCGCGGATGCCCGCCGACTCGAGCTGAAAGACGCCCTTGGTCTCGCCGCGCTGAAGGAGCTCGAACGTTTTTTTGTCGTCGAGCGGCAAGTGATCGATGTCGATGGGCCGGTTGGGGTGTCGCTTGTTGATTAACCGGACAGCGCCCTGGAGGGTTGTCAGATTGCGGAGCCCGAGAAAGTCCATCTTGAGCAAGCCGACCTTTTCGACGTCGCCCATTTCCCACTGCGTTGTGACGACTTCCTTGGCCTTGTCCTTGTTTGGGATTTTCTGGAGGGGGACGAGTTCCTCGAGCGGCCTGTCGGCGATCACGACACCGGCCGCGTGGGTGCCGACGCCGCGGTTGAGCCCCTCGAGCCGCTGGGCGAAATCGAGCAGCCGGCTCACCGTCGGGTCTTCGTCGGCCATGCGCCTGAGGGTCGGCTCTTCCTTGAGGGCGTCGGCGATCGTGATGTTGAGCCGGGCCGGGACCAGCTTGTTGATGAGATCGACGCGGGCGAGAGGGAAATTCAGCACCCGGCCAACGTCCTTGATGGCGGCCCTGGGTTTCAGGGTGCCGAAGGTCCCAATCTGGGCGACGTTGGCCTCGCCGTATTTCTTTTTGACGTACTCGATCACCTCGTATCTGCGTTCCTGGCAGAGGTCGATGTCGATGTCGGGCGCCTCGGAGCGTTTGGGGTCGAGGAATCGCTCGAAGAGCAGGTCGTACTTGAGCGGGCAGACGTTGCTGATCTGGAGCAGATAGCTGACGAGCGATCCGCAGGCCGAGCCGCGCGCCGAGGCCGGTATCCCCCGCTCGCGGGCGTAGCGCACGAAGTCCCAGACGATCAGGAAATACGAGGCGAAGCCCATCCGTTCGATGATCCCGAGCTCGTGCTCGAGGCGGTCGCGAGCTGCCTGCGAGGGCTCGGGGCCGTAGCGCTCGACGAGGCCTGAGTCGCAGAGGGTGCGCAGGTAGTGTTCCGGGGTCTGGGAACCGGGTGGCTGGAACGAGGGAAAGCAGCGCTTGCCGAGCTCCAAGCTGTCGTAGTTGGGCTCGACGAGTTCGGCGATCCGGGCCGAGGTAGCGATTGCCTCTTCGTGCTCGGGCATGGCTGCGTACATCTCGTCGGGACCGCGGACGTAGAACTCCTCGGTGTCGAACCGCATGCGGGCGGGGTCGTCGATCAGCTTGCCGGTGTTGATGCAAAGGAGGACGTCGTGGGCCTGGGCGTCGGAGCGGGTCAGATAGTGGGCGTCGCTGGTGGCGACCAGGGGAAGGCCCATGCGGCGGGCGATGTCGATCGCGCCCGACGCGCATTCTTTCTGGATGGCGACGCCGTTGTCCTGGATCTCGATGTAGAAATTCTCGGGGCCGAAGACGCCTTCGTACCAGGCGCAGAGGGCCTCGGCCTCGGCCGTCTTGCCGTGGAGGATCAGGTCCGAGAATTCCGCGGAGGCGCACCCCGACAGGCAGATGAGGCCCTCGGCGTGTCGTTCAAGCACTTCCTTATCGATCCGGGGCTTGTAGTAAAACCCTTCCAGGAACGACAGCGACGAGAGTCGGACCAGATTGCGAAAGCCCGCGCCGTTGCGCGCGAGCAGGGTCAGGTGGAACGAATGCTCCCGCCCCGACGAGCCGCCGGTGGTCCGGTCGGTTCGGCGTCCGGGGGCGACGTAGGCTTCGAGCCCGACGATGGGCAAGACGCCCGCCGACTTGGCTTCGCGAAGGAACTCGACCGCGCCATAGAGATTCCCATGATCGGTGAGTGCGATCGCGGGCATCCCGAGCGCCTTCGTGCGCGCGACCAGTTCGGGGATCTTGCTCGCGCCGTCGAGAAGACTGTAATGGCTGTGACAATGCAGATGGACGAAGGGACGGGGGCTCATCGCGTTTTTTGCTCGGGGTACGGAAGGGAGCGGCCAGGACCGGGGCGCTCCTGATCGCGCTCGATTCTCGACCTCCGCAGTTTACCCTCAACGTTCGCGGAAACGAAGAGACGCGGCGACCCTGGGAGTCGCCGCGTCCGGGTGGACTCGGAATCTCTTCGTTCAGCGGTTTTTTTCGTGGTTCCGCCCATGGCAACCGTGCGATGGGGCGGGCTGGCCTTCGGTTAAGTAGGCCCGGGCGTCGCGTTGGGAATCTAGACCTCGATGAGCTCGCGCTCGGGGAGTTCGACCTCGGACGTCTCTGGCGAGGCGTTTGAGGATTCGAGACCCTGAACGAGCGCTCCCAACTGGAGTGCGAGCAGTCGGTCCTCGGCGCTTGGGCTGCGGAGAATCCGCAGGAAGGCCTCGGCGCCGATCAAGACGGCCTTGGGCTTGCTGTGGATCGTGAGTACATAGCGTGCGTCGGGCGTTTCCAAGGTATCGAGAACTTTGGGTAGATCACGGTGCAACTCACGACTGCCAATGAAGCGTACACGAGACTGAGGCATCAGAATCCTCGGGGCCGTGATTGGCCCGGAAACATGGTAGACCCGAAACGGCAGGACTGCCGCTTCACCCTGAGACAGGTTTATTGAAGTTAGCCGACCAACTGCTCCAGGTCAACTACCTCCTAATTCTATACGTAGCGTCATTCGTTGCCGTTGGGGCTCTTTCACGCATCTTGGGAAAGTGATTTCCGAATGGAGGGCTTGCTCAAGCCATGGATGGATCGGGCTTGGTTGAGGGTTCGGCGGGTGTGTTGGACGGTTGGGCCGCCGGGGGTTCGCTGGGTTTTGTTGGCTCGGGGGCGGGCTTGGGCGCGGGCTGAGC
>DAIDHE010000189.1 GCA_027459775.1 Planctomycetales bacterium | reverse complement strand
ATCTCCGCGCATCCCGCGCAGGCGGTCGCCCTGGACGAGTCAAAGACGATCCGTCGAGTGATGGTGAACTAAGATTCACTATCACGAGATTCAGTTATATCAAGCCCGGCGAGGGGGTCAAGGCCAGTCGGGCAATGGGGGCAGGCTGAGATCAGCGGATGAGGCAAGGTATTCTGGCGGGGGATGAGCGGTCGATCCAGCCCCCGCTTGGGGGGTGACCGGCGTCGGGTCAGCGTGGCGGGAAGATCCCTTCCTGAATGAGTTCGAGGCGGAAGTTCACGCGATAGTCGAGGTTGATTTTCAGCGCGGCGATCGTTGCTCGGCCCCGCGGCGTCAGGCCTACCAAGACCGCGCCGTCCCACCGGAAATGACGAGACCATGTGTGCCGCCGAGGATGAAATAGTAAGACAACCCTTCCGGTCCAGGGATCAACTCCCGCGACGTTCGGCCCTTTGTGGTGATTGCACGCGAAGCAGACCAAACAGAGGTTGTCCGCCTGGGTCAGGCCGCCGTGTCGCCGGGCGATGATCTGATCGATTTCAAAGGGAAGTCGGTCGCGGTTTTGGGGGATCAGACAATACTCGCAATGCCCGCCGCCGCGTCGCCAGACAAGCTGCTCAAGGGCACGTTTCATGCCTGGTCGGCCGAGCGCGTCTTTCTGGGGGCGGGCCTTTTCAGGGAGCGGCAAGCCATGGACCGCAGGATGTTGAGCAGATATCCGACACGTTCATAGTTGTTGATTCGAACTTCTTCGTCGGGGGAGAGGGTTCCCTCGCGGGCTCTTGCCGAAAGCCGGCGCATCCGCTCCTTGTCTTCCTGGTCGAAATCGAGATCCAGGAGCATGCGGGCGATTTATGGTGAAAGGGCGGGCATACGTGAGTGGAACATTCGAGACAGGATGGCGGACTCGCTCACGTCGACGTCGGTCGGTTTCATGTGTCGGCCCTCCTCCCTTATGGGATCGATCAGTCGTCGGTATAGCACGGTCGACGGCCGTCCTGGAACGCGGCGCGACAGCAATTGGTTTCCGTTGGGATGCTGGGTCTTCACGCGGAGCTTCCCGCTCATTCCCACTGCCGGGCCTGGTCGAGGTAGAGCCGCAGGGTCGGCAGGATCCGCTTCTTTTCGTTGAGCGCGACGAAGAGGATCATGGTCAGGCCGAGGGCGAGCATGATGGCCCACTTGGCCAGGGTGTGCTCCATGCCCATCCGGCCGAGCTGATAGACGACGTCCAAAACGAACCCGACCAGCCCCAGCCAGAGGAAGACCTGAACGCGGAGTCCGATGCCGGCCAGCATGACCAGGAGCGAGACGAACAAGAGGGCGGCCCAGGCGCCCAGGCTTTCGAACCGCCAGATCGGAACCGCCAGCGAGAGGTAGACGACGGTGAGGCCGACGCCCCGGATCGTGTTCGTCGGCTCGCGGCCGAGCGACCGCCGATGGAGCTCGGCGAACAGGATCGCCGAGAGCCCGACCGGGATCAGGAAGAACTGGGGCCGGTCGGAGAGCGTCCAACCGATCCGGCCCCAAAGAATCCACAAAAAGGCATTATACAAAATGGCCGATGCATGGCCCAGCCACTGCCACCGCATCGACAGCCCGGCGATCGCATAAAAGGTCGCCGCGGTGAACAGGAAGAACAGCCGCATCTCACCCAGGCCGCCGTCGAAGAGACCCAGCACCAGGGGAAGCACCGGGAGGGCCAGCGAGAAATAACGGGTGGGTCGCGCGAACCGTTGCAGCCCGGCGTGGTACATCGCCTCGGCCACACCGAGGTCGAGGAAGCCGAACAGGGTGAAGACGGCGGCGTCGGCCGCGGCGGGGACCGAGAAGGCCCAGCGGTAATAAAAGTATCCGCTCAGGATCAAGGCCTGGGCCGCGTAGACCAGCCATTCCTCGCCCCAGCGCACGATCAACCCGATGGCGAAAAGAGCGAGCCCACACAAAACGACCACCGCCGTGAGCGCGGCCCATGGGCTGGGCGCGACGACCTCAAGAGCCGAGACCGCGACCAACCCCGCGGCGGCGAACGCCGCGAACAAAGCGGTGTGCTCCATCGCCAAGGAAACCACTCGAGCCGGAATCCGCCGCGATTCGCCCCGGGCCGGCTCGGGCTCGAGCCGCCTCGCCAGTCCCGCGACCACCCAGAGCACCGCGAGCGCCGCCAGCAGGCCCCCAGCAACGAGGATCGAGACATTCGCATTGGACGATACGTCGAACCGCCGCGAACCCTCGAGCGCCGCGAACAGGCCGGCCGCGCACCAGGCGAAAGATCCCATGTATGCCGCGACGACCGAGCGCCTGACGACCGCCGCCAGCCCCGCCGTCGCGGTCGCCAAGAGCAGCGTGTCGATCGTCGCCTGGTTCACCCGAGCGCGCGTCATGAGAGCCGCCAGCACCGCCAGTCCAAGACCGGACCTGAGAAAGTCATCGTCGAGCCTCTCGAGAGCGTCGACCTGGAGGCCGAGCCGCCGGAACAGGCCTCGCCAGCCTGGCCGGTCTTCGAGCAGCAGGCCGGCCGCGATCGTCGCGAGGGCGAGCCCCGCCGTGGCGAGCGGCAGAAACACGACCGCGCTCGCGCCCAGGCGGGCGACCAGCGGCGAAGCCGGCGCGGCCAACCACCAGATCGAAAGCAGGAGCGCCCCATGCAAGCCGATCATCGTCTCAGCGCGTCGGGTCGACCACCAGTTTGCGATCATATAAACAGAACCGAGCGCGAGCGCCAGCACGATCGCCAGCCACTCGGCCGTCCCCCTCGTATCGATGGGCCAGGAAACCACGGCGAAAGCCGTGAGGACCATGTGGACCACGACCGCGCCGACCACCGGGGCGGTCAATGCGAAAAACGCCAGCGACCATTGCCTGACCGCCGCCGCGAACGCTTGACCCGTGATCCCGAGCCATCGGGTGATCGGCCGCCCCCACTGCTCCAGGGTCCAGGCGACGATCCACCACAGGTTCGCGAGCGCCATTCCCAAGGGCGCCCACCAGCGCGCCAACCACTCGGCGGTCATGCCCCGTGGGTACGCCGCCAGCGCCGCGCTCACCGAGGCGAACGCCATCGCCGCGTGAACCCATTCCACCCGCGGGTAGGGCTTGATCATCAGGATCATGAACCCCGCGACGGCGAGCGCGAGCCCTGCCGAAGAGGACCAGGCCAGGGGGCCGTCCCACGTCTGGCTCAGCCTGAGCGCCACCGCGGCCGCGCAGGCCGCGGCCGCCGAGTTGAACAGGGGATAATCGTAATCGCCGTGCGGCAGCCTGAGCCAGGCGACCAGGGACGGCTCGGCTCGCCTCACGAGCAGCCCGATCAGCCAGAGCAGATAGGCGGCGATCATCCCGGCCATGACCAGTCGTTCGGCCTGGCCGTGGTCGAGCGTCCCGAAATAGACCGCGCAAGCCGCCGAGCCAACCGTCGCATAAAGCCATTCAGGCGCGGGGATTCCCTTGACCATCACCAGGAACGACAGACTCACCACCAGCATCGTCCACGGCGACCCGTGCGCGGGGACGATCGCCAGCACGGTCAGCACGAGAGAAGAATTGAACATCGGCTTGGAATAAAGCGATTCGAAACCATTGCCGGCGGTCGCCCAGTGCCGGCAGGCGAACCCGGCCGCGGCGAGGACCAGGGCGTCGAGCACCGCGACCAGACCCAGGATATAGCCCGAATCAGGCGTTCGATTCCCAAGGCTGAAGACGATCACGTACCCGGCGCAGACCGCCGAGAGCACCGCTCGATAGGTGTAGACCGCGTGCCGGCGGTCGCGGGCGAGGAGCCCCAGCACGAGTGCATTCAGCCCGAGCGCCGTCGTGCTCGCCGCGAACGCCCGGTCGGAATCGACACGCCCGGCCATCGCCAGTACGAACACCGGCCAGGTAGCGAGCGCCGCCGCGCCCGAGCAGGGCCGGGCGTAAAAGTCGAGGTCGGGCCGAGTCGCGCAGCCGCGGCCGACGGCCCAGAGTATGAACGAATAAGCCACCGATGTCAGGGCGAGACCCCCCAGCGCGAACCCCAGGTCGGAGCGGCCGACCCGCCAATCGGCGAGCAAGAGCACCGCCGCGAAGCCGAGCGCGAGTCCCAGGTGGACCAGCCGCGGCTCGCGCCGGAAGCGCGTGCTCCAGAGAATCGAGGTCGCGCCCGCGGCGAACGTGAAGACCGCCCCCGGCCCGTTCCTGAGC
>DAIDHE010000236.1 GCA_027459775.1 Planctomycetales bacterium | reverse complement strand
GAGCGCTGGGAACCACCCGCGGTCGAGGGTTGACAGATCCAACCATATCAGGGTGGGTCGAGCGCAGCGAGGCCCACCAACTCCGAGACCAGCAGTGTTGATTGTGCCCTGGTGGGCCTCGCGTTGCTCGACCCACCCTACACCGGGGAGAATGGAGCGTGGGTCGAGCGCAGCGAGGCCCACCTTCTGTTCGGCGCGGGTCTCCGACCCCGTCGAGTACGAAAGGGTGCGTAAGGAAGTCTGCCCGTGGCCCCGACTCCATTCGGGTCGAAAGTCTCGCGTCCCGTCGTTTTCCCCACGCGTTGCGCGCCTCGACCAGAATCCGTGGCGCGGGCGAAGCGTACTCGGCGGGGTCACAGACCCGCGCTGATCGGACACGGGGCCCCCAACCAGGCTCCGTGACGAGAGCGCCTCGTACTCTTACAGGTCTGGGTTGCGGCTCCGCCGCATTAGGGATGGCTGTTGGGGTCGTCGACATGAAGCCCTTCGACCGCGGCGGCGGTATTGAGCTCAACATCGGCCGACAGCAGCCACATGGACGAGTCGTTGGCATGGATTTCCAGGGCCGCCGCGAGTTGCACGGCGTCGTAGCCCCTCAGGCCGTGCCTTCGCGCCAGGCGGGCGGCGTGGGCGACGATGCCGGCCGAGATCTCCACGATGATGTATTGGCGGGCGAAATCGAGCTGAAAATCCGCCAGAGCGGTCGCGGCGTCGTGCGGCGTGATCGAGCCGCCACGCTCGCGCCGCGTGATGGCGGCGACTGTCTCAGTTAACGTGATCCTCGCCACGATGAGCGAATGCCCAGCGTTCGGCGCGGCCAGGGCTTGCACCCAAGCGACGCCTGTCTCTTGAACGTATCGCTTCATAACCGCACTTGCGTCAAGAAAATCAACCGCCACGGTCAGCGCCGCTCGCGAATGAGGGTCTCAGAAATCGGTTCACCCTGGATCGGGACAGCGCGGCGGTTCTGATAGGGCGTCAGGTCGCTGATCGGCGGTCTGATCTCGCTGATGATCCCGGCCTCCATCAATCGCCTCTGGAGCTTCAGGCTCTTCACCGCGCCATCACTCTCGGCGCGATCCACGGGCGATGGCCCCGCCTTCCGGTGCCGCTCGAGCGCGTCGCGGATCACCTCGTCCTCGGAGCTGAACCGACCTTCACGCACCTGGTCGCGTAGGTAACTCTCGAGATGTTCGGGGAGATGGATCGTCATTCGAATGCCTCCCCATGACCCCAGACTGGCATGGATCGTCGACCGAGCAAAGTGCTGGGACGGCTTCATGGCGTCAAGGCCGGAAGGAGATTCGCGGGCCAGGCGCTCCTGGCCAGCCAGCGCCTTGCCATGGGAGTCTAGGGCTTCGGCCTTGCGGCCGGCGGTGCTCAGCACTTCGCCGATCTTGTCGTGGCTGATGGCCAGAGAATTCTGATATTCGGTGAAGGTTGGGTTTTCTCGCGCCACCCGCTCATGGATCGCGAGCGCCTTGCGGTCCAGGAGAAACTGGTCGAGCGCCAGCGAGCGGTCGACGCCCCAGCGATGGAAGGCGTCGAGCAGCGCGTCGCGGTCGATGTAATTGTTCTGAAGCGCCAGCAGCCCAAAGAGCAAATCGCGCTCGGTCGAGCGAGCCATGAGGAGACTCCAACGCCGCGTGAGGAAGGGCGAATCACCGACTTGATCAATCATCATTGTTTGGGTCGCCTCGTCTCGGCGAGGCGGCGCTGGTGCTTGCCTGTCCTGGGAGCGCGGGCGTCTCGCCCGCGCTCCCAGGTCGATGGTCAAAACGCCGACCTCTTACAACCCAACATGCCTCCAATTGTTTGTTCGCGGTTTCTCACGCCCGCCTCGTCCGCATCTCGTCGCGGACCGCATGCCAGCGATCGCCGTTCGTGAATGGTTTGTGTACGGCGGAAAGCTCCATTTATCGCTATCGGTTCCGAAGTGTCAATGGACTGCTGGTTTGAATCGCCGAGACTCCGGATCATGCCGGCGGCGATCAGGCCTTGCTTCAGAGCCGCGCCCGGATCAGGTGGGCGTTACCACCCGGGCTGGACGGGATCATTTCGCTCGAGATTCCGCGTTCGTGCAGGAGCGCGGCCACTTCGGGGTCGGCGGCGACGGCTGGGGTCAGGACCAGCTCGCCGGCCTGGGCGCGATCGAGAGCCCGGGCCGCCTGGCGGGCGGTCGCGCCCAGATAATCGAGCTGATCATTGACCGTCGCCGCCAGGGCCGGGCCCCGATGAACGCCAATCCGTGGGAGCAGCGCCGAATCTCCCTCGGCGTCGAGCCGCATGCGAAGCAGCTCGAGCGCGGTCCGGACCGCCGCGGCGACGTGGTGGAACGACGCGACCAGGCCCTCGCCTTGAGTCTTCACCACCGCGCCGCCACCCTCGCGAATGATCTCGACCTGCTTGCGCAAATAATCGTGGATCACGCCAAAGGCTCGCGAATCGCCCAGGTTTTGATAGAGCAAATCGGCCTGGGCGGGGTCGAGCGCGGTCGCGAGCAGGGTCACCGTCGAGACCACGGCGAGCTGGCCGGGCGCGAGCAGCTCGGCCGGGAACAACTCGCGGAAGAGCGCCAGCGAGGCGGCCCGCGCGG
>DAIDHE010000182.1 GCA_027459775.1 Planctomycetales bacterium | reverse complement strand
GGCGGGCGCGGCCGGCGCGGGCTGAGAGATCGGCACGACAGCCGCGGGGTTCGTGGCCGTCGGGAGAACCGGCGTCGGGGGAGCCGGCGGCAACTCGGCGTCGAAGAGGCTGAACGAACCTGGCTTGGGGTCAAGGCCAGCGCGGATCGTGAACTTGGCGGAATCCCGCTTCACCCAGAACGCCTGGTGATCGTCGGGGGCTGGGCGCGACACACGCCAGTCGTTGGCGCCAACGGCTGTCACCGTCGCGGCGAGGACTCCTGCGGCGTTCCACGCAGGGTCGTCGACCAGGACCGAGAGCTTGACAAGAAGCGGAGGAGCAAGCGTCGGCGGGGTCGCAGCCAGGCCGGCGACAACCGCCTCGACGTCGGCGGTTGTGGTGATTGTTTCAACAAGAGCTTGAACGTCTTCGAAGAGCTGAAAGCCAGACTTGTTGAGATCGCCGGCGTTCGTCCACTCGGGCCAGCGGGCCAGCGCCGTCAGCTCTTTGGCGAATCCCGCGCCCCGTGCGTCTCCCGCCCGCTTGATCAGGGCCTTGACCAGCGCGCGTTGCTTGCCCGAGTCCGCGGGCAAGGTCGTCATTCCCGCGTCGGCGATGGCCAGCACCAGCGGCTTGCCGGCCTTGGAACCACTGGCAATGTCCGTGGGGAACCGGAGGTGCCAGTACAGGACGAGCGCCCAGGACTTCTCGCTGGTCGCGAACTGGAAGAGTTCCTTGCGCGGCAGTCCGGTCTGGACCACCACCGTCCGGCCGAGATCCCGAAGCCGCGTCCGGGCAAGATCCCAGACTCCCCGGGCGAACGCCGGGTCGCGCGCCGCGCGGGTGAAGCGGTACAGCCAGTGCCAGCCCCTCAACCGAGGGCCGTCGCCTCCACCGATCTCGTCCTTGAAGAGGAAATCTCCACCCTGAAAAGCTAGAGCCGAGACATGCCGACGCGTCGCGTCGTCGTAGAGCGCAACGCCATCGGGGGGGTTGGCGCCAGGATCGTTCGGTTGCGGCTTGCGCGGGTAGGGCGAATGCCACGGCTTCGCGGAGCGAAGGCCGTAGGTCTCAACCGACCGCCGGAAGGCCCCGACCGCGTCGTCTCGCACAATGGCGAAGAGCCCCCCCAGACCACCCTGGAACTTATCGAAGGTTCCCGCCGGGTCGGGCTCCCGCAGATCGAACAGGCCAAAAGTCAGCACGCGGTCCGGGTTTGATGCATCGACCCCGTCCAGAAAACCGCCGGTGGTCAACTCAGTCACGGCGCGAATCACACGGAACGTCGAGCTCGCGCCGGTCGGCGCGTTGAACCGATCGAGCTTGACTTCGGCCTCGCACGACCGGAACGCCGGGACGCCCCCCGCGGCCGGCAGGTTCTCGGCACGCGGGCCGCCGACCTCATTGGCCTCCTGTTTGAACGAGACGAAGTGTCCGAGCGGGACGGCATCGGTCGACGAGGTGCGCAGGTCGGTCACGAACATCCGGTGTGTGGGGACGGGATCTCCGGCGGCCAGCCAGAGGTTCTGCGTCGCATCCTCGAGCCCGCCCACCGTGGCGCCGGTCGCCGCGTCGCGGGCCTCGACCACGACCGGGCAGCGAATCCTATTCCGTTCCGAGACCCAGAGGTCGATCAGCGCCCGCGTCTCGTTGTCGACGTGCCCGGTGACCGGCCCGGTGTACACCTTCGGGTTGGCTGCCGGCACCAGCGACCTGGCATAGCTCGCGCCGGCCGCGGAGAACTTCGCGACGTGCTCTCCCCGTGCATACGCCTGGAACTGGCGCACACCCTCCTTCAGATCGGCGTCAAACGAAGTGCCGCTCGCGGGCACCCCGCGGAACCCGATCAAGCGGAGGTCGGCCCGCAGTTGCACGGCGTCGTCGCCGCTCGGCGTGCTCTTGGCCCCATACCGCATCGAGATCCCGGGCGGGTCGACCTTCAGGGCGGCGCCCACCTTGCGGATCGTCACGAACTCGACGCGCCCGCCCAACCCGAGCATCACCTGCCAGCGCTTGGGATCCTGCGACTCTTCCACGCGTACCTGCGCGTTGACGGGAACAAGTACCTTCAGGACGCCAAGACCGGCCCCCACGGCGTTCAGAGCCGTATGCACCTCGCCGTCAATCGTCGCGCCCGCACCCGCGGCATCGAGCTTCGCCTCGAGTCCAGCGTCGACCGCTCCAACGAAATCGCTCAGAACGGGTGGAGGAAGGTCAGAGCCCTCGAACGCGAACCTCTTTCCCGGCTCTCGCTCGCATGAGAGGGTCGGCAATTCTCGGACCACCAGATTCGTGCCGGATTCCGACGTGAGGGTGAGCTCGAAACGCCGGGTGAAGACAGGCGGCGGTTGGTGGTTCGCTGGCGCGGCGTCCGTCACGAACTGTTCGAGAAGCCAGCGCTGATTCTTCACCACGTGGGCGATCTTCGAGTCGGGCCCGAGCACGATCGCGTCGCTCGGCCGCTGGGCGAACACAGCCGACACGGACGCCGGGATCGGGAGGAACTTCGGCTCCGTCTTGGAGACGGCAAGCGCCTGGAGGTCGTCCCGAACCGTCGCGAAGCCGGGGTTCTTGGAGAGATCCTGCTGAAACGGCTTCAAGGTCGGGTCGACCGGATCCAGGTCAAGGGTATAACCCGTATCATTGAACCATGTGTTCAGACGTTCGAGCGTATCGTCCTTCGGCGCCGCCTGGTGGAATACCCGGAGCATGGCCTGCGTGAGACGACGCTCATGCTCGGATCCCCACGTTCGGGGATCGTTGCCGGTCGGGAGATTGAACGGCTGCGCCGCCCGGACTGTGTCCCAAACCCGCAGAAGCCCGGGGCCAGCCTTACCCGAGGCGACCACGGGCGCCGTACTGGGACTGACGACATGCCACCGCACGAGCATGGCCACTGACCGCACCGATCCGAACGTGTCGGCGAGCGTGACCGGCCGGCCCTCGATCGATGGGAAAACCCCGGTGGGCCACGGGACCGAAAGCAGGTCGCGCACCCGGAACCGCGCCATGTCCCACATGAATCGCCGGTACCCGGGAATCGTCCGGCCCGCCATCGCGAACCGATAAAACCAGTGCCAGTGATGAACGAAGTGCTTGTCGGCGGACTCGAGCGGGAACGGATCGAGCTCACCGTCGGCCGCGGGCAAAGCGACGGCGGTCTCGAACTTACGCAACGAGGCGTCAAACAGGCCGCTGCCCACCGCCGCGCCGGCGGTACTGCTCCAGGAACGAACAACCCCCAGGCCGAGCTTTCCCACAACCTTGTCGTACGCGGCCGGATCGTTCGTCCGCAGGTATGCCAGGTACGCGGGCAGCTCACCCAGCATGGTCCAGTGATAAAGACCAGCCGACAAGAGAGCGCCGTCATAAGCGTTCATGCCGTCGAAGTAGCCCTGGCATTCCTGCTGGCCGACCGCGCGAATGAGCTTGAAGGTGGAAGCCAATGCCTCCGACCACTTCACAGGACCGCCCGGCAGGTCGAAGCTCCTGGGAAGAACCTCCGCGAGATCGCCCGGCTGCTTCCACGCGTGGGCCGGTGTCGACACGGGCCCAAAGCTGCCCAGGTAAGAGGTGTCGAATCCAAGCGCCTGGAAGTTTGCCAGGTTGCGGACCGTCGTTGCTCCGTCGGACTGGTAGTAACCGGAAACGTCCCGGGCGAACATTCGTGGGACGGGCGGGCCGCCGTTGGTCGGCTTGGGAATCTTGACGGCGTCGTGAAGCCACAGGTTCGAGAACTGTGCGGCCGTGGAACTCCTCGGGATCTCCGTTCCGTCGTCCTGAAAGGCCGAAACCGTCACCGGGCACCGGTATTCTTTCGCCGCCCAGTTCAGGAGCGCGGCCCGGGTCGGGCCGTCGACGACTCCGGTGGGCCGGCCCGCGTACGGGGGAATGTTGTCGACGGCCTTGCCGTCCTTGTCGGCCGCCTTGGCCATCGCGGCGTAGACCTGGAACTCGCGGACGGCCCACTCGGTGACCCGATCGAACCGACCAGAGTTCATGTCGACCGACCAGTCGGCGAACGCAAATCCAAACGCATGCAGCGCCTTCTGGAGGTTCGAGACCCACCGCTGGCTCTGATCCGGCCTGACCCGACCGCCGTAGACCGAGGTCGCCCCTCCGACGGCGCCGAGTGGTGGGTCAAAGTCGCCGCGGCGGAGTCCAAAACCGTCAGGCAGTTTCAGATCGATAGACATGGATGCACCTTGTCCCTGATGGTTTTCACCGGGGCTCGATCGGAGCACACCTCATGACGACGTCGTTCAGTAGACCAGGTCGCACAACCCGGAAGCCGAAAACGGAGTCGATGCCAAGCTCTTCGGCGGCGCTGGCCGATCACCAGGACGTGATCGTACCCTCAGTCCCCCGACAGGACTGGAAACGTTCGTCGTCCGGACCGAATTCCAACAAACAGGGAAAGGCCAAGCTTATGACTTGGCTATTCCCCGACTAACCTCGCGAATCAAGGCGCTCGCGGTCAGATTGAGCTATCGCGTGGATCGATGAAAAGTGGAGTGGGTGGTTTTGTAGTCGAGGTTCACCGCCTGATATCACACACACGAATCAAGATAAGCACACTTGAGCCTCTGATATCAGGAGAAGCGAACTCTAGACCAGGCGAATCTGATCGCCACTCTCGCACATCACCTTGATCAATGCAACAGCCTGGATCGGCTCTTCATCCGACGATTCTTCGTCCGTGGCGGCGATTGGCGAGAGCGGTGGGACCTGCAACCATGGCGCGGCCGACGCAAGTTGTTTTCTGAATTCAGCTCATCAGTACTAATACAATAATGAGTCGGGGTCGTCCCAAGGCCAGGCGCCTTGGATCGAGTGCGGACGACGCCAGGTCTCGCCGCGGGACTTGGACGGTCGAACCCGCGGTCTGTTAAACGCATAAGTGCACGTAAACTCGGCGATCATGGATGAGCGGGGGGCTCAAGCCCCGGATGGGCGTTCTGGGACGGACCTGGATCCCGACGTTCGCTCTGGGCGGCGACGAGGAGCAATCCTGCCCCTCGTCGTGACGCCGCCCGCCTCGCATGGGCCAGAACCTTGCGCACAGCCCACGTTGATAAACCCTTCATCCAAATGGTGCTGAAGCAAGAGGTCCGTCTGGTTACTTGCCGAAGGCTTCGCCGCGGTTGGGCTCGATGGCCTTGAGATAGCCGTCGACGACGCGGCGATAGAGGGTGGGCCGATAGGCGGCCGGGACGTCGGAGGCGATCCAGCGGCGGGCGGACTCGGCGGCGCCGCGGCGGCCCTGGGATTCGGCGATGGCGCCCAGCGCGACGAAGCGTTGCGATTCCTCGGGATAGATCACGAGGCACGCCCGAGCATCGTCGAAACGCCCCGCGGAGATCAGGCTGTCGATCAGGAACCCGGTGATCACGCCTCGCAGACCCTCTTGCTGGATCGACGCGGCCGCGCGGGCGGCCTGTTCATAGACGGGGGTCGCACGATCGTTTTGTTCGTGTCGGCACAGCGAGTCCGCGATCAGAAGCAGGGCCTCGGTCCGCGATTCGGCGTTGTCGATTTTCCGCGCCAGCTCGAATCCTCGCTCGTACTGCCGCGAATCCGCGGCCTGCAGCGCGATCCGCACCATCGCGCGATACCTCCAGATCGGGCGCTCGATCTTGTCGGCCACGGCGAAGGAATCGACCAGTTCTTCGTCGGCGGCGGTCTGGTAGGTCTGCTTGCGTTTGGCGCTGGCGGGGTCGGGCTTGGCCGGGTCGGGGTCGTCTATGTAGCGGTTGGCGACGCTGGCCGAGCCCGAGGCCTCGCTCTCGGCGACCTTGTAGAGCATCTCGTTGCGGTAAGTCGGGTTCGAGATCAGGCCCGCCAGATAAGCGCCTCGGTTCCACTCGAGCCGAGCCAGCCGGACCAACACCGCCGGGTCGGGGGCCTTGGGGAGCGCCTCGGGCTTCACGTCCTTGGGCCGCGGCTCAACGACCGCTTGTTGACTCTCTCCCAAAAGTGCGCCATTCAAGATGGTGAGCGACGTGACGATCGCGATCAGGCGCTGGTCGCGCACCAGTGGAGTCTGCACCTGAACGGCGGCACTCACCGCGTCCTCGAGAATCTGATGCGCCAGGAAGACCTGGTTGCTCGCAATGGCGCTGTTGGCGATCCGCTGAAGCGCGAGGCTCCGTTCGTCGGGCGAATCGATCAGTTTCGCGTTTTTGACCAGTTCGTTTGAGACCCCGCTGGGCGCATTGGGGTCAATGGGACCGCCTTCCTGGGCCATGTTCACGAACGGGATCAAGTAGGGATCGTTGGGAAACCGGACGTTCACCCCGGGCCCGAGCCCCATGCCGCGGCCGGGCGGGCCTTCGCGGGGCGGCTGCACCGATCGCTCAACGCCCCGCCTCGACGGTCCGGTTCCCGACATCGATCCCGACCGGTTCCGCTGGACGCCGCTCGAGAACCCAGTGCCGGTCCCCTGTCCGCTGCCCGAGGAGAGCCCCGGCTGCTCCTGTGCGACCGCCAGCGGAGCGCCCAAAAATCCCGCGGCCGCCGCGAGCAAGACACCCCTCGTCAGTTCCCAACGTTGGCCCATCATCGCGGTTCATCCTCAATTGAGCAAGTCGCCCTGGGTCGTGCCGAGGCGTCCTTCGCGCCCGCGTGAAGGCGATCGCGAGCGCGCTTGCCCGGGCCGTCGCGAAGCGCGAGCCCGAACCCAGCGCGACCTCTATCGAAGGATGCCCCGAAAACCGCCTCCCGTCAAATGGTGGGCGACAAGCCCCGGAGTTCAACGCCAAAAATCCGCTTTGGGTTTTCCAGTAAGATCAATTTCGCCAGTTGCACGGCTTGATCCAGCGACCAACCCCGGTCGCCCACCAGCTCGCGGGCCAGCACGCCCGCCAGGGCGCGGCGGTACATGTTGAACTTGGGGGCGATGAATTCCAGCTTGTAGGCGTCGGAATAGTAACCCAGGATCTTGACCTTGGGGAGCGCCTCGATGCGGGCCCGGAGATCCCCCTCGATATAGGCCGGGATGTTCGAATACCACCAGTGCCCCATGGGCAGGACGTTGGGGAAGATCCAGGAATACGCGACCAGTTCGGCGGCGGCGTCGGGGGCGAGGGTCGACACGACAAAGGTCGTTCTGGCGAAATGGTTGAAGAGCACCCGATAGTCGTGAAGGCTCACGCGGCGGTCAAACAGGTCGCGGCCGCCGGAGACGCCCGCCGGATAAACGTCGCGAGCCGGGCCGATCATGAGGTCGAACGGCAGGCCGAACTCAGCGCAGAATTCCGCGATCATCCAGAACACAGACTGGCGAGCCTCTTCGCGCTCGTCGTCCCGGGTGGGCAGCCCCTGGATCACGCGCCGGAGCGGCGTCGAGCTACGCACCGGAGCTTCCGGACGAGGCCGGAAGTCGACCGGCAGGCTGATCGCGCACGCCCGCGCGCCCCGCCCCGTGAAATGCTCGAACAACTTGCCGATGGCCGCCCTGAGTGTGCCACGATCCTGGATGTCGATCCCCGTCGACTTCCGCAGCCGCTCGACCGTGCCGGGCGAGTGCAGCTTGAGCACCAGATCGTCGGTGCGCAGGCAGGGAACGTACACAGACGTGTCCCAGCCCTCGAGCGGGTCGTCGAAATCGTTGGTGAGAAAGACCGTCTCGAGTCGGCTCTTGGTCCAAACCTCGCGGTCCCAGGCCGGCCCCACGGCGGTCTTGTCGGCCCTGGCCAGCAAGTCGCCGATGTTGCCAGGCGTGATCCGGTCGTGCGCGAAGCCGTGAAACGTCCGGGCGATCTCGATCAGCCACGAATACTGGACGGTCGAATCGATGCGGTCGAGATATCCGGCCAGACGGGTTGCGCGGGCGGTGGGGTCCAGAGACGGGTCGACTTCCTGGGCGGGCATCCCAGCCGAGTGGGCAAGCTCGGTATAGTAGTGGTATCCCAGGATCTCATCGAAATGCCGCGCGGCCGGCCGATGGGGATCGATGTGGGTATGCGGGTCGAAGATCGGCCAGCGCGAGATTTCAGCGAGAATCTCGGCGGCTGCGGCTCGGGCTGGTTCGGATCGCGGCATGGGATTCTCGATGGCTAAAATCGTGGCCGAGAACGCATCTCGCCCTCGCTCAAGCTAGCCTCCGCGACCGGCCGTCGCAAGCCGACTCAGGGAGACAAAGGATCGATGAACGTCGTCGTGGCGGGGGGCGGAACGATCGCGCCGATCGACGACGTGCGGCATCTGGCCAACGTCTCCACCGGGCGGATGGCCGCGATGATCAGCGAGGCCTGCCTCGATCGCGGCGCGACTGTCTGGCACATCCACACGCCCTCGGCCGTCGCGCCCTATCAGCGGCATGCGACCCTTGACCTCGCCGCCGACCCCGCCGCCGAGCTCGATCGGCTCGGCCGGCTCGTCGACCTTTGGGCGACCGTGAAGGACCGACTGCACCTGGTCCCGCTCGCGCGTGGGACCGTTGATGAGTATCAGGCGGCGCTGCGAGCGGTCCTCGAATCACGCGCGATCGAGATTGCTTTCCTGCCAATCGCCGTCTCCGACTATCTTCCCGAACCCGTCCCCGGAAAAATCGGCTCCGACTCCGAAAGCCTGATCATCGCCTGCCGCCGCGCTCCCAAGGTAATCCGCATGGTTCGCGACTGGGCGCCCTCGGTCTATCTGGTCGGTTTCAAACTGCTTTCGGGAACGCCACGCGACGTGCTCGTACGCGAAGCCGAGCGCGCCTGCCTGACCAACCGGGCCGACCTGACCGTCGCCAACGACCTCGCGACGGTCCGCGAGGGTCGCCATGAGCTCCACCTGGTTCGGCCGGGGCTGCCGGTCGTGACGCTCGATGCCGGGCCAGATCTGGCGCTTCGATTGGTCGATCGAGCGGCGTCCTGGGCGCTCGAGCCGGGCGGTCCTCGCTGGAGTGCTGGCAAGGGGGCCATGCCATGACGCTCGCCACGACCGACGCCCCCCAATCGGCCCCGACCGAGGCCCGGGTCTATTTTCCCCAGCTCGACGGCCTGCGCTTCATCGCATTCATGATGGTCTATTTGTTTCACGGCGGCGTTTCGCAGGCGGTCATGGGGCGAGTGATCGGGCGAACGGCCGCCGCGGCGTTCCGCGAAAACGGCGGCTACGGCGTGCAGCTCTTCTTGATCTTGAGCGGCTACCTGATCGTCTCGCTGCTCCTGCGCGAAGAGTCCAGGTGGGGCCGGATCGCCCTGGGCGCGTTCTGGATCAGACGGATTCTGCGGATCTGGCCGCTCTACTATTTGATCGTGATCCTGGGATTCGCGGTGCTGCCGGGGATCGACGGCCTGTGGGGGACGACCGGATACGCCCAGACGCTCAGGATCCATCTCTTGCCGTTCACCTTTTTTCTGGGCAACTGGTCGATGGCGCTTGTGAGCCCGATCCCACACGACTGGCTGTCGGTCCTCTGGAGCGTCTGCGTCGAGGAGCAGTTTTACCTGGTCGTGCCACTCTTGATCGCATGGATCAAGCCCGGCTTGCGCATCCCGCTGGTGGTCGCGTTGATGGCGGGCTCGATCGGCTATCGCGGCTATTGCGCGCATCACTACGGTTCGCAGCTCATGATCGTGTTCAACAGCTTCGCGCAGTTCGACACCTTGCTGGCGGGCGTCCTGCTCGCGCTCGTGCTGCGCCCGGACCGCGCGCGACCGCGGCTGGCCTGGACTCTCATGGTTTTGCAGTGGCCGCTCTACGCGGCCTGCGCCTGGGTGATCGCCATGCCCAAACTGGGCCATGGAGAGCCCTTTCATCGCACCTGGGATTTCGTCTGGGTCTGGCTCTGCGCGGTGGGCATCGTACTCGTCGCCGTCGAGGGGCGGGGCTGGCTGGGCAAGGCGCTCGCCTATTCGCGGCTCGTGTGGCTGGGCAAGATCAGTTATGGTCTTTATATGTATCATGAAATTGTGCTTTGGATGCGCGGCCGGCTCGAGCCGTTCCTGCCCTGGTTTCCCAACAAGGACGAGCTGCTCGCGATCGCCTGCCTGACGCTCGTGATCGCGATCTCGGCCGCGTCGTACCGCTATTACGAAAGCCGGTTCCTCGAGCTCAAGCGCGGCTGGACCCGCGTCCCGTCGCGGCCGGTGTAGCCCGTCTCGACCAGCCCTCGCTATGATGGAACAGGGAAAGCCACCGTATCGAATAAGGAGGCTGTGATGTCAAAGACCATCGAAGAAGCCGTGCGCGACAAATACGCGGCGGTTGCCGCGAGCACGCTTTCAAATGAACATGCCGGAGTGCGAAGCGTGGCGGAGGCGTTCGGCTACACCGCGGAAGAGCTTGCGAGCCTGCCCGCCCAAGCCAACATGGGCCTTTCGTGCGGCAATCCCACGGCGACGGCCAACCTGCGCCCAGGCGAGGTCGTGGTCGATCTGGGGTGCGGCGGCGGGCTCGACGTCTTTCTGGCCGCCAGGAAGGTCGGCCCGACGGGTAAGGCGATTGGCATCGATATGACCCCCGAGATGCTGGCTCGAGCCCGCGAAAACGCCCGCCGCCAGGGGCTCTCGAACGTCGCGTTTCACCAGGCCAAGATCGACGATCTCCCGCTGCCGGACGGTTCGGTCGACTGCGTCATCTCGAACTGCGTGATCAACCTTGCCCCCGATAAGCCGGCGGTGTTCCGCGAAATCGCCCGCGTTCTCAAGCCGGGGGGACGGCTGGCGGTCTCGGACATCGCGCTCAAGAAGCCGCTGCCGGCCGAGATCGGCAACAGTCTGATGGCCTACGTGGGGTGCGTCGCGGGCGCCGTGCCGATCGCCGAATACGTCGCCGATCTCAAGAACGCCGGCTTCGCTGGGGTCGAGGTCGTGGACGCCGGCAAGGACTTGAACGCCTACGCCAAGGTCGAGAATCAATCGCTTTGCTGCGCGCCCGCCCCGGCCGCGCCAGCGCCCGGACTTGCGGTCGTCGCCGAGTCGTGCTGTTCGGCGGAGAGCAGCTCAAGCGCGCTCCACAACGAACTCGCCGAGCTGCTCAGGAAGTACGATGTCAACGAATACGCCGCCAGCGTTCAGGTCTACGCGATCAAGCCGCGCTAAGCCAAGTCCGCGGCCGCCGTGTGCTCCGGCACGTTCTGGCCTCTAGCGCGCGGCGGCCTTGGCGGCTTCCTTGGGTTTCAGGTGGGCGTCGAACCAATCGGCGATGATCGACATGTCCTTGAACAGGTCGGGCCAGCCGTGGCCAGCGCCTTTCTTGACGACGAGCTTGGTCTCGACCCCGGCGGCCTTGAGCTTGGCGAGGATCTCTTCGGCTTGCTGGATCGGCACCAGGAAATCGGCGTCGCCGTGGATGATCAGGGTCGGCGGATCGTCGGCCGACACATGCGTGACCGGGCTGATCGCGCGCCCGATCGCGAGGATCTTGGCCTCGTCGACGACCGGCTTGTAGCGCTTGAGGTCGCGGTCGTATTCCTCGAAGTCGAACGGGGCGCGAAAGTCCTTGAGCACGCCGCGCCCGAGCGCATTGTGATTTTTCTGGCCGTAATTGAGGAAATCGGTGGGCGGGAAGAAGCACGCGACCGCCTGGACGCGGCTCGACGTCTTGTCGACGGGGTCGCGCGCCGCCGGATTGCCCATGTTCCCCGCCGTCCCTTGCATGAGCGAAAGATGGCCTCCCGCCGAGCCCCCCGTGATCCCGATGCGGTTGGGATCGATCTTGTAATCGGCCGCGTGATAGCGGATGAAGCGCACCGCCCGATTCATGTCTTCCAGAACCTCGGGAATCGTGTACTTGGGCTGGCTGCCATGGACCACGGCGAAGACCGTGTAGCCCCTGCGCAAGAGCTCGGCGACAGGGTCGGGATTGATTGCCTCGTGCGCTGAGAACCAGCCGCCGCTGATCACCCAGACCACGGCCGCGCCATTGGCGTTGTTCTTGGGCGTGAGCACGTCCATCGTGAGGGCCGTGCCAAACTTGCGTCCATAGATCACATCCGTTTGGCGGTCGAAGGCAGGTTTCTCGGCCGTCTGGGCGACCGCCGGTCCAGCCAGGACGCAGAGGGCGAACATCGAAGCGAGCGACGCGAACGAGCGAGGCATGGGGTCGTGCTCCAGAAAAAGGCGCGAGGCGGTTTTGGCGAAAGCGCTTGGGTATTGCCCGCCGCGAGCGAACGTCCCGCGGACGAACCGGACGCCGTCGACCACGACCGTCGGGAAGGTTCTTGTAATCTAATGGCCGAGCCGGATCGGGGCAACGGTCGAGCCGGATCGCGGGTCCGATTCACGTCTCGGTGGGCCGATCGCGGACGCGCTCGACAAGCACACGGTCGACCCGGTTGCCGTCCATGTCGACGATCTCGAATCGCAGGCCGGCGAGCTCGAAATGCTCGGCGATCGCGGGAATATGGCTGAGATGGGTCACGACCAGCCCGGCCAGCGTCTGGTAATCGCCGCTGGGTAGGCTCGCGAGCCCCACGAGCTCCTGGAATTCGTCGAGCGGCACCCGGCCGTCCATGAGCCACGAGCCGTCGTCTCGCGCCACCACCTTGGGTTCCTCGCTCTCTTCGCCCGCGGGCATGTCGCCGACGATCGCCTCGAGCAGGTCGGTCAGCGTCAGCAGCCCCTGGACGGCCCCGTATTCGTCGAGCACGATCGCGATTCGCACGGGCGATTTCTTGAACAAAGATACGATCTTGAGTCCCCGCGTCCCCTCGTAAATGAACAGGGGCATCGCCAGCCGGCCTTGCACCCGGAATCGCTCGATCCCGAGCCCCTCGGTGAGGAAATCCTTGGCCCGAACGATGCCCAGCAGGTCGTCGAGGCTCTGGTCGCAGACGGGAAACTGGGCGTGGGTGCTCGAGGTCACCTTGCGGCGGATCTCTTCGGGCGGATCCGAGGGATCGAGCCAGACGATCTCGTTGCGCGGAGTCATGAGCGCGCGGGCGCGGCGATCCGAAAAGCGGAAGACGCGCTTGATGAGCTCGTGCTCCTCGTCGTCGAACACGCCGGTCTTGGCACCCTCGTGAACCAGCACCTCGATCTGTTCCTGCGAGACCGGCGGCTCGCCGGCCCCGCGCACGCCTAGCATCGTCGTGATCAAGCAAGCCGAAGCATCGAGCGCCGCCGTGGCGGGCTTGAGCAGGAACGAGAACGCCTCGATGGGAAACGCAGCCACTGAGGCCACACGCTCCGGGCTGGCGACCGCAATCCGCCGCGGTGCGACCTCGCCCAGCACGATCAACGCGCCTGTGGTCCCGACCGCGGTCAAAACGATCGCGAACCATGCCAGCGCGTCGCCCTCGATTTCCAGACGCTCGAGAAGACCACGAACCCTGGGCGTGATCGCCATCATCGAGTAAGCGCCAACCAGTATCGCCGCCAGGCCGACGACCAACTGAATCGCCGATTCGTAAGCCGCGGGATTCTGGACGAGTCTCAGCGCCGCCGCGGCGCCGCGATCGCCCTGACTGGAACGTTCGGCGAGCCGCGCTCGACTGGCCGATTCCAGAGCGGTCCTCGAAAGGACGAAGACGCCGTGGAGGAGAATCAGCCCCAGGACCACCAGGAATGCCACGGCGTGCGCGTCCTCTCGGACTCGGTAGGGGGAATCGGGCGGAGCGCGCCCAGCGCTCCATGGGAAGCGACGGACACGTCTCCATCCTAGCCGAAGCCAGCGCGCTTCGCCGCGCGAGCGCCGTCAAGCGCGGACCAACCGGCAGCGCTAGCGGGCGCGCCAGCGCTTGCCGCTGGAAACCAGCGCGGGCGGCTCGGCGGGCTTGAGGTCGTTGCTGGCTTCCCAGGTCCGCCGCGCCAGCGCCATGTGATAGCCCCCCTGGATCGAATCCCGCGCCGCCGAGAGAATCGACGCCAGCGACGACGAGGCGACCTCCCCGTCCTGCAAGAGATCGTCGATGAAAAGATCGAGCTGATCCACGAGCTTCGCATCGCCGCTTCCACAGGGAACGCGCGATTCGCTGGTTGAACAAGTGACTTTCACGCGGACACCTGATGCTGGCGTGGGGAATGCTCCATCCCTGGCGGTGGGAGCGTTTCGGTACTGAAGACATCGTTGTGACCGCGAATCGGAAAGTCAAGCAAACACTCCTTTCAGCCTCCGAGCATCCGGATGTTGATGCCTGGCGGCGACGCGCTCGCCAAGGATTGTCGCCCAGAATCCGCGTGTGCCAAGACGGCGAGCGGGTCGAGGGCGTGGGAAATCGTTTTGTGTCTCGAGCACGGGCGTGGTAGTTTTGCATGAGCCCTACACTTCCCTGGAAAAACGGCGAGCGGATCGCCGCGTCTGGGACGGTGCCAAACAGGCCGGGTTCCCGCACGGCCCTTTCGAGCGGATCACGACGCCTGGAGAAATCACGACCAAGAAAGGGGCCGATCATGCCCAACGTCACGTGTCCGTCCTGCGGCGAGCGTGGCAAGATCAGCTCGCAACTGGTGGGCGAGCGGATCAAGTGCCGGAAATGCGGCGTGTCGTTCCAAGTGGTCGCCCCCCCGGCCCGGACGACCGGCGGACCGAGCCCCGTCGAGGAATCGTACGAAGGCATCCGGGTCGAGGGTCTCGACTCCACCGCATGGGTCGCACCCGCCGAGACCCCGGTCGCGCCCGCCGCACCCCCGGCCCCCGAGGCCGCTCCCGAACCGCACCTCGCCTCCCGACGCGAATACAAGCTGCTGACACAGAAAGACAAGTTCTTCGAGGGGAAATTCGACCTGGGCCGGCTCGAGGAGGCCTTGAACCATTACGCCCAGGCGGGCTGGGTCGCCCGGTCGATGATCACCCCCCAGGTCAAGGGCTTCTCCGGAACGTTGCAAGAAGAGATCGTCGTCTTGCTCGAGCGGTGACGTAGCGACTGGCAATCGAAACGGCCGCCAGCCCCAGTCCGACGGACGGCGATCGCCGGCGATCGGCCCATGAATCATTTTCACCCCAGGGGTGCTTGACGCCGCGGTGCATGGTAGACTCTTGTCGACCGCGCCGCGGGAACAAGGCCGCGCGGCCGCGATCCTTTCGAATTCCGCGCCTGCCGTGGACACGCTTTCCCCATGCTCGCGAAACTTGCCTCGTATACCCTGGTTGGCATCGACGCCACGGCCGTGGAGGTCGAGGTCGACGTCGCCCTCTCGTCCGCGCCCAAGACGGTGCTGGTGGGCCTGGCCGAGACGGCCGTGCGCGAGAG
>DAIDHE010000169.1 GCA_027459775.1 Planctomycetales bacterium | reverse complement strand
ATGGTGATCTTCGGGCTCTTCAACATGGACGAGGTTCCATTCCGCGATGTCTTCATCCACCCGGTGATTCAGGACGGCCAAGGGCGGCGGATGTCGAAATCGCTGGGCAACGGCGTCGATCCGGTCGACATCATCGATCTCCACGGCGCGGACGCCTTGCGCTACACCCTGGCCGCGGGGACGACCGAGACCCAGGATTTGCGGATGCCGGTCGTCCCGCACACCCTCCCCGACGGCCGCGTGATCAACACCTCGGAACGATTCGAGCAAGGGCGCAATTTCGCCAACAAGTTCTGGAACGCCGCCCGGTTCGCCCTCGCCAATCTGGCCGATTACGAGCCGGCCCCGCTCGAGCCGGCGTCGTTGCCGCTCGAGGACCGCTGGATCCTGGACGGGCTGAACCAGACGATCGCGCTCGCGACGTCCGAGCTCGAGCAGTTCCAGTTCGCCGAGGCCGCGCGGCGGCTCCGCGACTTCATCTGGGGCGATTTTTGCGACGGCTATGTCGAATTCGTGAAAGGCCGCCTGCGTGATTCCAGCCAGCGCTCCGTCGCGCGGGGCGTGCTGGGGTTCGTGCTCGACCAGCTTTGCCGGCTCTTGCACCCGTTCATGCCGTTCGTCACCGAGCAGGTCTGGCAGGCCATGGGTTCGATCGCCCCCGTGCGCGGATTGGGCTCGCCCGCGGCCGCCCCTGAGAGCGTCTGCATCGCGCCCTGGCCCGGTTCCCTGGGCTGGTCCGACGCCGACGCGACGCGCACGGTCACGCTCTGGCGCGAGGTCTTGAAGACGGTCCGCAATCTCAGGGCCGAGCGCGACCTGCCCAAGGACGCGCGAATCTCCCCGATCCTGATCGCCCAGGGCCAGGCGCTCGAGTCGCTCAGGCAAGGCGAGCCGTTGCTCAAGAGCCTGCTCGGGGCCGAGAGCCTGGTGATCACCGATTCGCCCGCGCGACCGGCCGACTGCGCGGTCGCGGTGCTGCCTGAGGTCGAGGTCGTGCTGCCGCTGGCGGGCCTGATCGACCCCGCGCTCGAGCGCGCCAAGCAAGAAAAGGCGCTCGCCGATCTCGAGCGACAGATCGGCGGGCACAAGGCCAAGCTCGAAAATCAGGCGTTCGTGGCCCGCGCCCCCGCCGAGGTCGTCGACCAAGCCCGCGCCAAGCTCGCCGAGCTCGAATCGCGCCGCGAGGCCGTCCGAGGGTTGCTGGCGGGGAAGTGATTGAGACGGCTCGTCGGAACCCGAAAACCAGCCCCCTTGGCCTAACGCTGGGTGCTCTCGGGCTGCTCGTTTTGAGGGGTCATCAGCGTCGGTTTGCGCGGCGGCAGCCGAACAAACTCGCGACCGCTGGCCCGCTGCTGTTCGCGCAGGTCGCGCATGATCGCCGCCAGGTCATACCCGAATTGTCGACCGTATACCTCGCGAATCGCGCGCAGTTCTCGAATGACGTCATCCTTAGCGCATTCTCGTCGCCTCCCGGGAATTGTCCCGGTGTACAAGGCGAGGCATTCGTAGGGCTCTCGCCGTTCCTACCATTCCCAGGTGATCTGTTGGCGCGCGACCCGGAGAAGATCCCGGGTCGGCCGCGCGGCCAGGTAGCTGACGACGCTCGTCTCCACGTCAACCTTGGGCTTCATCTTACTGATCAGACCACCAGACGAGAGGACCGACAACGGCGGGCGGTCGCCGGTTACGTTGACCTTTCGCTCGGGGCGCTTGTATGATCGATGTGGGTTTTGCGGGCCGCCGCCAGCGCACGGGCTCGCGGCCGATTCGGGTCCGCTCGACGTGCTTCCCTGGCTTCCGTAACGAGAGGTGAGAGTGTCGTGGCGGTTCAGATGGAACTCACGCGGATCATCATCAACGAAGCCAGTGATTCTCACATCATTTCCTTGAAGGAGGTCGACGGCGAGCGGATGTTTTCGATCATGATCGGAATCTTCGAGGCTTCGAGCATTGATCGGCGAATTCGCAATCAGCCGACCCAGCGGCCGCTGACCCACGACTTGCTGGCAAGCACGATCGAGTTATTGGGGGGCGACCTGCAAGACATCGTGATCAACGAGCTGCGCGAGCACACGTATTTCGCCAAGCTGCGGATCCGACATGACGGCGAGATCGTGGAGGTGGATTCGCGGCCCAGCGACGCGATCGCGCTGGCGGTGACGGTCGACGTCCCGATCTACGTCGCCGAGGACATCCTGGACGAGGTGGTCGGCCAGTAAACTCAGGGGACGGCGGGCGCTCGGATCGAGGGGCGATCTGGCGGTAGGAGTTTGGGAGGGGTGCCGGAGTGGTCGATCGGGACGGTCTTGAAAACCGTAGATGGTGCAAGCCATCCGTGGGTTCGAATCCCACCCCCTCCGTTCGCCGCCGTCTTCGCCTGGGCCTCGGAATCGAAGGGTCGATCGAAGAGCCTCGCTCACCGTCTCCGTTCCAGATTGCAAGACCAAGCCTCGCCGGCGTGGCGGAATGGCAGACGCAGTGGACTTAAAATCCTCTGGGGAGCAATCCCCGTGCGAGTTCGAATCTCGCCGCCGGCATACGCAAGGAAGCGCACTGACGCGAAAACCCCTGGGAAACCAGGGGTTTTTTGTTGGTCCTTGCCTATCTTGCCAAAGACCGTCTAAGCGCACACAATCGCACCAACGCGAGACCAAGCGCACCCCGCGCGCTACCAAAAGCGCTACCGCCGCGAATGCTTATGCGATGGATTGCATGACGTTGAATGGAGGTACGTATGGTACCCCCGGAACCCTCGTCCAGGATGCCACCGATTTTCTTCCTGGGTTTCTTCACTTGGAAGAACCAGCCGGATTCAGTCGTCCAGGCGAAGTTCCTCAAGGGACCGTGCCTTGAGAAGGTCGAGCTGGAGCTGGGCCAGCGCCTTCGACGACAAATCCTCAACTTGTTGTTTGACCTTGGCGGTCAGCGGGCCGAACTTGGCTTCCATCAGCCGCAGGGCCGACCGCCGCTCGCCCTGCTCGATGCCGCGTTCGATGCC
>DAIDHE010000154.1 GCA_027459775.1 Planctomycetales bacterium | reverse complement strand
GGCGGGCTGGGCTGGGTAGGCTCGGTCGGTGCGGTTTGTCCCGCTCCTGGGTTCGGTCCGAAGACGTCCGCGAGATCGGTAAACCGGCTGTATTGCTTGATGAGCTGGCCGCGTATGGCCTCGGCCTCGCTCATCTTGCCTGCCTGGATCGCCGTTTCCGCGCTGGCGATCTGCCGGGCGACCGCCTGGCGACGGTCTTCGATGGTGTTTTTGAGTGCGTCGATCTCCTTCTGGGCCAGGAGTCGCCAGGGGCGCTGATCGGGATCGTCGGCCTTGAGCGCACCGCCAAATTCGCCCCAGTACTTGATCGCACCCAGGTCGTCGCCGCGTTCCGAGGCTCGCGAGGCCAGGGTCTGCGCGATCACGTACTGGCGCTCGACGTCGTTGGCCGGCTCGCTAAAGGTGGTCTTGACCGGGCTCGTCAGGATCTTCGATCGGCCCTCGGCGACGGCGAGCAAGATCTTGTCGCGCCATTTCTGTGTTTGCTCGTGGTAGGGGTTGTCGGGAAATCGCGAATCGAGGGGGTCGAGATAGTCGTCGCGCGCGGTCATCCAATCGGTGCGCCTGGTGGAGGCCATGAGGGCCTCGGCCTTGTGATAGAGATAGCCCGCGCTCGGGGGCCAGACCCAGTAGCCGATGAATCCGCCGATGGCCAGGAGGGCGGTCACGAGCAGGGCGGTTTCGAGACGTGCCCGGGTGAGCGCGACGCCCGTCACGTCCTTGTCTGACATCGTCCTGGTGGATTTGCGGGCGGAGCTGGTCTTGGCCTTCGCATCCTTGGCTCGGGTCTTGGCGGCGGTTTCGCCGCGGCTCTTGGCCTTGGGAGGCTCGCCCGACTTGGGCCTGGATGCGCTCCAGACCATGGGGATCGTTTCGCCCCTGTCGGCCTTGGCCTTGAGCTCGGAGAGCACCATTCCCACGGCGGCGGCGTCCCAGGGCCGATCGGGCGGGGCCTTGGCCATGAGCGCGAGAACCAGGTCGTCGAGCGCCCGGGGAATCTCCTGGATTTTCGCGCTCGGTCGCGGGGGCGTTTCGTTCAAATGGCAGTGCATCAGGACAACGGCGGTGTTGCCCTCGAAGGGAGGTTTGCCCACCAGCATTTGATAGAGGACCACGCCCAGGGCGTAGAGGTCGGTCTTGTGGCTGATCGCGGGCGTTCCCCGTATTTGCTCGGGAGACATGTAGGCGGCGGTGCCCAGCGTTCGCCCCGTGGCCGTGAGCGCGGTCTTGTCGAGATCCTTGGCGATGCCGAAGTCGGTGAGCTTGATCTTGCCGTCGCTTGTGACCATCAGGTTCGACGGCTTCAGGTCGCGGTGGACCACCCCGCGCTCGTGGGCGTAACTGAGCGCCTCGCAGGTCTGGAGGCCGTAATCGACGACTTCGCGCCAGGGGAGCGCTCCCTTTTCCTGCACGATCCTCTCGAGATTGTCGCCCTGGATGAGCTCCATCGCGATGTAGGAGGTGCCGCGGAAGCGCCCGACCGCGAGGAACCGGACGATGTTGGGATGGCGGAATTGCTGAAGGATTTCGGCTTCGCGTTCGAACCGTTCATAAACCTTGCCGCCGGACTGGAATTCATTGCTGACCACCTTGACGGCGACCGCTCGGCCGTTCTTTTCGTTCGTCCCCTTGTAGACGACGCCCATCGCGCCGGCGCCCAGGATCGAATCGATCCGGAACGAACCCAGTTTCTCGCCGATCAGCCCTTGAACCTGGCTCATGAGCCTCTTCCACCTGCTTCAGCGATTGGACTTGGGGTTCCCGGCGGCGTGGCCGGGGCCGACGCGGCCCCTAGGTGCGCATCCGGCAGGAGAGCCCACCCGCGACCGGAAGATAACCGTGCATGGCGTAATCCATGACCATTCGATCGGCGTTGAACCGCCAGGCCAGCGTCCGAAACGCGTTCTTTTGGCGGGCGATCCACTCGCGCGGCAGACCGGTGGCATCGCGCTTGAAGTAGAGCGGGACGACCTGCTCGGTCAAGGTTTGCACGAGCGATTGGTAGTCGCGTTCGTCCTGAATCGAGGGAACCGCGTGCGACTGGCCGACGCCGATGGCGAACCCGTTCGCGCCATCATACGCCTCGGCCCACCATCCGTCGAGAATCGAGAAGTTGAGCGCCCCGGAGAGGATCGCCTTCTGGCCGGAGGTGCCGCTGGCCTCCTGGGGTCGGCGCGGGTTGTTGAGCCAGACGTCGACCCCTTGCACGAGCTGCCGGGCCACGTGCATGTCGTAATCTTCGATGAAGACGATCCGCGAGCCGAACGGTTCTTGCTTGGTGAGCCGGACGATGTTCTGGATCAGCTCCTTGCCCATGCGATCCTCGGGGTGGGCCTTGCCGCCGAAGATGAACTGGATCGGGCGGTCTGTCGAGGCGATGATCTTCATGATCCGCTCGACGTCCTGGAAGATCAGGCCCGCGCGTTTGTAAGTGGCGAACCGTCGCGCGAATCCGATGGTGAGGGCGTTCAAGTCGAGGGCCTGCATGGCGCGGTCGACGGCCTCCTCGGGCTCGTCGCGGCGCCGGGCCTGCGACGCCAGCCGCAGCCGCACGAAATTGATCAGCCGCGCCTTGAGCACCTGATTGGTTTCCCAGAGTTCGGCGTCCTCGACCCGGTCGATCGACCGCCAGGTCTCGGGCTCGCGTTGTTGCCTGGACCAATCCGGCCCGAGGTGCCGGTCAAACAACTGGTGCATCTGGGGTGCGACCCAGCTTTGCACGTGCACGCCATTGGTGATGTGCCCGATCGGCACGTTTTCCTCGGCCGTGTTCGGGTAGAGCGGCTGCCACATCCGCCGCGAGACCACGCCGTGGAGGGCGCTCACGCCGTTCGCGAATCGCGACAGCTTGAGCGCGAGCACGGTCATGCAGAACGGCTCGTTGTGATCCATCGGGAAGACCCGGCCCAGGCCCATGAATTCGTCGTACGAGAGGTGCATCGCCTCGCGGATCTTGCCGAGGTGTTCCTCAACCAGCCCGGCGGGGAATCGGTCGTGACCGGCGGCGACCGGGGTATGGGTCGTGAAGACGGTCATGCCGGCCACGTCGCGCATGGCCTCGCCGAAGGGCAGCCCGGTCGATTCCATGAGCGCGCGAGCCATCTCGAGGGTCGCGAACGCGCTGTGGCCCTCGTTGAGATGGAGCACCGAAGGGGCGATCCCGAGCGCGTGCAAGGCGCGAACGCCGCCCACGCCCAGGAGCAGTTCCTGGCGGATGCGAACCCGCGCGTCGCCGCCGTAGAGCCGGGCGGTCAGCGCCCGGTCCGATTCGGCGTTGGCGGCGACGTTCGAATCCAGGAGCAGCAGCGTGGTGCGCCCGACCTCGACGCGCCAGACCCGCGCGTGGAGCGAGCCCGTCGTCGTTTCGACGGCGATCTCGAGCGGCTGCCCGTCGGGCCTGGTCACGCTCTCGATCGGGAGCAGTTCCACGTCGGCGTTCAGGTACGATTCCTGCTGCCAGCCGCTGGCGTCGAGCGCCTGGCGAAAGTAGCCCTGGGCGTAGAGCAGTCCCACGCCGATCAAGGGGATTCCCAGGTCGCTGGCGCTTTTGAGGTGGTCGCCGGCGAGCACGCCCAGGCCGCCGGAATAGATCGGAAGGCTCTCATGCAGCCCAAACTCCGCCGAGAAATAGGCCACCGGCCGCGATCTCAGGATCGAGGCGTGCATTGCGCCCCACGAGTCGGTGTCCTTGAGATATTCCGACAACCGCCGAACCGCGTAGTTGATGCGCGAATCGAGGGCCATCTCGGCGGCCCTGCGCTCGAGCTGCTCCGCTGGCAGCCGCGTGAGAAACGCGACCGGGTTGTGGTCGACCTTGCGCCACAACGACGGATCAAGCTCCCGGAACAGCGCGATCACGTTGGGCTGCCAGGTCCACCAGAGATTCCTCGCCAGCTCCCGCAGCTTTTCCGCCAGTTGCGATTGACCCACCAACGTCACACCTCCATCGCGCGTCGATTCATGAAATCCGGCCGAGGCCGTCGTGGCGTCATCCCGACCCCGGCGTCTCTGAGCCAAGAGGGGCCGGAGCCGGCCTGATGAAGCTACCATAGTATCTCCAGAAGACCGACGACTCGCCAGTGCCGGCTGAACCCTCCCCGCGCGGCGGTCGCCGCGGGCGGGCAAGTGTGGGGTGTGCCTCGGACCCCACACGGATTGCCTGGTTTTCCCAGATGCTCCACGCGGCGATCTCACGGTCTAGGCTGAGACATGTAGTAGAGGCCGAGAACGACGACCGCCATCGTGATGACAATGCCGAGGATCAGGAAGGCCGTGTTGAACCTTGCCGCCAGGACGAGCATCTCGCTGGTCGAGCGCTCGGGGTTCCGATTGACGGCGGGCGCTCCTGGGCTGGACGGGTCTTTCGCCGGTTGGGATCTGTGCGCCAGGGCCGCGAGCAGCACGCCCAGGGGGCCGAGAACGAGCCCCAGCGTGAAGCCCTCGGCCGGCGGCCTTCCCCTCGATCGCGTAATCCGGACGCCAATCAAGGCCGATGAAAACCAAACCAGAGCAGCCACGATCCAGAGTGTCGAATGATTCAAGACGGTCACCTTGGTCGGCTGGAACTTGTCTCGTACCCCGTCTTTCGCACCGCGGCTGCTGATCGTCGTCGACCGGCCCGTCAAACCGTCGAGGCGGTCGTCGTGGGCGAGGATCGAGCCCCGCGCGTGAACGCGATGGATCGAGGGTTGGTCTCCTCGATGGAGATTCGCTCTGGCGAGCTCGATGGCCGCCATCGCCTGGAATGCGCCCAACTATAACATCCTCGGCGACTCCTTGCGGACGGATTTCGCGGGCGGCCCTCGGGTTGTGCGACCGGGCGGGGCCCTGCGCCGGCCACACCGGCCGGCCTTGGGGGACGACATCGGGGGGAGGCTCGGGAGGAGGTTCACGAACGCGGGCGATGCTCACCAGTCGAGGTGCGTTTGAGTGACGAGCTGGATCATGGATTTCAGTTTGAAGAAGTCGATGGGTTTGGTCAGATGCGCGGCGAAACCGGCCTCTCGGCTGCGCTGGAGATCCTCTTCCATGCCGTAGCCCGACAGGGCGATCGAAGCGACCGGTCCGCGGCGTTCGACGACGCGGCGCATGAGCTCGAGTCCGCTGCCGTCGGGTAAGCCGATGTCGCTGATGATCAGATCGAAGTCGCCCGACCGCTCCAGATCCAGGGCCTGCTCGATCGTGTTCGCCGTGTTCACGGTGTGTCCCAGATCACGCAAGATCTTCGCGAGCAACCAACTGGTGGCGCGATCGTCCTCCACGAGCAGGATCGTATGGCTCTCGGGAAGAGTCCGCTCGGGCCGCTCTCCGTCGCGCGCTCCTTTGGTCTCGAGCTTGAAATCCTGAGGTGGAAAGCCTTCGAGCGCGATCGTGAACGTCGTGCCCTGGTCCTCGCCCGCGCTGTCGGCCCGCAGCTCGCCCTTGTGCCTCTCGATGATCCCCTTGCTGATCGCGAGCCCCAGCCCCATGCCGCCAAACCGGCGAGTGATCGACTCGTCGCCCTGGTCGAAGGGGTTGAAAATCCGCCGGATGCGGTCGCTCGTGATACCGATTCCGGTGTCGGCGATCTTGATCAAGATTCGCGTGCCGAGGTTGTGGGTCCGAATCGTGATGGCGCCCCCGGGAGGGGTGAATTTGACCGCGTTCTTGATCAGATTCCAGAGGACTTGCTGGAGTCGCCCCACGTCGACGTTCACGACGTGTCTCGGGGCGGCGAGGTCGACGTGAAGATGGACTTCCTTCCCCAGCAGCTCGCTCTGGCAGACGAGAATGGCTTGTTGGATGAGGGAGTGGCAGTCGGCCATGGCCAGATGGAGCGGCATTTTCCCGGTCACGACCCGCATCACATCCAGGAGGTCGTCGATGAGTCGCGCCTGAAGATTCACATTCTGGCGGATCAGTTCGAGATTCGGCCTCAGATCCTCCGGAATCGTGGAACGCTCGAGCATCGAGGTGACGCAGAGCAGGATGGGGTTCAAGGGGGTGCGCAACTCGTGGCTCAAGATGGCGAGAAAATGGTCCTTGGCCTGATTCGCCTGTTCCGCGAGGGCGCGCATCTCGCGCTCGGCGATGAGTGCCTGTTCGCGCTCGAGCTCGAGCCGATTCGCCTCGGAGATGTCGCGGAACACGAGAACCACCCCGAGCATGCCGCCGTCGGGCGAGGTGATGGGCGCGGCGGTGTCGTCGATCGGCGTTTCGATTCCGTCTCTGCCCACCAACACCGAATGTCTGGCGAGCGCGATGGTCACCCCCTGCTTGATCACGCGCTCGACCGGGCTGTCGATCGGCGCGCGAGTTTTGCGGTCGATCGACCTGTAAACCTCGCACGAGCGTTTGCCGGCGGCCTCCTCCTGGGTCCAGCCGGTGAGCCGCTCGGCCACGGGGTTCAAGTAGCGGATCCGCCCCTCGGCGTCGGTGGCGAGCACGGCGTCCGCGAGCGACAGCAGGGTGGTCGAGAGCCACGTTTCGCTCTTGCGAATCGCCTTGGCGGCCGTTTCGCGCACCAGGAAGTCGCGCCGCTGCAAGTAAGTGGCCACGACGAACATCAACAGGGCCGCGGCGGTCGTCAGGCTGAACAAGAAGAACGTTTTTTGAATCTCGGCATGGCCGTCCTCGACGCGTCTGGCCATTTGCCGTTCCTCGGCCGCCTGGAATTCCGCGACCTTGTCCCGGATCAACTTCATCGACTCCTTGCCCGGGCCGGCGCGCACCACCGCCAGCGCGCCCGATGGGTCGTTCGCCTGCTGGAGGTCGATCGTGAGCTGGAGCTCCGCCAGCTTGTCGACGCAGAGCGGAACCAGTTCGCTCGCGAGCCGGCTCTGAACACTGCCCGGCTTGGTGAGCAGTCGCAACTCTTCCAGCTCTTGACCAAGCCGCGACCGAGCCTCGAGATAGAAAACGCGATAATCCTCTTGGCCGGTAAGCAGGTAGCCGCGCTGGCTGCTCTCGGCGTCCTTGACCTGCGAGAACACGCTCTCCAACTGGGCGAGGGTCTTTTGCGACACGACGACCAGATGGTCGTTGCGACTGATGTTTCCGAGACTCGCGAAGACGAGCACGGCGTCGCCGGCGACGAGCGCCATGACCAGCGAGAAGCCAATCAGCTCAACGGCGCCGACGGTGCTACGCATGCCCCATCCCAGCCCGCCTTTTCCTTGGGCCCGGCCTCGTCTCCGATCCTCTTGCTCGTCACGATTCGAGCGCGAGTCGGTTTCGAGTCTTCCATTCTACGATGCGCGGGGACGATTGTTAGGTCGAATGCCGCCCCGCGCGCCGCGGAAACGCGCCCGATTCCGCCAGCGGAATGAACGCCCGGTTCGCGGGGACCGGGCGTTCGCCTGGACTTTGATCGCGCCGCCTTCAGCGTGGTTGCGCCGTCGGCGCGGCAGGCGTGGAATTGGCGCCGACGCTCGGTTTCGTGAACGCGGGGACCGGCGCCACCTCTTCGGGACTCCGACCACTCTTCAACAGATTGCCCAGCGAATTGGGGGGCTCGGAGACGGCCAACCTCTTGACCTCGCTGGCCATGACTCGCAAGGCGGCCTTGGCCTCGTCTTGCGTGATCTGGTTGTCGCCGTTGGCGTCGATCACCACGAACAGCATATCCGCCGGCGCGACCAGAGCCTTGTGGTATTCATCCTTGCTCACTGCTCCATTGTGATCGGCGTCGGCGCTCCTGAAGGCGCCGTCGGCCGTCGCGCGCGCCATTCCGACCACCGCGGCGTTGATCTCGAGCGGGCTGAGCTGCCCGTCTTGATTCGAATCCGAGGCGGCGAACAGGCCCTCGACGGTCGCCTCGACCATCCGGCGAACCTCGCCGGCCTGAAGCTGCTGGTCGCCGTTCGAGTCGATCGTGCTGTAGATCTCTTGCAAGGTCGCGTACGCCTTGCCCTGGTTCCTCGTGTTTTCCGCGCTGATCCGCTCGACGACAGAGCGGAGCAGCGGCCGCTGGCGGAACAACGACTCGCGCGCCGCCGTGATCTCTTCTTTCGAGAGCACGCCGTCGCCATTCTTGTCGGCCCGGAAGAAGAACCCGCCGACGGTCAGATTACCCGCGTCGATCGCCTCTTCCTTTGAGATCTGTCCGTCGTTGTTGGAGTCGACCAGCTTGAATGCCGCCCTGGTCGCGTCCTTGGCCTGCTGGAAGCCGCCGCTCGCTCGGGCGGGCGCCCCACTGGGCTGGCCCGACGAAATCGCGGAGGCCCCGCCCGCGCCCTGACGCTCGGAAACCGGCTGTTGAGCCCGAACAGAACCCGCCAGCGTGAAGACCGCCAGTCCCACGATCCCCAGTGGACATCCCCAGATGTTCCTATCCATCGAAGTCTCCTTGATAGCTTGCGATCTCGCGATGGAACCCCGGGACCGATCGCCAATGCCGCCGGGATCCTTCCGATCTGCCGCCGCGAGAGTCCCCAGAGGGCAAACCCCGCGCCGGCGCGACGGTTCTCTGGATTTTTCGTTCAAGACGCGCGGCCGCCCCGGCCGGCGAGGGTTCGCGTGGTCAGGGGTCCGGTGTTCCACGGTCGCGCGAGGTCAGACCGGGAACAGCGTGGTTGATCCGGGCGCAGCCAAGTCTTCCGGAAGCCGGCTCGATGGCGTTTCGTGCACGCTTCAGGGAAGAAGGCCATGACATGCGCTTTCTCATTCCTCGGCCGGGGACGATCGAAAGCCGGCACGCCGATTGCGTTAGAGCACTCCGCCGGACGACAGGGCTCGACCTCGTGGCGAGTCGACGTCGGGTGACACGCGATTCAAAACACGGGAGGGCGTCATGAGAAGCCGAGTATCCGTTCTCGCCCCTGTGGGGCTGTCGCTCGGTCTGTTGAGCGGAATCGCCGGATGCGAGTACGACAATGCGTCCAGCGTCGATCGCGGCCGGACGAGCGGTGATCGCACCGCCGCGCCAGCCGACGATGCGACCCAGAAGCAGTTCTCGTCGGGATCGCATTCGCCGACCGGCGGCGAGAGCGAGAAGGGTCGGCCCAAGGATTGATTCGAGTCCGGCGGCGCTCGATTGATCGCGTTCACTCCTCGTTCCAGAACGTCAGTACATATTACAAAAAAAGATGTCAAGGGACGTCTCAGGGACAGCTGGAACAGGGATGCTGGAGCGCCGATCGGTTGGGCGGCGCGCCGATTGGCACGTCGAATGCATGACGAGTGGTACACATTAAAAGTTTTTGTGTTGTGAGCACACAAATACCCTTGCGAGGAGACGACAATGTTCAACCGCGATGAACTTCAGGGTCGCTGGAAAGAGGCGTGGGGCAAGATCCAGGAGCGCTGGGGCGAGCTGACGGAAGACGATTTTCGGGTGGTGAACGGCCGATACGATCAGCTCGTGGGTCTCATCCAGCGCAAGACCGGCGAGACGAAAGCCGAGGTCGAGAAGTACCTGGCCGAGTTCCGCAAGCAATCGGACGCCGAGCGGGCCGAGTACGACCAGCACGTTTCGGACGCGGAGTCCGAAGGGTTTGGCGATCTCGAGTCGCTGTCGCGTGAAGAGTCGATCAGGGAACGCCGATGAACGCGGGGGCGAGTGACGTGACGACGTCCTTGGCGGGCGCTTCTCGGGGAGCGCCCGCCGTCGCGCCCTGGCGGGGAGGATTCCGTGGCTGAGCGAGGCGAGCCCGCGCAACCCATCGACGCGTTCAGACTCACGATGATGATGCTCGCGATCGTCGCCTTCATGTATCTCGCGGGGGCGGTGCTCAAGACGCTGACGCTGTCGATCCTGCTGAGCTTCGCGCTTGCGCCCGCGGCCCGAGTGCTGGAGCGGGCGCGGCTGCCGCGGGTGCTCGCGGTGGTCTTGACCGTGCTGCTCACGCTGGGCGCGCTGGCCGGCGTCGGGTACATGGTCGGATGCGAGCTGACCGCGCTCGTGGAACGGCTGCCCGATTACCAGGAAAACATCGAGCTCAAGCTGGGCCGATTGCTCAGGCCCGTGGAGGAGAGCGCGGCCGCCCAGTTGCGGTCGTTCGCCGAGTCCCTCAGGGCACGGATGGAAGCGCCCGCCCCGTCCCCGGGCGCGGCGAAAGCCATGGCTGGCGTGGAGCTCAATCCATCAGTCATCGCCCCCAAGCCCATCCCCAAGGTCCAGGTCGTCTCTCAAACTTCGCTGATCGAACAGGCGCGTTCCACCGCCGGGCCCTATCTCGAATTCCTCGGCCAGGGAGGATTCGCGCTCGTGCTGGTGTTGTTCATCCTGATCGGACGCGAGGATCTGAGCGATCGCCTCACCGCCCTGTTCGGGCACAATCACGTCAGCCTGACGACCCGGACCACCCAGGAAATCGCGCGCAGGATCAGCCGTTATCTGGTCACTGTCGTACTTCTGAATTCCTGTTATGGGTTCATCATCGGCGTCGTTTTGTGGCTGATTGGTGCGCCTTTTTCGATCCTGTGGGGAAGCCTGGCGGCGATCCTGAGATTCTTTCCGTACGTGGGCCCGGCGGCCGCGTTTCTTTTGCCGTTCCTCTTCTCGTTCGCCCACTACGACGGCTGGCGTCAGCCGCTCGAGGTTGTCGTGCTGTTCGCGGTGGTCGAGGTCGTGCTCGCCTTTTATCTGGAACCGGTGATTTACGGCCGGACGACGGGGATCTCGGCGCTCAGCTTGCTTGTGGCGGCGATGTTCATGACGTGGATGTGGGGGACGCTGGGGCTTTTGCTGTCGACGCCCATGACCGTGTGCCTGGTGGTGCTGGGCAAGCACGTCCCCAGCCTGCGATTCTTCACGACGATTCTGGGCGAAACGGCTGAAATCGAGCCGAGCCTGCGGTTTTATCAGCGGCTGATCGCGCTCGACGAGCCGAGCGCTCGGGCGACCTTTTCGTCGGTGTGCGGGGAGCAGCCGCGGGTGCGGGTGTTTGACGATCTTCTGCTCAAGACCTTGATCCGCGCCGAGCGAGACGCCGCGCATGACGAGCTCGACGATGCGAAGCTCGCGTTCATCGGGCGAGTGGTCGGAGAGATCCTCGATCAGCTCGAGGGGACGCCGGAATTCAGCCTCGAATCCACATCTCTCGCCCAGGTCTCCGCGAGTTCGCCCGATCGCGAACCCGCCGTCCCCAAGCTTCCCCTCCTCGGACTGGTTCTCGACAAGGCTTCCGACCCCCTCGTGCTGCGGATGCTGGGGCAGTTGATCGCTCCGTCCGGATTGGCGCTGGAAATCGTGAGCGACCCGGCCTCTCTGATGGATTACGACGAGCTCGATTCCGATCCCGTGCCGCGGATCATCGTCGTGTCGCACTTGCCGCCGGGCGGCGTGGCCATGGCCGCGTTTCTGGTCCATCGCCTCAAGAATCGCATGCCCGACGCCCGGATCATCGTCGGGCTCTGGGGCCATCCCACGACCAGTTCCACCGACTCGCAGTTCCGGCTGGAGGTCGCCGCGGCCGACGTGGTCCGCACGCTCGAGGACGCGAGGATCCGGATCGCCGCGTACACAACTGCTCAGCCCGAGGACGTGCTCGTCGACTCGTCGTCGGCCGGGTGATCGACCTTCACGCTGAGCGAGCCAAGAGCCGGGCCCACCCCATTCGCACCCACGGCGGTCGACTCCAGCCCGATCGCCGGCGTTAGTTTCGCGCATCCTCGCGCGGCCAGGTCGGCCTTGGCGACCAGCCCCACGAGCTGGCCCGACCTGTCGACCACCAGCACGCGTTTGATCGCGTGCTCTGTCAAGGCCGCCAGCACCTCGGAGACTGTCGCCTCGGGTGCGATCGTGATCGGATCCTCGGTCATGATCGCACTCACCGAGACGTTCGTGAGATCGGGTAGGTCGGCCACGGCCAAGGCGATGTCCCGATCGGTCACGATGCCGATGACCGCGCCCGCCTCGACCACGGGGACGGAGCCGCAGTTCGCCGCCCGCAAGATCAGGCTCGCCTCGACCACCGTGCTAAAGGCCGAGCACGTCCGAAGCCCCGTCGTCATCACATCGGCGGCCGTCAAGGTGGATTCCATGAGACCCGACATTGGTGCATTCCCTGTTCAAGAAAACGTGACGTGGAAAATCCTGGGTGTGGAATACTGCATCTTTCGGGCCGATCGCGCGAGTCGGCTCCTGGTTTGCTAGATCTGAAGTCCAGCGCGGGTCGCGCGCGTTCCGATGTGCGGGCGGGCGCGCCGCGCGGGCTTTTTCAAGAAAGGCTTGGGCTCCCATGACCGACGTGATCTCGATCGATCGCGAGTGGATCGCGCGCGAGATGGCCGACGCCTTTGATCACGAGCGCTCGCTGTCGAATGACGCGAGTGGGCGGGCCGCCTCGCCTCCCGATGCGAATTATTCCGTTCTGTACCATGAGATCGCCCTGTCCGACGAGCGTCACGCGACGATCCTCGAAACCATCGCCACGCGGTACGGCCATACGCCACGGGACTTCACCGAGGGAGGCGTCGGCAGAATCCTCGAGCACATCAAGGCCCAGGTGGAGGAGTTTGGCTCGAGCCCCCTCGAGCAGGTCTGGGCCGACGTCGCCGCGAAGTCGCGCTGGATCCATTGGCTCGCCGCATGGGCGCATACGTTTGAAACGTTGGGCGACCTCGACAGCGCTCGCGATATTGCGTCGGTCATGATCGAGGAGCAAGTCCACCGAGACGCCCTTCAGAACAATCTGAACAGGCTGATGGAGTCGCGCGCCGCCGATCGGGACGAGCGCGACTCAAACCCATCGGGCCAATGAGAAGCCGCCGGCCCGCCGGAGGCGGAGCCGCGAGGCGTCTCGGTTCCGCGCGTTCTGATGGGGGAAGAACCAGAAAGGTCGAATTCAAGTTGGAATACGAGGTCAGCCTATGACCATGGTGGTTGATCGGGGCGCATCAGCGGATCGCACAGGACGGCTGGTCGCGGCATTTCGACCCCCTCGGGACTGAAATCGCGATGCGAAACGAGTACCCTGGCGCTCCTGGATGATCCACGCCAAAAGCGGCCGTCAGCGGTCGGGACGAACGACTGAAATTCCTGGCCAGGCCGAAGCGGCACAGGGGTTGCTTTCTATCCATTCGTCAGGTCGGGGCCGGGGCCGACTCCCTCGGAGAGCGTCCAGATTGGCCCCGCACCATTCTCAAGCACCGAGAGCACCATGAACGTTCGAATGGCCGTCCTCGCACCCCTTGGCCTTTCACTCTGCCTGTTCACGGGCTTCGCGGGTCGCAGCGACGAGGCGAAAGTCCAGCAGAAAGAGACGGTCACGACTTCCTCGGACACGACGACCACCGAGACGACCAGGAAGATCACCTCGTCGGGGACGAACCCTCCGGCCAACAGCACGGGCGAGAAGGCCGCTCCCAAGAGCTGACGGAGGGATCACAGTACGCGGCCGCCAGCGACTCCAGAGTCAGAAAGAGGTGTGGATATGTCGGTTAATGCACAGGCGTTGCGCGGGCAGTGGAACATGGTCAAGGGCCAGGTCAGGGAGAAATGGGGGCAGTTGAGCGACGACGACCTCGAATTGCGGGGTGGGAACGTCGATCAACTGGTCGGCAAGATTCAGCAGAAGACCGGCGAGGGTCGTGACGCCGTCGAGTCGTTCCTGAATGATCTCACCTCGAAAGGGGCTTCCATGCTTTCCCACGCGGCGGAAACCGTCGGCGATTACGCCAACCAGGCGACGGATCGCTTTCGAGAAAACTACACCCACTTGGCCGACCAGGCCCGGGAACGCTTCGAGGATTCGCGCGAGGTGGTCCGCCGCAACCCCGCCGAGTCGATGGCGGTCGCGATCGGCGTCGGCTTCGTCGCGGGGTTGCTCGTCGGGCTGACCTTGCGGTCGCGCTAGAGCAAAGCCCTCGACGAGCCCCAACGTTTCAATTGATGTTCGTATCTATTGCTCAAAGGGGGATCGAGAGATGTTACGCTGGGCTCTTCTCTTCGCCTTGATCGCGGTGATCGCGGCGGGATTGGGATTCTACGGCCTGAGCAGTACGGCCGCCGACATCGCCAAGCTGTTCGCGCTCGTCTTCCTGGTCGTATTCGTCGTCACGCTCGTGCTGGGCGGGCGTGTGATGGGACGGCCGACGATTTAGCCGGCCGGCCAGAGGATCCGCCGATTCGTGAACCAAACGCCGCGTGCCCCTCATCGCGAGGAGCCCGCGGCGTTTTCTCGCGCGTGCGCTCGGCCGAGCGCGCGACTCGTCTGATCCCCCACGAACAAAAAAGGACGTCGCGAGGTCTCGTGTGAACGAGACCTCGCGACGCCTTTGTCTCATCCAGGACGGCCCTTGCCCGAACCGCTCACCAGGGCTTCAGCTTCCAGCCGAGGACGAACCCGATGCCGAAGGCGTAGAGGCCGAATGTGAGGGGCTTTTCCCGGGCGAAATCCTCGATCTTCTCGATCAGACCGTCCGCCACGCCCTGATCCCTGGCCGCTCGCTCCACGGCCGCCGCCCCGCGGGCGGGGTGCTCGGCATGACGCTCCTTGAGATGTGTTTGGCTCATCACATTGCCTCCTCGTTCAGGAAATTCAGGAATTGCGGCGATGCGCGTCGTCGTCGCGATCCTGGAACGCAAAGCACGTGCCGATCGACGAACCTCGCCCGCGCACGCGGCGGGGTTCAGGATCGGCGCGATCGGGCGCGGCCGCTCTGGGCAAGCACCGTTCGCACCCAGGCCAGGTTGCGGACCAGTTCCTCGGTCGTGCGTCGAAAGGCTTGCGTCGACGACGCGATGCGTGAGAGCGAGAATCGGAGCGCCATCGCGCCGATGAGCACTGCCGCGAACCCGACGGTCACGAAAGCGGAGGGTCGGCTCAGGATCCCGAGCGCCGTCAGCTCTTCCGCCAGTCCGAAAAGCGCCAGCGCCATCCCCGACACGATCGCGGACGCGCCGAGCCCGAGTGCTGCGAGCGAGGGGGCGGCTCGATCGAGGCCCTCCCGCGCGTCGCGCTGAAGGAGACGAAACTGAAGCTCGGCCAGCTCGACCAGATCCCCAACGAAATCCGTGACGCCTTCGCCCACGGAGCCCATGGTCGCGCCGTTTTTGCCCGCTGCTTCACTCACCGCCTTTTGATCAGCCATCCGATCGCGACTCCCAGAATCAGTGCGCCGCCCAGTACCGGAAGCGGACGCCGCTGGACTTGTTCACGGACCAAACCGTCGACGGTCGAGAGCCGGTCGCGGCCCCACGCCAACCATCCGACCTCCGGCTCGGCCGAGAGCCGGGGATGGGGCGACTCAGTGCGGACGGGCGCCACGAGCCCCGCTCGCCAGCCCGGATCGTGATTCGTCATGGATGGTCTCCTGTTCGAGCCGGCGGGCTCTGCTACGGGTCGCCTCGGATTGAGATTCGATCCAGCGCTGGATCGTGTGAATCGAGTAATTCTGCGCCACCCGGACCGCGATGGGTCCGAGGATCCCGATCGCGAGACCGACCCAGTCGCTGCGCGGGATGTGCCACCGAGGCGCGGGCCGCGGCGGCCCGGCGTTTTGCTCAGGCGCGGGCGACATCAAGGTCGAAGGCTCGAGGGGCAAGTCGGGAGCTCGCCGTCGCGCGGGCGCCACGATGAACCCCGCCCCCACCGCGACCGCGACCGCAATCCACGGGTAGTTCGTCACATAGGACTTCCAGTCAAACCACCGCTGTGCCGAGTTGACGGCCATCTGGACGTCGCCGTGCATGTCGCGGCGAATCAGGCTCATTCGCCTGCGAATTTCGTCGATTTCAGGATCGCTCGAGAGGCTCGCCATCTTGGTTGTTCCCATCTGGGCTCGAGCGCGGATTCTGAGCCTGGTCGGCGAGCGATCGGCCTGGTCAAACTTTGAACGACCTGCTCTCTCGTCGCCCTTATTGAGGTTGTCGACGCGGGCAAGGCCTCACCGAGACCCGTTGCTCGCCACCCGCGCCCGGAAACAGAATTGAGCAAGTCACGTGCCAAGAAGGCCGTTGACCATGCGAGCCTGGTTCGAGTGCTGGATTCCGCGGCGCGGCATCCGCCGATACCCGCTCGCACGGCCGGTCCATGCATCCCATGGGTTTGGTCGACGGTTGGCACGTGGAGTGCATCGGCAAGCTTGTGCGGTCTGGAGGCGTGAATCGTCCGGGGCGGCGCCTCATCGGGAGGAACGGGCAATGTCGGACAAGGGCGAATTGCAGGCTCGATGGAAAGAGCTCTGGGATAGGATCCAGGAGCGTTGGGGCGAGCTGACCGACGAGGAGCTCCAGATCGTCAATGGCAAGTACGAGCAGTTGGTCGGCCTGATTCAAAGAAAGAGCGGAGAGACGCGTGAGGGCGTGGAAAAACACCTGGGCGAGATCGCCAGGCTGCGACGCGAGCGCATGGCGCACGGCGGCTCCAACCACGATGGGGCCGGCGACGACAGGCCCGCATCGACCGATGGTTTGCTCAAGGGTCCTGGATGAACGAGCGCCCTGAGGTCCGTATCACAAGTCGATGAGGTCGCCCGCGGCGGGTCGGAGAAAAGCCGGTCAAGCGGTGATGGCCGGATCGCCCCGCTTCCGTTGAACGATCCTGGGCCTGGTCGCCGCTTTCCTACTCTGCGGCTCTGGCGAGGACTCGTCGGATCGCGTCGTTGTCCCAGCCGCGTTGGGTGTAGACTCCTCGGATCTCGCTGAGACAGCGCTCGACGGTTCGGACGCCCGCGCCGATCTGGTCGGCGATTTCCTGGGCGGTGTAATCCTCCTGGCGCATCCTTGCGATGCGTCTGAGGGAAGGGCTTTCGAGGGGCTTGAGCATGACCTCGACCTGGAGCGCGGCGAGCGCGAGGTCGTCGGGGCCTGGGGTCGGGTCGATGAGCTCGTCGAGGGCCTCGCTTTCGTGGCGGCGGAGCTGGCCCAGCGCGGCTGGACTTCCCGCCGTCGGCGCGGGCGACCGGCCCTGGCCGCCGCGCTTGAGAGCGCGGGTTTCTTGCTTGAGCGCCGAGAGCTCCATGCGGAGCAGATTGTAGAACCGCCACCAGAAGTCGGCTGTGTTTTTGATCGAGCTGAGCCGCCCCTCGCTCGCCTCGGCGAGCAGACGGAGCAGCGTCTGGGACAACACGTCCTCGGCCTCGACGGCCACGCCGCGCACGTGATAGCGCTTGGTGAGCTGGCGCGCGGTCGCGATCATGACCTTGTCAAAGCGGATCACCAGCTCCCCGAGCGCCTCAGTGTTCCCCGCCGCGAGCTCCCGCACGAAAAAGCTCGTCTCGCCCCCCGGCTGCGCGGGCTCGTCTTGAACCTTGGCCGACTCGCGCTTCCGGAGCAATCGCCGCAGGAATTCAGGCAGCATGTCACCGTCCCAACGCGCTCGAGGCGACCCGGCTCGTCGTTTGGAAAAGATCGGTTCGTCAACGGATGATCGACTCTCGACTCTCGCATTTCACTCGGCGGCCATGGCGTCGTCTCGTGGCTTCGTTCCCGCATCCGCGCGCCGTCTCAGGGGTGGGTCGAAGCACTGAAATCTTTGGCCAGGTGCTGCGTCTACCCAAAATGCGTATTTTCACGGAAACACCCAGTCTGCGCCGGAATCTAGGAATGTCCCCTTAACGCCTTCCTTAACGCCTTCGCCCGGCCGCGAGCTCGCTGACGTAGGCGCTCGTCTCGCCCTCCGGCCGCGGCGGCTCGTCTTGAGCCCTGGCCGCCTCGTGATTCCGGAGCAACCGCCGAAAAAACCCAGGCAGCATGTCACCCTCCCCACGCGCTCAAGGCGTTCAAGTTCGTCGTTTGGAAAAGATCGACTCGTCAACGAATGATCGACTCTCGCGGTTCACTCGGCGGCAACGGTGTCGTCTCGTGGCATCGTTCCCGCATCCGCGAGCCGGAGTAGGGATATCTCGAAGCTCTCGAAACGTCGGCCAAAACCACCCTTACCCAGATCGCGTGATCGCTCAAGAACCCTCAGTCTGCGCCGGAATATAGGAATGTCCCCTTAACGCCTCTGTCCCCTTAACGCCTCTCTGGCAAAGCCGTTGGTGGCTTAAGTTCACGCCATTCAGGAATGTCCCCTTAACGCCTTCCGCCGGAATTTAGGAATGTCCCCTTAACGCTTTCCCTGAGATCACGTAGATAAGGTTTTCGCCCGAGAGCAGCAGAGACCACCTTACGCCTTGCAGCACCATTGCGTCCGATTCAAAGTACAGGGGAGAGGAGGAGGTTCCAGTGGCCACAAACGCAAAAAACATCCAAAGAAAGCCGGC
>DAIDHE010000144.1 GCA_027459775.1 Planctomycetales bacterium | reverse complement strand
GACCGAGGGCGGCGAGCACTGGTCGGGGCATTTCGTGGGGACATCGTTCATCTTTTCGCACCGGGCCAATCTGGCCACGCTCGAGGGCGATCCGCGCTTTTATTTCGACGACAGCCTCACGCCGCAGGCGCAGGGCACGGGGACCGAGGAGTGGGGCGGAGGCGGCGATTACTGGGGCGGGCGCAACATGACCCTCCCCTTCGCCGGCCATCCCGTCGGGGCCGTCGACGCCAAGAGCGCCCGCAACGAAGCGGACAAGATCGAGTCCGCCTACCGCTTCTTGCTCGCCGACCTCATGCCCTTTGGCAGGAACGCCCGGATCCGCCTGGAACACGGCGGGACCAACGAATCCACCGAGCACTACGAAACCGTGACCTACTGGTACGGCGCGCCCAGCCCGTCGCTCATCCCAACCGACGAGTTACAGATCGGCGACGCGAACAGCGAGCAGGCGCATGGATATCACTCGCCCGACGCATCGCGTCCTTATCAGATCACATCGCGTTATGAATGGGGTGTCGACCACCTGCGCGGACGGGAGGTTTATCCCGCCCACACGGATCGAGGACGGTCGACCACGGGCACGTCGGAATTCACCGTCACGCTCGAGCCCAGGAATCTCGGCGTCATGCTCCGCCGCAAGCTCGATTACGCGTTTCCGAATCAGCGCGCGGAGGTCTTGATCGCCGATGCCAGCCGCGGGCGGGCGGGGACCGAGCGGGAATGGAAGCCGGCGGGGATCTGGTATCTGGCCGGCTCAAACACTTATGTACATTCCAATCCGAAGGAAGAATTGGGTTCGACGCGGCACGTGGCGAAAACGTCCAACCGGCGGTTCCGGGATGATGAGTTTCTCGTGCCGCGGTTTCTGACCGAGGGCCGCTCGGCCGTCCGGGTGCGAATCCATTTCACGCCCGTGAACCGCCCGCTCTTCCCTGGCGGCCCTGCGGCCGAGCCGGCCTGGAGCGAGATCCGTTACAACGTCTATTGCTTCGTCATGCCCACAGCGCCCGCGGCCGCGGCGGCCGCCGGCGGCCCGCCCCGACTCAAGGTCGTGGGAAATCACCTGGAGACTCCCGATGGCGGCCGAGCCCGGCTGCAAGGAGTCAACGTCGCCAGCCTCGAGTGGTCGGCCCAGGGCGAAAACGTGCTCAAGTCGGTCAAAACGGCGATTGACGATTGGGGCGCGAACGCGATTCGCCTGCCCCTGTCGCAAGATCGCTGGTTTGGCAAGGCGCCCGAGCAAAAAGACGGCGGCACGGCTTACCGAAAGCTGGTCCAGGACGTGGTCCACGCCGTCGCCGCCCGGAACGCGTACGTCATCCTCGACCTCCACTGGTCCGACGCCGGAACATGGGGCTCGCGCATCGGTCAACACCGCATGCCCGACGAGAACAGCCTGGCCTTCTGGAAGGCCGTCGCCCCGGTCTACGCCAATCATCCAGCGGTGCTCTTCGGCCTGTACAACGAACCGTTCGAGGTCTCCTGGGAAACCTGGCGCGACGGCGGCTTGGTCCGTGAAAAGACCGACCAAGGAATGATCGAGTACCACAGCCCAGGCCTCCAGAAACTGATCGACGCCGTCCGCGCCCAGGGAGCCCGGAACGTGGTCGTCGCCGGCGGGCTCGACTGGGCCTACGACCTGAGCGGAATCGTCAAGGGATTCGCCCTGGCCGACCCCAGCGGCGACGGAATCCTCTATGACGCACATATCTACCCATGGAAACACAATTGGGATCAACATGTGACCGTAATCCTCGCCAAGCACGCCGTGCTGGCCGGCGAGTGCGGCTGCGCCCGCGACGGCAAGAATGAAGACCCCAAGACCTGGGCGCCCAGGATGCTGGCTTACATCGAGAGGCATCGACTCAACTGGACGGCATGGGATTTTCATCCCGCCGCCGGCCCCTCGCTGATCCTGGACTGGAGCTACGCGCCGACGCCAGAATGGGGCGTACCGGTCCAGAGAGCGTTACAGCGCGCGGCCAGGGCCCGGCCATGACGCCCGGGCCTTTTCCTGGAGACGCGATGACCGACCCCCACGAACTTCCCGAGAACCTTCCCGTCCCCGAGGACGACGGCGCATGTCTTCATCTTCCCGGGCAGGATCTCCCCGACCTTGAGCTCTCGTCCACGGCGGGCCGGCGGGTCCACCTCCGAGACCTATCACGGGGGCTCGCTGTCTTCTTTTTCTATCCCCGCAGCGGCCGGCCGGGCGTGCCAATCCCCGCGGCATGGGACCAGACGCCGGGCGCTCGGGGCTGCACACCGCAGTCGTGCGCCTATCGCGATCACCACGCCGAGTTCCGCCGGCTCGGCGCGACGGTGTTTGGCGTGAGCAGTCAAGACTCGGCGTATCAGCTCGAGCTCGTGAGCCGCAACCAGCTTCCCTATGAAATCCTGAGCGACGCCGAGTTCCTGCTGACCGACGCCCTCCAGCTGCCGACGTTCGAATTCGAGGGCGTCCGTTTAATCAAGCGCCTGACCCTGGTGGTCGAGAAGGCACGGATCAAGAAGGTGTTTTATCCGGTGTTTCCCCCGAACCAGAACGCCGAGGTCGTGCTGGCCTGGCTCAAGGGGCGGACGTGAAGCTCCAGCCCGGAAAGTCAGTCGTGCAAGTCATGGAAAGACAGGGAGCCCCAGCTTTGGCCCCATCATGGCCGGCCCGCATGAAGGAATGGGCTCGACCGAAGTGCGTGGTTTCGCGGTTGCCTGGAATCGATCCAGCGGAACGATCTCAATGACGTCAAGCTCGCGTCTTCTCGCTCGGTCCAGGCTCGGTCAGGCACCGTCCTCGGCCTTGCCGCCGCCTGGCGTGCCGCGAGGCAGGAAGGCGGAGACGGCGATCCGGCCGATTTCCAGATCGCCGATCGGCACGGACGCGTGCTCGCCGGCCGTCAGCACGACTCGGTCCCGATAGCCCGTTGGCGTGGGGCCAGTGTAGACCTCGAGCTGGCCGTCGATCAGGTTGACGATCCAGTAGACCGGCACGCCCCCTCGAGCATAGGCCGCCTGCTTCGCGCCCCGGTCTCGGGCCAAGCTGGTTTCCGCGACCTCGATCAAGAGCTCGATCGCGCCTGGACCCGGGTGGCGATCCTGGTACTGCTCCCGAGTTCCCCGCACGATCGCCAGGTCGGGCTCGGGCTCGTCAAAGTCGGGAATCCGCACCGGCGCCGCGATCGCCAGCCGCCATCCCCGCGGAATCAACGGCAAGATCTCGTCGCGAAGCGCCTCGCGGGCGATGACATGCGGTGGCTTTTTTCCCATTTTCCTCACCAGCAAGCCGCTCATCAATTCGACCGGCTGGCCATCGAGCGCGCCGGATTCCACCAGGCGCTCGTACTGGCCGACGGTCATCCGGTACAAGCCGCCCAAAACCTCGGCCGAGGGCGGAGACTCAAGCTCGGGCGGTGGGGTCAAGGTCGAGGACATGCGCGAGCCTCCGTGCCGGGCGCGTTTGTAAGAAGCAACCATCCTGCCACTCAGATCAGCATATCGCTCGCGACCCCGACCCTCCAGACGGCTCTCTTCAGCGCAGCCGCCGTTCACTTTGATCTTCACGCCCTCGAAGCCCGGACGGAATCCGCCGTTCAAGGCTCGAACGCGGTCGGCGTTATACAAGATATACGTACATCAAAGTCGGCCAACCGTGGCCAGGTGTTTGGGCCACGAGCGCGCAACAATGAGAGGCTCCCAGGTTTTTCGCCAAGTTTTAACCCATTGTCATGATAGTAGTTGCGCCGACTGATCCAGAGAATCCAGCGCGGTTGCAATCTCGGAAACCCGAACCGGTGTTACGTTGAAGGATAAGGCGGTCTGAGTACGACCTATCAGGCAACCCCTGCGCGCCACAGCACCTCGATCACGGCTCATCGCGGTTGAACCACGCAACCCGGAAGGCTGCGCCCCATCGGGCTCGTGAGCCTTTTCCATGATCGCATCCTCGCCGTCCCTGTCCCCGGTGAGCTCGCTCGGGGCAATCATCGAGTTGACACTTGAAGTCACGCCGGTCCCGACCACCCTCGTTTCGAGATTCCTCGTCATGGCACAGCTTGACCAGAACAACTTCGCCGTCGGCCTCGGAATGACGAGCCGCCTGGGCGGCCAAGGCCAATACCTCCACGAAAACGTGGGACGCAAGGCGTCCGCCGCGGCGAGTCGGACCCTCGAAAGCCGCGCCCAAAAGCTGCCAAAAGTGCCGCTGTCGGCAATGCCGAGCATCGACGCTCGGACTCAGAACGCCCAGGGCCTCCTCGGCGAAAGCGCGACGAGGACGCGGTCTCCCGCCCCGCGGGCCTCGGACGACCTTGCTCGCACCAACCAAATCGTCTTTCCAGGCCGGATAAACCGCTTGGCCCGACGCGGGCCGGCAGGGTATAACAGTTTAGGCCGAGGTCATCTCGGCATCCACCCGCCTCGAGCGTCCGCCCTTGGGCCCCGCGGTCGCGACGCTTGCACTCCAGGGCCGCGGCGGCAGGGTCGAAAGAGGAGTTTTCATATGCTCACGTTTACTGGCCGGGGCCGGACCTCGACCTGCGACGGCGCGACCAGGCGCGACTTCTTGCGGGTCGGCACGCTGGGGGCGATCGGCTTCGGCCTGCCCGAGTGGTACGCCGCCCAGGCCGCCGGAGGGGTGATCCCAGGGAAGAACGACCGCTCGTGCATCATGATCTTCAACCTCGGCGCGCCCAGCAACATGGACCTCTGGGACATGAAGCCCGACGCTCCTGCGGAGGTCCGCGGCCCGTTCAAGCCGATCGCGACGGTGGCGCCCGCGATCCAGGTCTCCGAGATCCTGCCGCGCCTGGCCACGGTCGCCGACAAGTTCTCGCTCGTGCGGTCGGTCCACCACAAAGGGGCCGCCGTGCACGACGCCGGCTGGCAGATGATGCAGACCGGCCGGCTCTTCTCGGGTGGCGTCAACACCCCGCACATCGGCTCGGCCGTGGCCTACCTCGAAGGGCGGAAGACCGACCTGCCGCCGTTCGTCGTGCTCCCCGAGCTCATGGGCCGCGGCGGCGGCAACCTGCCCAACGGCCAGGCCGCCGGCTTCCTGGGCAAGGCCTTCGATCCCTTCTCGCTCAACGCCGATCCCTCGCAACCTGGGTTCCGCGTCCCCGATCTGCTGCCTCCCAAGGAAATTGGCGGCATCCGGCTCGAGCGCAGGCGCAAGATCCGCGAGCTGGTCGACGACGCCGTCGCCACGTTCGAGTCGTCGGAAAACGCGGCCCTCCTGGACGGCAATTTTCAGTCGGCGTTCCGGCTCATGACCAGCCCCCAGGCTCGCTCGGCCTTTGACCTGGCCCAGGAACCGACCAAAGTCCGCGAGCGCTATGGCATGACCCGCTTCGGCCAGTGCTGCCTGCTCGCCCGGCGGCTGATCGAGAGCGGCGTACGGTTCGTGACCATCAACGCCTTCCTGACCGTGTTCGACGAGATCACCTGGGACATCCACGGCTCGAAGCCGTTCACCTCGATCGAGGGCATGCGCGACGTCGTCTGCCCGATGTACGACCGGGCCTATAGCGCCTTGGTCGAGGATCTCGCCCAGCGTGGGCTGCTCGATTCGACGCTGGTCTGCAATCTGGCCGAATTCGGCCGCACGCCCCGCGTGAACCCCGCCGGCGGGCGCGACCACTGGCCGCTCTGCTTCACGGTCGGCTTCGCTGGCGGCGGCGTCCAGGGCGGGCGCGTGGTCGGGGCCTCGGATCCCCTGGGCGCGGTCCCGGCGGATCGGCCCGTCGAGCCGGCCGACATCGCCGCCACCATCTTCCACAGCCTGGGCCTCAACCTCGAAACCAAGCTCCCCGGGCCGGCCGGCCGGCCGTTCCCGCTGGTTGATTTCGGACACCGTGAGATCCAGGAACTCTTCTAGCCGCCGAAACCAGGGCCGCGAACGGGTCGCTGGGTCGCCGTCCTCGATCGCGAATGGCACGCCGGCGAACCGGTTCATGGGCGAGGTAAAAAAGAATGCGGATTCAACGCGCGTTTCTCATTTCATGGATCATCGCCTACTCGTTCGCGGCCTCGGCCGGGGCGGGCGAGGGTCTGGTCGTGCTCCCGGCGGAGAGCCGGCTCGCCACGCCCGTAAGCCGCCAGAACTTGATCGTGCAAGAGCTCGAGCGCGGCGAGATCGGGCGGCAAATCACGGCGGGGATCGAGTGGTCGTCGAGCGATCCCAAGGTCGTCGCCATCGTGGACGGCGTGGCGCGACCGCTCCACGACGGGCGGACGACGATCACCGTCAAGGTCGGCGCGCGGACCGCCATGGCGCGGATCATCGTCGATGGCATGAGCGTGCCATTCGCGTGGGGCTTCCGCGAACACGTCTTGCCGGTGCTGGCGAAACAGGGGTGCAACTCGGGCGCGTGCCACGGAGCGCTCGCGGGCAAGGGAGGCTTCCGGCTGTCGCTCAGAGGTTATGATCCGGCGACCGATTTCTTCAACATCGTCAAGCAAGACCGCGGCCGGCGGGTCGAGCTCTCCGACCCCGGACGCAGCCTCTTCCTGGCCAAGCCGTCGGGCGCGATCGCACACAAGGGAGGCGTGCGATTCGCGACCAATTCGCTTGAATATCACATCATGAGCGAATGGATTAGCGCGGGCGCGACGGCCCCGAGCGAAGGGGACGCGCATGTCGTCGAGCTCGAGATCCTCCCCGCTCGATCGCTCCAGAAAGTCGGCCAGAGCCAGCGGATTCTGGTCCGCGCCCGTTATTCAAACGGGCGGGCGGAAGACGTGTCGCGCTGGGTCAAATGGTCGTCGGCCGACGAGACCGTTTGCCGGGTCGACGACGACGGGCTCGCACAGGTGATCGGGCCCGGCGAGGGAGCGATCGTCGCCTGGTATGCGAGCAGGCTGGCGATCGCCCGGGTGACCGTCCCCTACGACGACGCGCCGGCGCCGCACGGCGAGACCGCCGATCGGCGCCCGCCCCGGAACTTCATCGACCGCGAGATCGACGCCCAGCTCAAGCGGCTCAACCTCCCCGCGTCGCCAGCCTGCGGCGACGCCGAATTCCTCCGCAGGGCCTACGTGGACGCGATCGGGCGAATCCCCACCGTGGAAGAAACCCGGGCGTTCCTGGCCGACTCCAGTCCCGATCGCCGCGACGCACTCGTCGAATCACTTCTGGCCAGGCCCGAATACGCCGACTACTGGACGTATAAATGGTCGGACCTGCTCATGCTCAATGGCACTCGGCTGCGCCCGGCCGCGCTCAAATCCTATTATCAGTGGATTCACAAACAAGTAGCTGACGGCGTTCCCTGGGACCGGTTCGTGCGCGCGATCGTGACGGCGACCGGCGACAGCCTCGAGAGCGGGCCCACCAACTTTTACACGCTCAGTCAAGCGCCGGAAGAGATGTCCGAAAACGTGTGCCAGGCGTTTCTGGGTCTGTCGATCGGCTGCGCCAAATGCCACAACCACCCGCTCGAAAAATGGACCAACGACCAGTACTACGGGATGGCGAGCCTGTTCGCCCGGGTCAAGGCCAAGGGCTGGGGCGGCGAGGGTCGCCAGGGCGACGGGCGGCGGACGCTGTATGTGGCCGAATCGGGCGAGCTGGTCCAGCCCCGCACCGGCAAGCCCCAGCCGCCCCAGCCGCTCGACGGCCGGGCGCTCGATTTCGCCGACCCCGCCGATCGCCGGGCGACCCTGGCCCGGTGGCTGACCGCGCCTGACAACCCCTATTTCGCCCGCTCGATCGCCAATCGCGTCTGGGCCAACTTCTTCAACGTCGGACTGGTCGAGAAGGTCGACGACATGCGGGTCTCGAACCCCGCCAGCAACGACGCCCTGCTGGCCGCGGTCGCCGATCACCTCGCGCGGAACAAGTTCGATCTGAAGGCGCTCATGCGTGAGATCCTGAAATCCAATGCCTATCAGCGCACCAGCCGGCCCCTGCCCGGCAATCACCTCGAGCATCGGTTCTACTCGCGGTATTACCCCCGCCGCATGATGGCCGAGGTGTTGCACGACGCCATCGTGCAAGTGACCGAGGTTCCGACCAAGTTCGACTCCGTCGCCTTTCCGGGCGCGGATCGTGAAGCGACCGCGTTCTATCCCCTGGGCACGCGGGCGGTCCAACTGTATGACGCGGCCGTCGAGAATTACTTTCTCCAGACCTTCGGCCGCAACCCCAGGCGCATCGTCTGCGAGTGCGAACGGTCGGACGAGCCGACGATGGTCCAGGTGCTGCATCTCTCGAACGGCGCCACGCTGAACGACAAGCTGCACGCGCCCGGCAACCGGCTCGCGAAGCTGCTCAGGCTCAGGCGCGAGGGGATGTCAAGCGCCGCCGTCGTCGACGAGATCTATCTGGCCTGCCTCGCGCGCTATCCCAGCGAGATCGAACGCAAGCATTTGCTCGACCTGCTCCCGCCGCCGGGCGACAAGGCCGAGGCCGAGATCGCCGAGGACGTGTTCTGGGGTCTCATGAGCAGCCGCGAATTCTTGTTCAACCACTGAGGTTCCCTCATATGTCGAGGCTCCTGATCGTGGCGGTCCTGGCGACGCTTGCCTCGGCGGCGATGGCGCAAGCCGGCGAATCCGCGCCGGATTACGCCGCGAAAATCGCGCCGGTGTTCAAGAAATACTGCGCCGGCTGCCATAACGACGATGATCGCGAGGGCAAGTTCTCGCTCGAAAACTATGCGTCGCTACAGCGCGGCACGCCCCACGGGCCCGCGCTTTTGCCGGGCGACGCCCAGGGAAGCCGGATCGTTCGGCTCCTCTCCGGCACCACGAAACCGATGATGCCCCCCAAGGACGAGCCCCGGCCGAGCGCCGCCGAGATCGAGCTGATCAGGGCCTGGATCGACTCCGGGGCGCGGGGCCCGCAAGGCCAGCGGCCGGATCGCCTGGCGCTCATCGTTCCCAAGCTCCCCGCCCACTCCAAAACCCGGCCGGTCATCGCCATCGATTCGACCCGCGACGGCGGCTGGCTGGCCGTGGCCCGTGGCGCCGAGGTCGAGCTCTACCGTGGCGGCAAGCCCCGCTCCGCCGCCCCCGATCGCAAGCTCGGCCCGTTCCCTGGCAAGGTCACGGCCGTGCATTTCAGTCCCGACGGGTCGCGGCTGGCGACGGCGTCGGGCGTGGCCGGCCTGGGAGGCGAGGCGGCGCTCTGGAACGTCGCGACCGGGGCGCTCGTCCAGCGGTTCGAGGGCCATCGCGACATCCTCCACGACGCCGAGCTCTCGCCCGACGGCAATCAGCTCGCCACTTGTGGATATGATAAATCAATCATACTCTGGGACGTCGCCTCCGGCAAGCTTGTACGCACGCTGGAAGGGCACACGGGCGCGGTTTATGACGTGGCCTTTAGCCCCGACGGCCGCTTCCTGGTGAGCGCAAGCGCCGACGACACATGCAAGGTCTGGCGCGTCCAGGACGGCCAGCGCATGGACACGCTGCCACAGCCTCTTAAAGCAGAATATGCGTGTGCGTTTAGCCCAGACGGCCGCTGGATCGTGGCCGGCGGCGCCGACGCCAACATCCGCGTCTGGCGGTTCGTCTCACGCGACAATCCCGAGATCAACCCCATGGTCATCGCGCGATACGCCCACGAGGGGGCAATCGTGCGGCTCGCGTTCACACCTGATGGAAGCGAGCTCGTCTCACTGGCCGAGGATCGCACCGTCAAGGTCTGGCGGACGAGTGATTACAGCGAGCTCGCCCTCTGGGAGAATCAGCCCGACGTTCCGACGGCGCTCGCGATGGACTCCGGCGGAAGATCGTTCGAGGTTGGCCGCCTGGACGGCTCCCTGGCGTCATATGCGGTGCCGGTCGTGAAGTCCGCCCCATCCCCGAACGCCCCGGTTCACGCCACACTGGTCGAGATGAAAGGAACGCTCACGACGAGCGAGATCACGGAGCACGAGCCGAATGGCACTCCCGACCAGGCCAATCAGGTGACGATCCCCGCGCGGATCTCAGGCGCGATCAACGGCGGCGCGGGCCGGTCCGACTCCGACTTTTTCCGCTTCAGGGCCAAGGCCGGCGAGCAGTGGGTGCTCGAGACAAACGCGGCCCAGTCCAAGTCGCGGCTTGATTCCCACATCGAGGTTCTCGACGGCCAGGGGCGAAAGATTCCGCGGGTGCTCCTCCAGGCGGTGCGCGATTCGTATTTTACTTTTCGCGGTAAGAACGACACCGAGTCCGGCGATTTTCGCGTGTTCAACTGGCAAGAGATGCGACTCAATGAATACTTATATATTAGCGGCGAGGTGGTGAAGCTCTGGCTCTACCCGCAAGGGCCCGATTCCGGCTTCGCCGTCTATCCGGGCCATGGGAATCGATGGGGCTATTTCGATACGACGCCGCTGGCGCATGCGCTCGGCGAGCCCTGCTACATCGTCGAGCCGCACCCACCCGGAGCGAAGCTCGTACCCAACGGACTACCGGTCTTCCTGCTCTATTACGAGAACGACGACGATGCCCACCGCGAGCTGGGCGAGGACTCGCGGTTGTTTTTCACCGTTCCGGCCGACGGCGAATACCTGGTCAAGGTCAAGGACGTCCGCGGGCTGCAAGGTCCGGAGTTCCGCTATACACTCACGATCCGCGAGCAACGGCCCGATTTCTCGGTCACCCTCAGCGGGACTGACCTCAAGGTGGGGGCGGGAAGCGCCAAGGAATTCAAGGTCTCGGCGCGGCGGATCGACGGCTTCGACGGACCGATCCGCGTGGATCTGACCGACATGCCCCCCGGTTTTCGCGTGACGACTCCGCTCGTCATCGAGGCCGGCCAGCTCGAGGCTCTTGGGGTGGTCGAAGCGGACGTGGCGGCGAGCCCGCCAGCCGCGCCAGCGTCCAGGGCGAGCAAGGTCGTGGCGACGGCGCAGATAGGCGACCGCGAGGTCGCGCACCCGGTCAACAACCTGGGGAGTATTCAGCTCGCCCCCGCGCCCAAGCTGCGGGTAGCCATCGGTCCCGCGGAGGGTGGGCCTCGACCCACGAATCCCTCGCCGCATGGGCCCCTGGAATTCGTGATCGAGCCCGGCCAGACGATCATGCTGACCGTGAAGCTCGAACGCAAAGGCTTTGACGGCCCGGCCCCGTTCGGCACGTCGGGGGCCGGCCGCAATTTGCCGTTCGGCGTGATCGTCGACAACCTCGGGCTGAATGGTCTGCTCGTCCTTGAGAACCAGCAGTCGCGCGAGTTCTTCGTCACGGCCGATGTAGGCACGCCCGAGCAGGTTCGCCCGTTTCACTTGACGACGACCGCCGATGGGGGCCAATCGAGCCCGCCCGTTCTGTTACGCGTCAAACGGCCGCGTCCAGAAGCCGCCCAGGCGTCCAATCGGCGCTGATCAACAGCCGCTCGCATGGGCTGGATCGTGTACCAACAGAGATTCACATGAACCTAGGCTTCCGACAGCTAACGGCCGTGCTGCTCGTCGCGACGACGGCCGGCGTGGGTTGGAATCGATGGGCGGCCGCGGCGCTCGACGGCGCTCGGTCGTCCGCGTTGCGAGACGAATACGCCCGCTATGCGCTCAAATACCGCGGCGATGCCGGGCGCGGGCGGACGCTCTTCGCCGACCTCAAACGGTTCGCCTGCGCACACTGCCATCGCGTGCATGGCCAAGGGGGCGAGGTCGGCCCCGACCTGTCGGACATCGCGGGTAAGCTCGATCGCCGGGTGCTCATCGAATCGGTCCTCGAACCCTCGCGGCAGCTTGTCGAGGGCTACCGGATGACGACGATCGCCCTTTCGAGCGGCCGGATTCTCAGTGGCATCGTGAAGGACGAATCGGCTCGGCAGGTCGCCCTCGCGGGCCCGGACGGCCATCGTGTGCTCGTGGCCAAGGCCGAGATCGAGGAACGGCGTACAAGCACGGTCTCGCTGATGCCCGAAGCCTTGAATTCCCAGATGACGCGCGAGGAGTTCGCCGACCTGATCGCCTACCTCGAGACGCTCCGCCCGGCCGGTCGCCTCGGAACGGTGGGTTCTTTTCCCAAGGGCTATTCCGCCGAAATGATCGTGAGGGGGATCACCGGTGCAACGGCGATGGAAATCGCGCCCGATGGCCGCATATTCGTTTGCGAGCAGACAGGTGCTCTCCGCGTCGTCAAGAACGACGTGCTTTCCCCCGACCCGTTCGTGAAGCTCGAGGTGGATTCCGCGTGGGAGCGCGGCCTGATCGGAGTGGCACTCGATCCCGATTTTATCAAAAACGGATATGTCTACGTCAATTCGATTTCGCCGCGGCCGTACCCCCATCATCGCATCAGCCGCTTCGCCGCCCAGGGCGACGTGGCCAGACCTGGCGGCGAGGTCGTCCTCTTCGAGGGGGACGACCAGACCAAGCTTGGCGGCGGCGTGCCGGCGGGGCATCAGGGCGGGGCGATCCATTTCGGCGGCGACGGCAAGCTCTACATCGCCCTCGGCGAGCAGACGGCGGGCGCACCCGCGCAGAGGATCGATTCGCTCCTCGGGAAGCTGCTCCGGATCAACCGCGATGGCACGATCCCCGAGGACAACCCATTCTACAGCGCAGCCCGCGGCAAGTATCGCGCGATCTGGGCGCTCGGCCTCCGCAATCCCTTCACGTTCGCGGTCCAGCCCGGCTCGGGCCGGATCTTGATCAACGACGTGGGCGAAGCGCGGTGGGAAGAGGTCGACGAAGGCTTCGCCGGCGCCAACTACGGCTGGCCGCTCACGGAAGGGCCGACGACCGATCCCCGATTCCGCGGCCCAATTCACCACTACCCGGTCGCCTCGGTGGCCGGAGGCGCGTTCTGCCCGACCAATCGCGAGCCCGGGTTCCCGAACCTGTACCGGGGTCAGTACTTCTTCATGGATTTCGTCAAGGGCTGCATCAACATCCTCGATCCCGACCACCCGGAGAAGGTCGAGCCCTTCGCCACGGGACTCGCTCGACCGGTGGACCTGAGATTCGCCCCCGACGGCGCGCTCTATGTGCTCGTGCGAGACGCCTGGGTGATCGACGGGAGCTTCCAGCCGGGCACTGGCTCGCTCATACGCATCCGATCACAGCCGGTGGAGCATCGACCGTAGCCTTGTCCAATCGAGCGACCTCGGGGCCGAGGGAACGAACGGCGACGCCTGGAGTTCGGCGTGATAAGATCGCGGCCCTCGATCGCCAGGATCGGGCGGACGAAACGTCGAGAATACCTATTCGACAATAAATTCGAGGCATATGAGAACAATGAAAACAGTGGATGTCGTGGTGGTCGGCGGCGGGATCGTGGGGCTGGCGACGGCCTATCAGATCACCCGGCGCGCGCCCGATCGTAAAGTGGTCGTGCTCGAGAAAGAGGCCGGGCTGGCGCGGCACCAGACTGGGCGAAACTCGGGGGTGATCCATTCGGGGATCTATTACAAGCCAGGCTCGCTCAAGGCGACGAACTGCCGGGAGGGCAAATTGGCACTCGAGGAGTTTTGCGCGACCGAGGGAGTGGCCTACGAGCTTTGCGGCAAGGTGATCGTGGCCGTCGACGCCGCGGAAATCCCCGCCCTCGATCGCATCCACGAGCGCGGGCTGGCCAACGGCGTCGAATGCACCAGGATCGGCCCCGAGCGGCTCAGGGAGCTCGAGCCGCACGCCGCCGGCGTGGCGGCCTTGCACGTCCCCGGCACGGGCATCGTCGACTACCCCGGCGTTTGCCAGCGGCTCGCCGAGCGAATTCGCGAGCACGACGGCAAGATCGTGCTGGGCGCGCGGGTGACCGATCTTGAGCACACGCCCGCCGGCGTCTCGGTCGCAACCACCGCCGGTGAATGGCTCGCGGGGCGGGTGGTGAATTGCGCGGGCCTCTACTCGGATCGCGTGACGGCGCTTGGAGGGACCAAGCCGACAGCGCGCATCGTCCCTTTCCGCGGCGAGTATTTCGCCCTCAAACCCGAGGCTCGTCATCTCTGCAAAAATCTCATATACCCAGTTCCTGATCCCAGTTTTCCCTTTCTGGGCGTCCACTTCACCCGGATGGTCGACGGCGGCGTCGAATGCGGGCCCAACGCCGTCCTGGCCCTGGCGCGCGAGGGCTATCGCAAGACCGACGTCAACCTGGCCGACCTGGCCGATTCGCTCTCTTACCCGGGATTCTTACGTCTGGCGGCCAAACACTGGCGAATGGGTCTGTCCGAGATCTGGCGCTCTTTTTCGAAAAAAGCTTTTGTGAAGGCGCTTTCACGTCTTTTGCCGGAAATCCGCGCCGAGCATCTCGAACCAGCCCCCGCCGGCGTGCGCGCCCAGGCGGTCGCCGCCGACGGCGGCCTGGTCGATGATTTCTTGATCCTTGACGGCGACCGGATCCTGAACGTCTGCAACGCCCCCTCTCCGGCCGCGACCGCGTCGCTCGCCATCGGCCTGCGCATCGCGGACCAGCTCTTGGCACGCATGGGGTGACTCAATGACGCCCTGAGCACATGATTGGCCCTTTCAGCCCTGGCGGCGTTCAATCCCCGCCCGAACCGTGCCGCCGCGAATCGATATGGTAGTATTTGTGGATGTGAATTTATAAAGAAGTCACTGGAGTTCGACCAATCGTCGTCGGCGTTCGCACTCATTTTTGGGAGCGGAGTCATGCGGGTCTGGCCAGGGGTTTCGATCGTCATTCTCGCGGCGGCGCCCGCGGCGGCCCAGGAGGGACCGCGGCGGGAGACCGTCGAGCTGCTCAAGAGCGCGACCGTGATGGTCACCCTGAGCAGCCGCGACCAGGGCGTTGTGACCTCGGGATCTGGGTTTGTGATTTCCATCGAGGGCCACACGGTCTATCTCGCGACCAACCATCACGTTGTCGAAGGGCCGCCTGGCGCGGTCGCGGGGCGACCAGTGATTCACGTCGTCTTCCGCTCGGGAACGAAGAGCGAAAAGCGTCTGCCGGCCGAGGTCTTGACCACGACGAGCGACCCCGACCTGGCGATCCTTCGGGTCGCGGACGTGCCCGATCCGCCGGCGGCTATTGATGTCACGGCGCCGACCGAGATCGTGGAGACCATGCCGGTCTGGATGCTGGGCTTTCCGTTCGGCCAGGCGCTTGCGCTCGGGCTCAAGAGCCCGTCGGTAGTCGTTGACAAGGCGACGGTCTCGAGTGTTCACCGCGACGACCACGACCGCCCAGTGCGGATCCTGATCGACGGAACTCTCCACCCGGGCAACAGCGGCGGCCCTGTCGTCGACGACCGCGGCCGGCTCGTGGGCATCGCGGTCGCCATGGTGCGCCCGGCCGATAACATTGGCATCCTGATACCGCCCCACGACCTTCGGGAGATGCTGGATGGCAAGGTTCGCGAGGTGAACCTCGCCGCCAAGGACGCCCAGAAGGGCGCGGTCGTCCTCGAGATCGACGCCCGGCTCGTCGATCCCCTGGGCAAGATCCGCTCGGCCTCGTTTCTATACAAGGTCGGGAAGGCCCCAAGCTCCGCGCTCTCCTCGAAGGAAAAAAACGCGGATTGGCCCGCGATTCCCGAGGCTGCGCAAGCCCCGCTGAAAATCCAGGATCACCACGCCAAGGCCGCGATTCGCCTGCCCGCGGGCTCGGCGTCGAGCGGCGAAATCTCATTCCAGGTGGCGTTCGTGGACGGCCAGGGTCGAACCCGCCATACCCAGCCGGGCCGATATCTGCCGTCAAGCGCGGTCGCGGGCGTGGCTCGCACGGGGAAGACCGTTTCTTGGGGCGACTTCATCGATCCCGAAGGTGACGATGTTCTTCACGTCGACAAGGGAACTCTTACCCTCGAGCTCCCCGGCACGCACAAGGATCTGAGCCTCGAGATCGGAAAGCTCAACGCGCCCCGGCTGCTTCAAGAGATCGAAGGGGATTTCAAGGTTCGCGTGAAAATCCGTGGCGAGTTCCAACCCTCCGCGCCCGTGACCCGCGAAGGCGGGCTTCCCTTCAACGGCGCAGGTCTTTTGCTCTGGTTCGACGCCGATCATTTCATCCGTCTGGAACGAGGTGCCGTCTTGAACGAACAGCGATTGGGGTCGTTTCTCCTCTTCGAGGGATTCGAGCAAGGTCGGCCCGTGGCGCGGCACAATGCATTCCTGGAACCCGGCGACGTCCACTTGAGGATCGAGCGCAAGGGCGGCCGAATCGAGGCTTCGTTCAGCACCGACGGCAAGTGACAACGCCCGACCGCGCATTGAAGACTCGCAAGGCGCGCCCGGGTGAGCCGCTCACCCACTCTTGCCGGCGTGTTGGTCGCCGTCGAGGGAATGCGAGTCGTCGTCGGAATCCATGGGGGGCTCGGGGGCCTGGGCGACGGTTTGTTCGAGGCTGACGGCCCGTTGCCGCCGGGCCGCCAGACGGCCCAGGTGGTCGCGAGCGTCGCTCACGTGGGTCAAGAAATTTGTCATCATGTTCACACCTTCCATCTCGCCCCGAGCAAACCGCGCGAGCGCCTCGACCTTGAGCCGCCCAAGCTCGCGTTCGAGCCGCTCGAGCTCGCTGATTTGCACGGGGCCCGAGTCCCAAAGATCCATGGCTGTGCGCTCGAGCCGGCTGACCTTGGCGATGTAGGTCTCGAAGCTTTTCTCACTGGCGAACCGAAACCGCTGCTTGAACCACTGCCGGACGAACAAAAGACCGCCGACGAGCGGGCCCAGGACTGTCACCCACTGACCGAGGACGCTCAGCAACTGGCCTGTCAGGATCGGTTTGCCGTGCTCGAGATAGGCGATCGCGCCTGCGTGCCACGGGATTTCGGGCGGTTCCTCGAGGCGTCTGACGTCGAGCGGCGGCCGGATCAGCCGGGCGTAGCGGGTGTGAAACAAGACTTCGAGCACGCGCTCGACGATGATGGGGTCGACGTTCTTGTTGGCGATGAGC
>DAIDHE010000139.1 GCA_027459775.1 Planctomycetales bacterium | reverse complement strand
GCCGGCGCGAACGAGCTGCCGTCCTGGCCGATGATGTAGGTGGTCACGCCCTGGCGGAGCGCGGGCAGGTGAACAGGGTCGGCCAGGAGCATCAGGTCGCCGTGGACGTGGGCGTCGATGAAGCCGGGTGCGACGTAGCGCCCATGGGCGTCGATGATCCGTGCGGCCTCGGCCAGGTCGAGCCGGCCGACCTCGGCGATCAGCGAATCAAGCAAGGCCACGTCGGCCCGGTAAGGAAGGCACCCCGAGCCGTCGAGGACCCAGCCCCCCTTGATGATCACGTCGAAATTCATGAGCATGGACTCTGTGTAAACGCGTGGCGAGGAATCTCCGCGAAATCACGGAGAATCCTGCTGGGAAGCCGGCCGCTTTCGCAATCTCGCTTCAAGGAACACGATATCCTTGACGACGTCGAGGAGTCCATGTGAGTCAATCGAGGCCGACCGGATTCCTGGGTCTGATCATTCGAGGCCGCGCGAGCAGTCTCGACTCTCGAGGAGGAAGCCGATCATGTCTCTCATCCGGCGGTCGGAACAACTCTTGCTGAGCCCAATCAGCATCGCGCCGTCGCATGAAGATCTCGAAGTCATCGGCGTGTTCAACCCCGGCGCGGCAATGCTCGCGGGCGAGGTCGTCCTGCTCGTACGCGTGGCCGAGCGACCCCGTGAGCGCAGGCCCGGCTTTACCGCCTCGCCTCGCTGGACGGCCGACCACGGCGTCACGGTCGACTGGCTCAATGACGACGAGCTCGACAGGGCCGACCCGCGAGTTGTCAAAATCCTGCCGAGCGGCCCGACGCGGCTCACCTTCGTCTCGCACTTGCGGCTGGTGCGATTGGGCGATGATTCGAGCGTTGGCGAAGTCACGGAGACCCGCATCGTTCCGGAATCGCGATGGGAAGAATACGGCGTCGAGGATCCGCGGATCACATTTCTCGATGGCCGCTATGACATCACCTATGCGGCGGCCTCGCGCCATGGCGTGGCGACTGCGCTGGCGTCGACCGTGGATTTCATGCGATTCGAGAGGCACGGGATCATCTTGTGCCCCGATAACAAGGACGTGGTGCTCTTTCCCGAGCGAATCGGCGGCCATTACACGGCGATCCATCGGCCGAGCTCTGCGGCGGGTTTCTGCCGGCCCGAGATGTGGATCGCGCGGTCGCCCGACCTGGTTCATTGGGGCCGGCACAAGCGGCTTTACGGCGGCCAGAGCGATTGGGAGGCCGATCGCGTCGGCGCGGGGCCGCCTCCAGTCCGGACGCCCGAAGGTTGGCTGCTCTTCTATCACGCGAGCAGCCGGCCCGCGCCCGGCGAACGCGTGGGGGTGTACGCGGTCGGGGCGATGCTGCTCGACCCCGAAAACCCAGCGCGTGTGATCCGGCGAACGACCGAGCCGATCCTCGTCCCGACCTCGGCCCATGAGCAAGGAGGCTTTGTCGCGGGGGTCGTCTTCCCCACCGGGCTGGTGGAGCGCGCGCGATCGCTGGTGCTTTATTCGGGCGCGGCCGACGAACACGTGGTCGCGATCGAGCTCGATCGGGATGAAGTGCTGGCGGCGATGGAGTAAGAGCGCCGACCTCTTATCCGCCGGGATGCAAGACGGTCTCGATGGCGGTGGCCAGGGCGACGGGGCGCTGGCTGCCGATCAAGAGGCGAGAGCCGTCGTTCAGAGTGATTCGCACGCCCTGGTTGCCGCGGGCGAAGAGGGCTCGTTCGCCGTTCTTGCCCCAGCCGAACCCCCAGAATCCGTAATCGGCGATCGGCCTGAACGAAACGACCTCGACCTGGCGGATCGAGGAGATGAGGACCACGCGGCGATAGATCGGCGCCCATCCAAACCAAACGCGAACCACGGCGGGGTTGGCCTCGGTGGTCATGTGGAGGAGAACGGCGATCAGGAACGCGCCCACGGCGAGTGCGCCCGCGAGTGTGATGACGAGCTCGAACGACCACGTGCGGCCGTGGGCGCAGCCGAGGATTGTCACGATCTCGAGCAGCCCGCAGAGTATGTAGACCCGCCAGTCGAAGTTTTGCTCTTCGCGGAAGACGACAACCGGTGCGGGGAGGGTCGCCAGGGTCGACACGTCACACATCTCCCCGGGCCGCGGTCGAAACAGAAGCACTGGCCAACGAGCGTTCGAGCGCCCGCCGACCCAGATCGGCGACCCGATCGGCGGCGACCTGCCAGAGCCGGGGGTTCAAGACCTCGAGCGAGACGCCCCCGTCGTATCCGGTGCGTTCGAGGTGCTGGAGCAAGGGCGCGAGCTGAAAATCGCCGTCACCCGGCAAGACGCGGTCGGCGTCGCCGGCAAGCTCGCGGGGAACGCCGCTCAGATCCGAAAGCTGAACCCAGGCCAGATTCTCAGGTGTAAGAAAGGCCAGATCCTCGAACTTGCTGGGTCCAGTGTAGTAATGAAAAATGTCGAGACAGACGCCGAGATTGGCCGCGGCCGCCTGGGCGATCAAGGCGATCGCCGTCTCGAGGCACGAGCAGATCCCGGAGCCTTTCTGGAATTCGAGCGCGAGCTTGATCCCGAACGGTTTCGCGAGGGCGGCCGCGCGGGCAAGGGCTGCGGCGGCCCGGCCCAGGTCCGATACCTCGGTCTCGCGAACGTGATCGGCGGCCAGGATCAAGACCGGGATCTTGAGCTCGGCGAGCAGGTCAAGCCGGCGGCGGTAATGGTCCCAGTGGACGGTCTGTTCAGGACCGTGCGAGAGCAAAAGCCCCCCTTGCGCGGCTGCGGCGGCGAGCTCGACGCCGGCCTCGGCCCAGAGCTCGCCGGCCGCCGAAACGGACGCCCCTTGAAGATAGGTTTCGAGCTTGGTCAGCCAGATTTCGGCGGCTGGCCAGCCAGCACGGGCGAAAACCAGCGGGTCCGCTTCAAACGGACTGTTCATCGTCGTCGCCTGGCTCAAGCATGGTTTCATGAGGTTTGATCCGAAACTCGGGCGCGTCCGGGGCGGCGGTTCGAGCGGTGCAATGACTCTCGATCCCGTACGAGACGACCGCGAGCCCACGACCGTTCAAGCGTCTCCCGGGATGGGCAGGCCGTCGAGCAGGTTGTCGAGCGCCTGGCACGCGTCGGCCTTGGGTATGCGCCATTGCCGGCAACTGTCGCGGTCGCGGATGGTGACCGTGCCATCGAGGGCGGTCTGGCTGTCGACGGTGAGACAAAATGGCGTGCCCGCCTCATCTTGGCGGCGATAACGGCGGCCGATCGCTCCCTTTTCGTCGTAAAACACGTTGTGCCGCCGCTTGAGATCGCGATAGATCGCCTCGGCCGTCTCGGGCATGCCGTCGCGCTTCACCAGCGGAAAAACCGCCGCCTTCACAGGCGCGAGCCTGGGGTGGAACCGCATCACCGTACGGCTCTCGCCGCCCACCTCGTCCTCGGCGTAGGCCTCGCACAAAAACGCCAGCGTCGCCCGATCCGCCCCCGCCGACGGCTCGACCACATGAGGCGTGAACCGCTCCTTGCGCTCTTCGTCGAAATACGTCAGATCCTTGCCGCTGAATTTCATGTGCTGAGTGAGGTCGTAATCGCCGCGATGGGCGATGCCCTCGAGCTCGCTCACCCCGAAAGGAAACGCATACTCGATGTCGGCGGTGGCCGTCGAGTAAAACGCCAGCTCGTCGGGGTCGTGATCGCGGAGCCGCAGCCGATCGGACTTGAGCCCCAGGTCGACGTACCACTGGAACCGCGCCTTCCGCCAGTAGTCATACCATTCCTGGGCCTGGTCGGGCCGGCAGAAGAATTCGATTTCCATTTGCTCGAACTCGCGCGAACGGAACGTGAAATTGCGAGGGTTGATCTCGTTGCGAAAGCTTTTGCCGACCTGGGCGATGCCGAAGGGGAGCTTCACCCGGCCAGTGTCGACCACGTTCTTGAAATTGGCGAAGATGCCCTGGGCCGTTTCAGGGCGGAGATACGCGACGTTGGATTCGCTCTCGAGCGCGCCCACGAACGTCTTGAACATCAGGTTAAAGGCCCGGGGCTCGGTCAGGGTGCCGCGGTCCTCGGTGGCGGGTCCAACGACCTTGTCGCGGTCGTTCGGCTCGAGCTTGAGATAGGGGATGATCGAGGGAGCGCCCACGGGCTGGCCGAACCGCTTGGCGAGCTTGGCCGCCCGTTTCTCGACGTGCTCGGCGGCCTCCTCGGGCGTCCCGCCCAGCCCCGCCAGCCAGGCCTCGGTCGGCTCGCCCTTGTGATTGACCGCTGGGTAAACATAGGCGAATACGAAAATCTGGTCGGCTCGATAGCGTTCCTTGGAGGCCCGGCAGTCGACCATCGGGTCGGAAAAGCCTCCCACATGGCCGGACGCTTCCCAGACCCTGGGATTCATGATGATCGAGCAGTCGAGCCCGACCATGTCGTCGCGCATCCGCACGTTGTCGCGCCACCAGGCGTCCTTGATGTTGCGCTTGAGCTCGACGCCCAGGGGGCCGTAGTCCCAGAATCCATTCAACCCGCCGTAAATCTCGCTCGAGGGGAAAATGAACCCCCTGCGTTTGCAAAGCGAGACCAGTTTGTCCATATCATCCAGCATGGGGTCGCCTTTCTGAGGGGCATGACCGTGGCAAGGCCCGCCCTATTGTCAAGAGTGAGAGTCATTCGCCGGGACGAATCTCGATCCGAAGCGGATCGAGGCGCGTCTCGGCGATCAGGTCGAATCGGTCGATGACGGCGGCGGCGGCGATGTCGGGCTCGAGGCCGATCCGCCGCACCCTGCGCCCGCCTCGGCCCGTACCCAGCACGTTTGCGAGCGGCCGGGCGTCGAGATTTCGCGCGGCCTCTCGCCAGAGCGCCCCGGCGAGCAGGGCCGAATCGTTGGCGGGCTCGACGCCGGAGTTCGTTTCCGGCCGGTCCACCTTCTCCATGAGGGCCCCGGCCAGGAGCGTATCCTCCAGGCTGACCGCGCCGTCGGTGCCCGCGCACACGATGTGTAACGCGGGCGAGCTCGATGCCTGGCCGATCGCCACCGCGACCCCCCGCGCGGTCGCCGCGAGATTGGCAAACGAGGCGATGAACACACGATCCGCCTCGAGGCTGGTCAGAATGGCCAGGGTGCCGTTGGTCGTGGTCATGACCAGAGTCTTGCCGCGACAGCGCTCGGGCGTGAAGTCGCCGGGGGAATTGCCCAGGTCGAAACCGGGGATCGGCAGGCCCTGCCGCTCGCCAGCCAGGATCGCGGTTCCAGGTGGAAAGGATGCCGCCGCCGCCCGAGCTTCCTCGATCGAGGCGGTGGGAATCACGCAGCGAACGCCGGCCGCGAGGGCGTGGGTCATCACCGTCGTCGCTCGCAAAACGTCCGTCACAACCGCCACTCCCCCACGCAGAATCCCCGGCGGCGCCAGGCTCGGTAGCAGGTGCACGAAAACCGGCGTCCGCTTAACCTCGCCCATCAATCCCGCCGCTCCCGGCTCTTCGCCCGACTCCTTGATCCCTGGTTCACACCCTCGGATTATGGCATAAGCGACCCATCGTGGGAAATGCGGCCCCGATTTCCCCGTGATTGGTCGAATCGCCTCGAAACGGTGATCTCCGCACGACTGTTCACTAAAGACCTCGCCTTCACCGATCGATCGATTTCGAGTACTCTCAACCGCGCCGATCGAGGACGACCGAGGAAACGGACTCTCTCGGGGGGCGGGTCGGCAGCGAGGAGCAGGGATGCACGAGCCGAAGGGACGAATGGCGCCTCTCTCGGGGCCGCGGCGGTTTATCGGCGATCTGGTCCATTTCGCCCATCGCGTGCCGACAGCGCCGGTGAGCCGGACCTTCGACGTCTCGCGACTCGTCGCCCCGCGCCGCGACCACCCCGCGCGACCCGCCTGGGCATGCCTCTTCATGCGGGCCTACGCGCTGGTGGGCGCCGACCACCCCCCGCTCCGCAGGTCGTTTCTCGATTTTCCCTGGCCCAGACTCTACGAGCACCCCTGGATGAACTGCGCACTCGCCATCGAGCGCGTCTATCAGGGCGAGGACGGCGTGTTCGTGGGGATCTTTCGCGCGCCCGAACAGCAATCGCTCGAAAAGCTCCAGGAGGCCGTCTCCTGGTACAAGAACGAGACCCTCGAGCGCGTCGGATTCTACCGGATGGCGCTGCGATTCAGTCGCGTGCCGACGCCGATCCGCCGGATGCTCTGGTGGGGCACGCTCAACGTATCGGGCTACAAGCGGCACAAACGCTTCGGAACCTTTGGCCTCACCAGCTATGGAGCCCTCGGGGCCGAGCAGATCCACCCGATCTCGCCGCTTACCACCACGCTCACCTTCGGCCCCATCGACCCCGACACCGGCAAGGTCGTGGTCAAGCTCATCTACGACCACCGCGTGCTCGACGGCGCCTATGTGGCCCGGCGGCTCAAGGACGTCGAGGACGTGCTCAATGGGGCGATCCTGGCCGAGCTGCGCAATCCCGGCTCGTTCCGCGATATGGGCGAACCCTCCCCATCCTCGCGGCCGATCCCCAGGCCTCACCTGGAACCCCCCGGCTCGGCGGCGCCCAGCCCCATGAGCCCGAAGACAAGCCAGGAATAATCGAGTCTGGAGACGAAAAAAAGGGCGCTCGACGAGCGAGCGCCCCCTCTTGAGTTCCCGCGCCCCCGCGCTGTCTCAGGCGCGGCTCTCGCCGGCTTCTTGATCGGTGGTGACCCGCACCTCGAGCCGGCTCATCACCTTCTTGAGGGCGTCTTCCTTGGCGGTGATGAAGAGCACATTGTCGAGCACCATGGCTTTCTCGACGTTCGGGATGTGCAGCACCAGCCGGCCCGAGCCCAGCAGCATCCACTCGAGGACGTCGGGGATCTCCTTGTCGAACTTGAGATTCATGGTCGGGTACCGCTTGAGGTCCGACAGCGGCCCGTGGTGGTGCAGGATCTCGTTGGGCAAGACCTCCCAGTAATCGAGCCAGCGGGTGGCCGAAATCACCGCGAAGACGACCAATAACGTGAAGAAAACCATCAAATAAAAGCCGGCGTTGGCGGCGGCGTAGATCACGCCGAACAGGGCGTGGATCGGCCTGAGCAGATCGAGCTCGAAGTGTGATCCGATGTAAAGTACGAAGAAAAGGAGGAACAGAATCCCCAGGACGACGGCCAGGATGGTGAATCGGGGAAAATCGAGGCCCATCACCAGCAAGTTGAAGGCGAACATCGCCAGGAACAAAACGGCGAGCAGGTTCTGCTGAGTGCGGAAGCGGTCCACATGGGAGACATCGGGCAAGGGAGCGTCGATGCCAGCCGCGCCCGGCGGCAGGTATTTGGCCGCGACGGCCGATTTGAGGGGCTTGGTCGGGTCGTGAGTCCGGTCGTCGATCTTCCACATCCCCAAAGCACAAATCAGTGCGACGATCGCCGTGGGGTACAGAAAGATCACCTTGGGCCACATGAAGATCCGGATCCCCTTTTCGCGATTCACGATCGGGGTCGCGGGGCCGGTCGACGCTGGGGAGGGCTTCGGGTTGGTTGACATCTTCTCTCGGACTCCAGGCTCGAGTGGACTGGTCACGTTCAGGATCGATCGGACTCGAAAGGCTTTTTGCGTTTCCAAGCCGTCGCCGTGGGAATTTGCAAGGTCATCGTAGCGGACCCCAGGGCCTCGGTAAAGTACCGGACCCCGTCGGGAGGGCGCCCGCTCGCCGGTCGCGTGCAACGTCTTGACCTGAATGTCTTCGCTCCACGCCCCAGAAGCTTGGCATCAATCGGTCCGCCCGCGGGCGCGACGATCGGCGACGCTCGGGATCGCTCCCATGTCGACAGCGGCGGCGACCGGTTACACTCGGGTGCTGGACTCGCGGCGGTGGGTTTCCGCCGGCCTCGTGAAATCACCCGAGCACGCTGCCATCGAGAGGCGTCATGAAATACGTCCGACTGGGAAAAACGGGCCTTCGGGTCTCGCGCCTGGCCTTGGGCTGCATGAGCTACGGCGTTCCCGAGCGCGGGCTTCACGCCTGGACGCTCACGGAGGCTCAGGGCCGGCCTTACATCCAGCGAGCCCTGGGAATCGGGATCAATTTCTTCGACACCGCCAACGCCTATTCCGACGGCACCAGCGAAGAGATCCTGGGCCGGGCGATCCGCGACTTCGCCCGGCGCGACGAGGTCGTGATCGCGACCAAGGTCTTCAACCGAATGAGGCCCGAGCCCAACGGCCAGGGGCTCTCGCGCAAGGCGATCATGCTCGAGATCGACGCCAGCCTGAGGCGGCTTGGCACCGATTATATCGACCTCTATCAGATCCACCGATTCGACTATGAGACGCCGCTCGAGGAGACGCTCGAGGCCCTCCACGACGTCGTCAAGGCGGGCAAGGCGCGGTACCTGGGCGCGTCGTCGATGTTCGCCTGGCAATTTTGCAAGGCGCTCCAGATCGCCGAACGCCGCGGCTGGACGAGGTTCGTCTCGATGCAGAATCATTACAACCTGCTCTATCGCGAGGAAGAGCGCGAGATGATCGGCCTGTGCGCCCACGAGGGCGTGGGCGTCATTCCCTGGAGCCCGCTGGCCCGCGGGCGACTTGCCCGGCCCTGGGACCAGCGAGGGGACACAGGGCGGGCGGCGACCGACGAGTTTGGCAAGACGCTCTACGCCCGCACCGAGGCCGCCGATCGCGCGGTCGTCGACCGCCTGGGCGAAGTGGCGGCCGCGCGGGGCTTGCCGCGGGCGCAAATCGCGCTCGCCTGGCTGCTCTCGAAGCCGGCGGTCGTCTCTCCCATCATCGGCGCGACCAAACCGCACCACCTCGACGACGCCGCGGCCGCACTCGAGGTGGTACTCGATCGAGAGGAAATCGTCAAACTCGAGGAACCCTACATCCCCCACCCGGTGCTCGGGTTTTCGTGAACGCAAGTGACGGCTTCGCCCAATCCCCGAACGATCCGGGCATGGGGCTCGCTGGAACGCCGCCTCAGCATTCGATCAAGCCTTGTTCGATGAGGATGTCCGCGTGGACCAAGGACATTCGGACGGACGCCGCCGCGCCCTCGCGAATTCGCTGGAGCAGGCCGGGAGAGACGGCGGCGTGGTTGCTGAGCAGCCCTTTTCGCAAGAGGGTCTGGATCTGAGCCTCCGAGACGACCTTCGCTCCCGCGTAATTGACGCACGTCTCGTGATGCACGAAAGGGTGCTCTCCCGCCCGAAGAACGCAGGCGAGATCCGAGTCCTTGCGCCGCGTCGTGAAATTGACGATCAGAACCCGAGCCTGATCGACGACGGGGTCCGAGATCACGACCCAAAGGTGTGAATCCAGCGTCGTCCCCGGTTCAGGGATTCGGAACGCGTCTCCCGCGTTCATCCCGCCGCCTCCGCGAACAGTCGGTCAAACGCGGCCTGGTTGCCAGCGTCCTCCAGAATCGCCTGCTCGTCGTCGCCCCGACCGATCGCGTCCAGGATGTCCTTGAGCGGGATCGGCTTGGAGGACTTGCCGGGATCGTTCTTTTTCCACTCGTCCAGCCCATGCACGAACTCTACCAGATCCCACTCGTTTTGATCCGCGAAGCGCTCCGTGATCTCCCTCAGTTTACCGATCTCGTATTTGGACAACGCACCGTTGCCGGGATCCTTTAACAACTCGACCCGGTATCCTTTCTTGCCGAGATAAGCCGACCACATCGGCCATCCCGTATGCTCTCCCTTGATCAGGTCGTAAGTCGAGCTCAGGACAGGCCCGTGCTCCATCGCCACGACTCGATCGCCGGTGATTGGACGACCCGTGTCGCGCAGACTCTCGCGATCAGCGAGATAAAGCAGCTTGAGCAGCCGGAGGTAGCTCATTTCCCTCGATCCGTGAAAGTGCAGGAAAGCCGCGATCGCCTGTATCGTTTTTTCGATGTTGAACCGAAAAACCACGGCGCTTTCTCCCCTCGGACCATGAAGTGGACATTGTAGCAGTTTAATCGGGGAATTGTATTCCCCGCTCGCGCTCAATGAAAGAGCAAAGCTTTAAACCGCGGCATGGAAGTGGGCCTGGCCGAGATTCGCCTGGCTCTTGAGGGCGGCGTGTCTTACGCTCGATTCAGGGCCAGAGTCGCGCGGCGACGTGCTCAAGTCGACCGGTCAGTGCCACCAGGCCGAGCCGGAGGGGACGAGTATGCGAGATGAACGAGTCAGCCGGCGTGGGTTTCTCGCGGAGGCCGGCACGGTCACGGCGGGGGCGGCGGTTTTCCGGACCGATGTCGGCTTGGCCGCGCATGCACCTCCACGACTCCGAATCGGCCCGATCCGTCGGGTGGGATTCGAGGGACGGAAATACATCGAGCCCTGGATCGCCGCCAATCCCCGAGATAGGGCCAACCTCGTCGTTGTCGGATCGCGATATCTCGGTCAGGTCGCGACTCCGTCGACCTTCCATCTCGAACCCGACGCGTGGTTCACCACGGATGGCGGGGCCACATGGTCGGCGGGCGACATCGCCGGAACGACCGACCTCCGTGCCGAAACCGCGTACTTTTCCGATGCGTTCGCGACCTACGCGCCCGATGGAACGGCTTTCCTGGTGTACCTGGGAAGTCCGGCGGGAAATCGGAGCGAGCTTTGGATCTGGCGCTCGAGCGACGGCGGCCGGCACTGGTTGGGACCGACCCATCTCGTCGGCGCATTCGACTACCCACGGCTAGCGGCGGATTTGCACCAGGGCAGGCCCCGGCTGTTCGTCGCGGTGGCGGCGGACGGAGATCGACCAATCCTTGGCAGGAAGAGAATGACCGGATACGGCTGCGCGATCCTGCGGTCCGACGACGGGGCGCGGACGTTCTCATTCGCCAGTTTTCTCGCGCCCACGACGCTCCAGCACGACCCGATCGACTCGCCGATCATCCTCCCCAATGGTCGACTCCTCGTTGGTTTCGCGGACTATGCGGCAGCTCCCTCGGACGACCAACCCCGAGAGCACATCACGCACGGCCGGATTTACACCGCTTTGTCACCGGACGGCGGCAGTACTTTTTCCGCGCCCGCGCCGATCCGGGACGTCCTCACGCACGACGGGTTCGTGGTCCTCGCGGCCGACCAATCAAGCGGCCCACGCCGCGGTCGCGTCTACGCTCTCAGCCATAACCGGAAAGCGACGCCCCACGGGCCGCGTCTCCAGACGAGCGACGACGGCACCCTCTGGACGCCTCCCACGGCCGTGCCCAACGTTCGCGCCGCGCCGATCCCCCACGCGGCCGTCGCCGTCTCATCTCAAGGCGTGCTCGGCCTGGCATGGATCGAGGCGGAACCCGGCGATCCCGTCGAACCCGACAACAAAGCCTGGGCGTCGCGCGAACACTCCTGGCAACTCTACCTGAGAGCCTCGGCCGACGGCGGAGCGACGTTCACCGCTCCAATACCCGTCCTCAAAACTCCCTCGCGCACCGACCCGCGAATCCCACGCTGGCCGCACGGCGGCGATTACATCTCACTCGCCACCGCGCCCGATGGGAGCTTCCACCTGCTCTGGGTCGACACGCGCGATGGTAGGCGTGAGATCCAGACGACAAGGATCGATGTCGAGCAGTGATTCCACTCCATCTCACATCACCGCGTTCGCCACAGCTTAACACATTCACACAATTCAAAGAGATTGGGGTGATTTGAGCAGAATCAATGAGTCCTGACCCCTTTGATTCAGGGAAGCCAGTCGCCCAGGGATCGCGCGTCGCGTTCGAAGGCTTCCCGGATCATGACGGCGCGGCGTTCGGCTTCCGGCCGCGGGCGCGGGACGGCGCGGGGGTAGCCCAGCTCATCGAGCAAGCCGCCGGCCGCCGCCTCGAAGCGTTCCACCTCGCCGGCCGGCATCTGCGACCGCCAGTTCCTGAGCCCGGGGGTGATCGGCAGCCACGCCCCCTTGGCGTCGAGGCTGGTTCCGCTCACGACTCGCTTCTCGTGGAAGCAGAGCATTGTCGGATCGTGTGAGAGGCCCAGAAAGCGGCAAAGTCGAGCACTCTCTTCGTCGGGACGTTCGACGAGCGACTCGTAACGGATCTCGTGATAAAGACCCGGCCCAAGCGCCCGCCCCGCCTCGCGCCCTGGCCGCACGTGCCACTCCCACCAGAGCGCCGCCGTCGAAACGGGATCCTCGCCCCAGGTCGTATAGAGGCCGCGGAATCGCTCGGCCTTGCGCTTCCAGTGGGTCGCCGACAGGCAGACGTCGCGGCCGTCGCGAATCAGGTGCACGAATCTCGCCTCGGGCCAGAGCGCGTGCAGCGTCGCGATGTTCCGCACGTAGTCAGGCGTCTTGTCGCCAACCAGCGGCTTTCCCCGGCCTTGACCGTAAAGATCGAAAACCCGCGAGACAAACGCCGAGTACGCGGTCGGACCCTCCCTCGTCATCACGCTCTCGAGCGCATCGGGACCGATTCTCATTCGATAAAACTTGTAATACTCGAACATTACCCGTGATAAGTCTTCGTTGATCATTCCATCAGGCGCGACGCCGAGGCGATTCTTGTAGTAATAAGGGATCCAGAAGGTCTCGGGGCAGATCGCCACCTGGGGATGAGCGTCCAGGATCCGTTGCAACATGGTGGTGCCCGAGCGCGGGCAGCCGACCAAGAATACAAACGGATTCGGCGGCGACGTATGATCCTTGCGACCGATCTGAAACATCTCCCGCCGCCGTGCCGGCTCGGCCCGTTCGAAAGCCTCGCGGACGACGTGGGCAAGACGAATCACTTCAGGCCGCCGGTGCGGAACGGCGCGCGGGTAACCCAGCTCATCGAGTACTTCGCCGCCCATCGCCTCGAAATGCTCGACATCGTCCGCGGCCATCTGGATTCGCCAGTCGCCCGACGGCGCAGCGCCCGACGCCCCCGGTTCATGGGTCTCTGGCGGGAGGCCGAGAAACGCCGAGAGCCGGGCGTTTTCCTGATCGGGGCGTTCCAGAATGGCCTCGTAACGGATCTCGTGATAGAAGCCCGGGCCCAGCGCCTGTCCCGCCTCACGGCCCCGCGCGACGCCCCGCGCCCAGAAGTGAGCAAGCGTCGCAACGGGCGCTTCGCCCCAGGAGTCGATCGCACGCAGCGCGCGAAGCTCATCGGGATCATCGATCAGAGGCTGGCGAAGATTGCGCCCGTCCTCGATCACGTGAACGAACTTCGCATCCGGCCAAAGAGCGTGCAGCGCCGCCAGATCCCGCAACGACGCGCGGCAGCGGCTCCCCACGAACCGCTTTCCCTTCATGCTCCCGTAAAGGCCGAAGAGCCGGCCGAGGAACGTCTTGAAGGGGATCCTGCGTTCAACATCGAACAATCCCTTCACCGACTCACGGCCGACTTCGAACGAGTCGAATCGCCCCTGGTCGACCCATTTATTCACCAGCTCGGGTGCGATCACGCCGTGCCGGTTCAAGCCCGTCCATGTCTCGTAATACTCCAGGATCCAGTCGATCGCCGGGCTGATTGCCAGGTCGGCGCGGCGATCGAGCTGCTCGCTCAGCAAGCGCGCGCCTGGGCCTGGGAAACCGACGATGAGAAGCAGGGGATCCGAGACCGCCGCGACCTCGCCAGGGGGGCGACGGGGCGTGTCCACGAGCGATCGCGCGTCCGCCGAAATCCGTGTGTCTGACATGGTGAAGCTCTGGCTCGCATCAGTTCAAGCGAAGAAACCACGCCGCCCGCGGACGATCATGTCATGCCCGCGAACCGAGCCCGGCTGGTCGTCTGCATACGATGGACGGCGGCGTATCGACCGTCGGCGATCACAAGCTCCTCGTGAGTTCCGCTCTCGAGCACTCGTCCTCGTTCGAGATAAAAGATCACATCCGCGCCCGAGGCCAGCCCCAGATCGTGGGTGATCAGGAACGTCGTGCGCCCACGCGAAAGCCGCTCGAGGGCCTCAATGACGTCCCGTTCGTTCTCTTCGTCGAGCCCGGTGGTCGGCTCGTCGAGGATCAAGATGGGCGCTTGCCGGATGGCCGCGCGGGCGATCGCGATCCGCTGCCGCTGCCCGCCGGAGAGCGTCGCCCCGCGCTCGCCCAAAACCGTCTCGTAACCCTGCGGCAGCGCCATGATGAAATCATGTGCATTGGCTAGACGGGCGGCTTCCTCGATCTCCAGATCGCTCGCGCCGGGAGCGCCGTAGGCGATATTCTCGCGGGCGCTGGCGGCGAAAAGGACCGTGTCCTGCAGAACCACGCTGATCTGCCTGCGTAACGTGGCAAGTGTGTAATCCCGGATGTCGCCCCCGTCGATGAGCACCCGGCCTCGCGTGGGATCGTAGAGCCTGAGCAGCAAGCTCGCAAGGGTGGACTTGCCGATCCCGGAGGGCCCCACGACGGCGACCCGCTGGCAGGCCTCCACGACGAGATCGACGTCGTCGAAAATGAGCCGGCCAGGTTCGTAGGCAAAGCTGACCCGATCGAGCTGGATGTCGCCGCGAAACGCCGGCGCCGGCACGGCCCCGGGCAAATCGCGAATCTCGGGCGTCTGATCCAGTAAATGGATGACGCGCTCGCCCGCGGCGGCGGCCTTCGCGATCCGTCCCGAATACTTGGCGAGGTCGCGGACCGGCCTGAAAGCCTGTTTCAGGTATGTCAAGAAGACCAGGAGCTCTCCCGGCGAGAGCTCGTCGGTCCTCACCAGCCGCGCCCCATAGGCCAACACGAGAGCCGTCGACGCCGCGATCAGAAAACCGATCGAGCGACCCAGCGCGGCCGTCAGGCGGACTCCCTTCAGGTCTTGCCGCTGGCTCTCGTCATTCTTTCGATGAAAACGACCCGTGAATAAACCCTCCAGCGTGAGCGCCTGCACAACCCGAATCGCGCCGATCGTCTCGGCCGCGGTCGCCGCCATCGCCGATTCACGCTTGCGCTGCTCTCGCGCGGTCTCCCGGATCCGCACCGTGAGCCGCGACGTCAACAGCCAGAAACCCGGCAGCACCGCGAACGCGAGCAGGGCCAGCTTCCAGTTCAGAAAGAACATCACCCCCATCGTGCTCACCAGGATCAGCCCGTCCGCGACCAGCGGCAATACCGCGTTCACAGCCACGTCCTTGACCATGTTCACGTCGCTCATGACTCGGACGATCAGATCGCCGCTTCGAGCCTTGGTGTGAAACGCCAGCGGCAACGCTTGAAGATGCCGATAGAGGTCTCTACGCACCTCGCTCAAGACCCGGTTGCCCACCCGGGCAAAACCGATCACGTTGGCGTAATCAAAGATCGCTCGAAACCCCGTTATCACGACGATCGCGAGCGACGACCCCAGAATGATCAGGGAAGGATCCAGCCGGTCGACGAACGAAAACAACGTCGAACCGCCGTGCCGCTTGGTATGAAACAGGTGATCGAAGATGAATTTGATCGGCCAGGGCTCGAGCATCCTGAAGACGACTTCGCCCAGGAGCGCGACGAACGAGCCGGCGATCAAGAGCCGCTGCTCATGGAGATACGGAGTGAATCGTTTCGTGACCTGTACAAACCCTGGGAGGGCGCGGCGAAGCGAACGCTGGTGATTCATCGAGCCCCCCCAACCGCGGCGAGGGATTGCCTCTCGGGCTCGAGATCGACGGCATGGAGCACTCTGCGCGCAGCCGCCTCCCAGGTGTGGCCCCGAAGGATCGTCGCACGCGCGTTTCTTCCCAGGCGATCGCGCAGCTCGGGTTCCAGCCGCAGCTCGTCGAGCGCCTCGGCGAGGGCGGCCGGATTCTCGGCGGGGTAGAGCAGCCCGTCGACCCCGTCCTCGATCAGCCCGTCCAGTTGTCCGATCCGGCTGGCAACCACCGGCAATCCCGCGGCCATGTATTCATAGACCTTAAGCGGCGAAAAATAAAAACCCGGAAGCGCGGGATAAGGCGCCACGGCGACGTCCATCGACGCCAGCAGCCCCGGGATGGCGGCCGGCTCGACGGTTCCCGTGAGATCCGCCTGACGAATCAGCCCCCTCCGGGTAAGATCATCGGCCACGCGCCCACCTTCGGGCCCGTCCCCCACGATCAGGAGCCGGGCCGCGGGCGCTCGGCGATGGAGCTCCGCGAACGCCTGGATCAGGTTCGGCAGCCCGTGCCAGGGCTTGAGCGCCCCGACAAAACCAACCGTGAATCCGCCAGGCCGTTTCGGGACGGCCGCCGGCAGGCCGGGTCGAAACCGGTCGGGGTCGACTCCATTGGGCACGATCAGCACGCGCCCGGCCGCGCCCGGCTGGCGCTCCAGATACGTCGCGACCCCCTGCGACACGGCGATCAGCCTCGAGGCGTTGGCAAAGACCCGCTCCATCACGCCCTCGGCGGCGGGCCGGTCGACCAGCACGCGATGCTCGATCTGCTCCTCGATCAAAGGGGCGTTCACTTCAAGCAGGCCCGGAACGCCGGAATCGTGTGCGTAACGCATCCCCGCGAAGCTCCACAGCGCGTAGCGTTCATAGACCAGGTCAAACGGCCCGGCGTGCTCGAGGGCGGCTCGAAGCCCGTTATTGGCCGCCAGGGCCGCGCGCTCGCGCAGGGCGGGTTCGGCGGCGGACGTCGCGGGAAGCTGATGGACCGGCAGATCCGAGAGATCGCGGGGCGGGGGCCCCTCGGCACAGGTGGCGAAGAGCTCGACCCGCGCGCCCAGGCCCCGGAACGCCCGGATCATCTCCTGCACGTGGATCGTGCAGCCCTTCACGCGGGTCTCCCCCCGTTTCCGACCGAAGACCGGAACGCCGGGATCCGCGCACACATAGGCGATGCGCATCACACACCCCCCGCGCAGTTCGCCAGCGAAGCCTCGCAACCAGCGCGAAAGACCTCGCGGCGCCGCGCTGTGTTGCGGTCGATGTCGAATTCGGCCTCGATCAAGCGCCGGGCCCCCTGGGCCAGACGGACGCGAAGCGCGGGGTCCACGAGCAACCGCTCGATGGCTTTCGCCAACGCAGTCGGATCTTGCTGGGGAACCTGCAGACCGGTCTCTTCGTCGCGGACAACCTCCGGGATGCCCGTCACGTCGGTCGTCACCACGGGGGTTCCCAAGGCCAACGCCTCCTGGATCACGTTCGGCAGCCCGTCTCGATCCCCGTCCGCGCCGATGATGCAAGGGAGCGCCATCACCGCCGCGTTTCGCATCTCCTCGATCACCGAGGCCTGCGGCATCGGGCCAGTCAGCTCGACGCGATCCCCAAGCCCCCGCCGATCGATCCGCGCTTGCAGCTCGGCCTTGAGCTTGCCCGCGCCCACGATCCGGCAGCGGAACTCAAGCCCCCGGCTCGCGAGCATCCCGCAGGCGTCAATCAGGTCGGCGAACCCTTTCTTCTCGACCAGGCGGCCGACCGAGAGAATCACCGGCGGGCGATCGAGCGGCGAAGAGTAGGGAAATTCGTTCAGGTCCAAACCGTTGTAGATCCGATGCATATGATCTTCCGCGAGTCCGTAGGTCTCGCGCAGATGTTCCAGGTGATAATCGCTGATCGTGATCACTCCCGTGGCGTCCTGGAACTTCTGGAGCAGGTCGTCCTCGCGAACGCTCTCGTGAAAGATGTCCTTCGCCCGGGCGGTGAGGCTGTAGCCGATGCCCGCCAACCGGGCCGCCATCCGGGCCACCGTCGCCGCGTCGCTGGCGAACGTGGCGTGCAGGTGGTCGAGGTTCTTGCGCCTCACCTCGCAGGCCAGGTTGAGCGCCTGGTAGACATCACTCATCTTTTCATTCTTCAAATCCGCGAGCGCGGCCCAGAAACCCGGCAATTCAACCCCCGCTTCCTTGATCGCCCTCCAGAAATGGGCCGCCGTCAGCGTCGACGAGGCCAGATTCTCGGGCAATTGCCCGTCGGCCGGAAAATAAAGATAGTTGACCCGCCCCTTCACTCGCGCGATCAGATCCTGAAAATGGCCATCGTTCGAGGGCCGAAGGGCGAAGATCTCGACCTCCATCCCCGCTTTCTCATGGGCGAGGATCTCGCGAACAATGAAGGTCTCCGAGTACCGCGGATAACGCTTCACGACGTAGCCGACTCGCATGGGAGCATCAAATAACATAGCAGGATTCCTCGATGAAAGGTCAAAAGTACACGGGTGCGGCCGCCGTCACCTCGCCCAGCAGGCTGGGGAGCTTGGCAAGCCCGTTCATATCAACGAGCTCCCGGGTCCGAGGCGGCGATTGATCACGTCCGAGCCACTCGGCGAGAGCGGCCGGCGACAGGTCGTCGGGCCTGAGCACGTCCAGCAGGCCGAGCTCGCTCATCCGCTCGGCCCGGATCAACTGCTCGAGCCGGGGGCTCGTGCGGGGCACGATGAGCGCGGTCTTCTCGAAGGCGAGCACCTCGCAGACCGTGTTGTAACCGCCCATGGCGATCACCCGGTCGGCGCGCCTCAACAGCCCGTCGGCGTCGGTGACGAACTTGAGCACCCGAAGCGCGGGATTGGCCGCGGCACGCAACAAAAGTTTCTGCCCGACCTCCGGGGGCATGAACGGACCCGTCACCAGTACGCCCGTCGTATCGGGTCCGAAATCCACCCGCGAAAACGACTCGGCCAACCGTGCCCCATCCTGGCCCCCGCCCACCATGCACAGAAACAGCTTTCCAGGCGCGGACAGCAAGTCGTCGATCGAGTCCCCGGCCCCCGTTTCCGCGAACCGGCTGCGCTTGCGCTGATCCGGGTAGCCCGTGAACCGCACCTTGGCCGCGACCTCGCGCGAAAAGCCATATTCGCGAATCGGGTCGTAAACAGCCGGGTCGCCGTAGACCCAGATCGCGTCGTAATAGTCGTGGATCGCCTTCTCGCTCGCCGACTTTCTCCACTCCCGCGCCACGGTCGCCGGGTCGTCCAGCACGTCACGCAGACCAAGCACCATCCGCGTGCGCCCCTCCAACCGAAGTGATTCCAGCACGGGATCAAGCTCGTCCACCGCCCCTCGCGGCACCTTGTCGACGATCAACACGTCGGGCTGGAACTGCATGAGAGCCGCCTCAATCGTCTTGGCCCGGAACGCAATCAACTCGCTCAAGGAAATCCTCAGCCGCAGCGAGTTGTATCGCCCGGCCTCGTCCTTGCACAGCGACGGCAACGTCAGGCAATCCACGCCATGGGGCAACCCGAAGGCGCTGGCCTCGCGAGCGCCGGCGATCAGCAGAATGTCAACCTGGGAAAGGCCGGACGCCAGCGCCTCGGCGATCAGAAGATTCCGCCGTAGATGCCCGATCCCCATCGTGTCATGAGAGTAGAGGGCGACCCGCGCTCCACGCGGCGACGACGCCGATCTGGTCGGGCGCCGGTTGTCCATCGCCACGCTCCCAATCCCCAGGTCGTTCATCATCACGCTCGTCATGCTCAGGTCATTCATCCGCCGGTCCTCCGGTTGAAATCGCGAAGTCGTTCCGGACGCGGTCTGAATCCGTTTCGGATCTCCGGGCGCGGGTATCAGGGAAACCAACTCCACCGAGCAGCACTTGTTCTCGCTCCTCGAGCCCCTCGAGCACTTCCACCATGGCGCTCGTCGTCGCTCCCGTGACGACTTCGCGCAGCTCGATTCGATCCGGCTTCCTCACCCGGCAGAGCGATCGGTCGCCCTGTACATGGACTAGCGAATCGACCGGCGCGAGCAGTGCGCCCTTTTTTCGTCCGGTGACGATTTCGATCTCCGCCGAGATCCCCAGGCGGACGCGGCCAGGGGCCTGATCAAACACCACACGCCCCGCGTAATACGCGATCTCGTTGCTCGCGTACTTGCTCCGGTCCCGCAGGGGAAGGTACGAAACGCTCGCCACTCGCCCGGCCAGAACATCCGCGCTTGAGTCCTCGAGGCGGATCCGGGCCGGCATGCCCGCACGAACCCGTTCCATCACGGTTTCATGGAGCAGGACTTCAACCTCGACCTGGTCCGGATCGGTCAGCTCGAACAGTTCCTGGCTTTGCCGCACCAGCGCCCCGGGTGCGACGAAGAAGTCCTTCTTGGGCCGATTGGCGTGAACCACGACCGCGCTGTACGGGGCCCTGATTGTGCACAACTCGACCTGGCTCGCGAGATGCTCGAGACGTTGCTCGAGCAGCTTGAGACGCCCCGACTCCCGCGCGAAATTCGCCTTTGCCGCTTCGATGCGGCTCTCGAGCGTCCGCAGCTCGGCCGGCGCCCGGTACCGCGCCAGATTGCCCCGCTCGAGGAGCCGCTTCGCCAGATCCAGCTCCGACGACTCAAGCGAGCCTTCACACTGGCTTAATTGAGCCTTCGAGGCGTACCCCTTCACCAGCATCCGCCGCAGCCAGTCCTGGCGGTTGGTCAGCGTCAAGACCTCGGAGCGGCCCATCGCGATCCGTGCGTCGAAGCCCTGTATCTGCTCGCCCAGCAGCCCGTCGCGATACTCCCGAAGCGTCCCCTCCGCCACTTCCAGGTCGAGCCTCGACCGGTTCCAATCCGCGCGAGCCCCCGCGACCAGGATCTTCCGCTGAATCAGCTCGGCCTCGTGAGCCGAGGAGTCCAGACGACACACGATCTCGCCCTTCCGCGCCAGCCAGCCGTCGGGAACCACGCTCAGGATCGTGGTCGACGCGCCCCCCGGAAGCCTGGACACGCTATCGGAACCCTTGATCTTCTCAACTCCACAACGCATTACGCTTGCATGCATACTCCGCGTCACACCCGCCGCGATCACCGTCGTTTCCAGGTTTCCCCTCCGCACGACGGCCAGCCGCTCGTCGTGGTCATCCGACATCGGCCGCACGCAGCCGGCAAGAGACAAGGTCACGGCCGCCAGCCCCGCGACGATCGCCGGCCCGATCGTTGCTCCGTGGGTTCGGTCGCTCGTGGTAGGTCGCATGGTTCTCGCCACTCCTCGATGATCGCTCAATGTGGAGCGTTGGGCTGCTCCCTACCACTCCTAGCGAATCAACGGCCGCCACCCGTGCGCCCTTTTTCGCCCGATCACGATTTCGGCTCGCCCGCCATCGCAGGCGAACCCGGCCAAGGACGGTGGTCAAATCCGACCCGATCCGCGTAAAGTCACAAGGATCGAAGACAACAGTGAGGACGAAAGACGAAGGTGAGGACCGAAGACAAGCACTGGGAGGAGGGTGACTTGCCGACCCGCCCGCCAAGAATTGGTCCACTCGAAATGGGAAGGGGTCGAGACGGCGGGCGGCGGGATGGTCGGTCGGCCCGACCCGCGTCCCGCCAATCGCGATCAGAGGAAAGGATCGACTGGCACTTGACCAAGCCCCCCGATCACTCGTTCGCCGCGCTGTTCGCGCGAACGCGTAATCTCCTCTGAAGAGCATGAGCCTCGTGGGTCGTCAGGTCGACAAGTTCAACACCGCATGTGCTCTGCGCCCTGGCCTCGTAATACGCCGGCATTCCACGAGGCTGTCACACGAGATCAACGCGCACCAAGCCACTTCCGACCAGGCCGCGACTAGAAATCAAACAAGGCCGCCGGGTCCATCGGCTTGCCCAGCATCGCCTTCCACTGCGATTTCTGGGCATCCGTCAGCTTGGCGTGTAGATCGGCTTCGAGGTCATCGCGGATCTTGATCACCTTGCCTTGAACGTCCTTGACGTTGCCGGTCTTCCGTGCCTCCTCGAGCAGCGGCTGAATCTTCTGATGCGCCCCCATGATGAGACCCATGAATTGCTTCCGTTGGTCTTCCTCAAGGTGAAGAAGTTCCCAGGTCTCCCCATCACGAAGCCCCTCGCGTTGCAATTCCAACTGGCGCAAACGCCCGCGCTGGTCTTTGTCGAGCGTTTCCTTCAACACAGCCGCAAGATTCTCGCGCGCCTTGTGTCGATAAGCCCTGAACCGCCGCTCGCGCTCCTCACCGTTCAAGCCTTCCATCCTTTGAAAGAACCGCACCGCCTCGGGCAACAGTTCCAGGAGGTTTTGGTTCAGCTTTTCTTTCTGCTCCTCGGTCAACCGCAGCTCCACCTGGACCCGATCGCGTGACACCACGAAGGGACCGCCAAACTCGTGCCGGAGCATTTTGCCGGCCTCATCGGGGATCCGCTCCTGTTGCCCACTGCCGGCTTCCTCTACCGCGACCGGTTGGCCGATCATGCCGTAGCAGACCCCGCTGTCCAGGTCCATGAAGACGGCTTGGCCCCCCGGCAGTCGACCCAATTTCTCATTCTTGTTTCCCCGCGTTAACTTCTCGGTACCCCGGGCCAAGAGAAGGAGTCGAGTCATCCGGTTTTCCTTGATCTCGATCAGCCCCTCCCAGGTGAGCTTGACCCCGTGCTGCCAGAGTGCGCCATGGTCGTCCTGGCGCTCGCCCACGACCCCGGATTCTCCATCGATTTGGACCCAGACCGGACCGTTGCCAGCAGCCTCGATTTTCTGACCCCAGAACGCACAGTCCAATTGCGTGCACTTGCTGCCATTCAGGTTGCCGAGGGGGTTCACGTCGAGTTCCCCCATGAACGCGTGGCTGATGAGTACCCTCGCAAGATCGTCGTCGATCTTGAAGCGGTTCGTGCCGGCGGCGGCGAGCGCATTCGCCAACCCTTCCTGCCTGACCACGGGCACGCTGAAGCGGTCCTCGAGATAGTTCTCCTGGTGCAACGTGTCGGCGACGGGCTGGCCATCCTTGTCGAGCGCCCGGCCAAAAACCCGCGCCAGGAGGGTTCCCCGCGGAACCCGCGGCTTTGCCGGGCAGCCTTCCCCCTCGCGGTGGCGCTCGACCATCGGCATGACCTTGCCGTCGTCATCGACATTGGCGAGCTTCTGACTCGGAAACATCTTGTATCGCTCGGCCGGGAACGGCTTGGTCGCGTCGGGAAACGCGGCGAACCGCTTCTTCGCATGATCGAGGAAGTCGAGAACGCTCTTGTCGTCGTCGAACATGAAGACCCAATCGAGCACTTTTCCCGCGGAGTTGACGACACAGATTCCCTGGGGAAGGATCTTCGAGCGTTCGATCTCGCGATAGAGCCGGCCTTCGTCGTTATCGGGCGGGTTGTTGATCAGTCCGGCCTTGAGGGCCACGGGCACGAAATCGGCGTTCACACGGCGAATGACGGCGGCGTTCGAGAAGATCACCTCACGGGTGAGTGCGGCGTACCCTCAGCAGCGCTCGTCGTCAATGGGACGGTCGATGAAGACCCAGAGCAGGGCCGGCTTGTTTTTGGCTCGCGCTTCGCGGAGCCCTTCGAGCAAACAGGTCTTCCAGTCGATCTCGCGCCAGGCGACCTTTGGCGCTTTCAGGGCATTGATCTCTGCCTGCAAAGAGTCGAGAGTGACCGGTTTCTTTTGAGCAACGGAGACGCTCTCGGCACCAGCCTGTCCCCACACGAGACCGGCGAACACCAACGCGGCCGCACGAACAGTCAATCTCGGCATGGCCCTCTTTCCCTTCGCGATCGGGTCGCTCTTGGCTGATTGAGATCGTCTCGCCGAAGAAACCAAACGAGATCGTCTGATATTACTCAAGGGCGAACCGCGAGGTTTCACGGTCATGGTCGATTCTTCAGGGGAAGATCTTCAGGGGAAGATCCCATGAACGACAGGCAACTGTTGTTCGCATCGAGCACCACGGGCGCTCCTCTGGACGCCCATGGACGCCCTCTGGTCACGACGCCCGTTGAGAAATTGATGCTCATGCCCGACGGCGGCGCGACGAGCGAGTAGGTGACGAGATCGCCCTGGGGGTCGGTGGCCGCCGCGGTATAGGGATAGGAGACGCCGAGCCCGGCGTTCAAGGGGGGAACGGACGTGAACAGCGGGGGATTGCCCGGGGCCGCGCTCTGCACGGTCAGGGTGTAGGTCTGGGTCGCCGCCAGCCCCGCGAAGTCGCTGGCCGTG
>DAIDHE010000124.1 GCA_027459775.1 Planctomycetales bacterium | reverse complement strand
ATGACGGCCAGGAGATGGAGCGCCGCGGCGTTTGACGGCTCGCGCTCGAGAATTCGCGCGAGAATTCGAGCGGCCTCGTCGAGCTCGCCGGCTCTCTGCATCTGGGCCGCCTGGTGAAACTGATCCTTGCTGGATTCCACGATCTCGCCCTTTTCTTCCAGTGACGTCCGCGTCGTGAGTCGTAACATCGGTCGATGCCTTTCCGAGGGTTGAAGCCGTCTGATCAAGTTCTGGCCAGGGTTGTCCAGGGCCTCTAACTCGAGGTCGTGCGAGAGGCGTCGAGATCCCGTGATCCCGCGGGCTCGACCGCGGACTGATCGACCGCGCCGGCCGTCCGGATAAAGGGATAAGTCTCGATTGCAAGGTCCACCATCAAGGATTTCGAGGGTTCGGTTCGCACGCCGTTCTTGTTCTCGCTCGCGGTCTCGGTAGGCGGCTCGGGGTTCTGGCCCTGCGCCGGCGGTTCGGCGACCGTGCTGGCGACGGTCTCGGGCGTGCGAAGCGGATTGGAGTGAACATCGGTCTCGCGCTTCCGCGCGACGGGGCTTGCCGGGTCGGTCGCAAGGTCGACGAGGGCCGCGGTCGACGCGCTCTCCGCGGCGTCGGTCTTGGCCTGGCTGGGAATCGGCGGCTCGGCGACGACCGAGGAGTCGTGGGTCGTCGAGATCAGTACGGGACTGGCGGTCGCGGTCGGGTTCGGCTGGTCGAGCTTGAGCGGGGCGAGGTTCCTGAACGAGCTCGGGGGATCGATTGCAACCGAGTCGTCGATCAGGGACGGGGCGATCAGCGAAGTCGGGGTCGAAGTGATCGGGGTTGGCGAGATCGTCGTCGGGATCGCATTCGCCGGGGGTTGGGTCGGCCGCGCGGGTTGAGTCGGAATCCTTCCCGAGGAGATTGGGCCGATCGCGTACGCGCCCGCGGCGATGGCGGAAGAGCCGAATCCTCCGCCGCTCGAGCCGCCTCCGCCGCTCGAGCCGCCCCCGCCGCTCGAGCCGCCGTAGCCGCCGGTGTAACTGCTCCCTCCGGCGGCGCCGTTCGAGCCGCTGTAGGGTGAATAGCCGCTAAAAGGCGATTGGCCGCTCGCGGGCGAATAGCCGCTGTAGGGCGAAGAGCCGCTGAACTGGGAGTAGCCGGCCACCGGCGAGTAACCGCTCGTGCTTGAGTAGCCGTTGATCGGCGAATAGCCGCTGTAAGGAGCATAACCGCTGAAAGGCGATTGGCCGCTCGCCAGCGAAGTTCCGGACGCCGTCGTATAGCCGGCGTAAGGACTGAACCCGCCGGTGGTCGAGGTGCCTCCGATCGAGATGCTAATCTTGCCGTACAGCGTGAACCCGGGGTGATGAGACGAGTTTCCCGAGGCCTTGCTCGTATTGATAATGGTCGAATTTCCCTCAAAATAGTTGATGTCCTGATTCCGGCGCTTGACCAGCCCCGGGAGTTTCTGTTGAGCTCCCTTCACGGTGCCGTAAACCCAGGCGGAAAGGTCGCTGGGCACCGCTGAAAAATTCTTGCTGTTCAGATCCTTGAGCAAGGTCGAGGGTTGGCCGGTCTTCGGCGAGACCAGACCGCCCTGGCCCTCGTTGAAAACGAAGTCGACGAGGGCGTCGAACTGAGTCTGATCGAGGGGGACCGTGACGTACTTATTGACCGCGTTGGCGGCGGCGGTCGCGTCGGTCCTCAAGATCTGGTCGGCCTGTGCTTGTGTGATCCCGCCCTGGTACTTGGCCAGGTCGGCCGCGTTGACGGGGCCGCGATGCAGCCAGTGGCCGTAGCCGATGGTGGCGTTGCCGGCGGGATCGTTGTAGGGCGTGGGCGCGTATCCTCCCTGAGGCCCGCTTGAGGTGGCCGCGAACGGCGCCTTCTGGAGTTTCGTCGGTCCCAGCTCTTGACTGGCGATCAGATTCAGACCCGCCGTGTCGAGCGTGTTCCCGGAGAGAAGACGCCGCGACTCCAGATGGTCGACGGCGGCCTCGAACTGTCGCCTCGGCCTCGGGGAATGTGTTCGGGATTCCCCTCGAGTCCTTGAGGGCGCGGCCTCGCGCGGCGCGAGTTTCTCGGTGCCGCGGGCGGCGAGGGACGACTGACGTTTTTCACTCATCGTTGGAGTCCTTGGTGCGTCTCGGGCATCGAATTCACGAGAATACAGCCTGGCAAACCGGGTCGGTCGACCGGGAGAAGAAGACGCGAAAGGGCCTGCGACGTCGCGGCCGGGACGTCGCCCTGGCGTGGCCGACGAACCCAGGTCGCGGCGTCGTCCCCTGTCATCAGAGGTATCGCGGCCGAACGGTCGAACCGAACAAGAGACCTTCGAAATCGGTTGTGGAGTGCGTTCCGGTCGCCCCCAATGCCTCTTCCCCGCATCTAGTTCCCTTCGAGAAAAAACCGTGACGTGATTTTTTTTCTTGCCTTCGGCGAACGGGATGCAAACAATGAAAAGCAACTTTTCGTGGATTGCCCATCACCGGTGATGAACGCGAGACGGTCGGCCTGAGCGCATGCGTCCGAGGATCGGGTGGGACGCCCCTTTGGAGAGTTTCGACTCCCGTCCGCCCGCCCCATGAAATCCGAGGGAGGCTTCATTCGGTGCCATCCTCCATTCCGCAATCTCATTCCTCCGAGCGCCTCATCGAGCGGGCGCGGGATGGAAGCCGATCCGCGATGGATCGGCTGATGGAGCGCTACCGGTCCTGGCTGCGACGCGAGGCCCAGGTCAAGCTGCCCAAGGCACTTTGGCGCAAGCTGGACCCCTCCGACCTGGTTCAGGATTGCCAGTATCACGCCGTGCGGGGAATCGGTGGTTTCCAGGGCCGAAGCGGCAGGGAGTTTCAGGGCTGGATGAAGGGTATTCTCGTCAAGCGGATCCTGGCGCGAATCAGGTATTGGGGACGATCGCGGCGGCGCCACGGGCTGGAGCGCCCGCTTTCAGACGGCGGCGGTCTCGGGGGCGAGCTCGCCGGAGATTCATCGCCGATTGACGAAACGCTGGTTCGCGGCGAGGATTTCCAGCGGTTGAGTTTTCTCCTGACCTTGTGCCGCCCCGACGATCGCGCGGTTGTCGTGATGCGTCATCTCGAGGATAAGAGCCACGACGAGATCGCGGCCAGTTTCGGCCTCACGACCGAGGCGGCCCGTCAAAGGTATTGCCGAGCCATCCAAAGAATCCAGAACGCCGCGACGGTGCTCGAGCGAATGGGTGAGGAGGGCGCGAGCAGCCGGGAGCAGGAGGTCGTGTTGCTTCACTTGCTGCAAGGGCTCGAGCCGCCGCGGATCGCAGAACAACTCGCACTGCCCGGAGAACTGGTCGGCTCCTGGCTCGCAAGATCCAGGCGCCATTTCCCTCCCAAGGTCAAGAGGTCGCGCCATGACCGATGACCAAACGGACGATCTCGACGGCCAAGGCGCCGCCGCGTACCGCGCGGTTTTGGACCACTATTGGGACGAACTGAGGAAGGGCTCCGCGCCGACCCCACGACGATGGTTGGACGACCCTCCCTCCCACGCTCAAGACGCCGTTACAACCCCGGAGATCTTGAGCGTTTTGCATCGGTTCCGTCAATTGGAGCAAGCGGGTGCATCGGCGACCGAACCCCCCTCCTTGGGATGCTCAACCAGCCTGGCGCGCGCGACCCTTGATGTGGCGGCCATCACGTCGGGCCGGTCCGATGCGACACTAGATCCGGTCTTGGCGGCACCGATCCGGATCGGAAAATATCTGGTTCTCGAGTCGATGGGCGGCGGTGGGCAGGCGCAAGTTTATCGGGTGCTTCATCCCGAGTTGGGCAAGGAATTCGCGCTTAAATTGGTGATGCGGCGCGAGGAGGCCGATCCGAGGGGCGCGGATCTTTTGCTGCGCGAGGGACGGTTGCTCATCGGTTGTGATCATCCCAATCTGGTCCGGGTCGTCGATTGTGATTCCCACCACGGTCGACCGTTCTTGGTCATGGAGCTTGTACGCGGCCCCAATCTGCGGCAATACGCCAAGGAACAGCGGCCCACGCCGCGCCAGGCCGCGCGAATCGTGGTCCAGCTCTGTCGGGCGGTCGCGTATCTTCACCGTCGAGGTATCGTACATCAGGACATCAAGCCCGCGAACGCATTGATCGACGACCAGGGGCGCCCCAGATTGATCGATCTCGGCTTGGCTCGGGTGCGAGACGCCTGGCGCGACGAGGATCACGGACTGCTCGGCGGAACAACGTCCTTCATGAGCCCAGAACAGGCGCTCGGGTTGGTGGAACGGATCGGCCCCGCGACCGACGTGTTTGGACTGGGCGGGGTGCTGTACTATCTCTTGACCGGCCGGCCGATGTACCAGAGCACCTCGCGACTGGGAGTCCTGAAACAGGCATGCGAGGGTGATCAGATATCGCCTCGATTATTCAATCCCAGGGTGCCGCGATCCTTGGAGCGGATTTGCCGAAAGGCCCTTGCGCCCAATCGCGAAGAGCGCCATCGCTCGGTCCTCGACCTGGAACGAGCCTTGAGGATCAACCTTGCCCGGCCTTGGATCGTGGCGGCCGGATTCGGCGTCCTGCTCTTCTGGCTCGGGCTTGCGATGATCGCGCGCGGCCGCCAGTCCAGCGATTCGGACAACACCGTCGTGATCGCCCCCGCGCTCGCGGTCCGCGCGCCCGCGGAGACTCTCCCGGCGCCGGCGATCGTCTCGTTCAGGGTCATGCACTTTCGGGGTAATAAGCCGCCTCGGGCGCTGGGGGCGGTCGGCGACTCGGTCGAGTCGATCGTCTTCGACGACGACGCACAAGTGCACGCCGAGTTCGAGCGCCCGGCGCATTTCTTTCTGCTGGCGTTGAATCCCGACGGCGCGATCCAATTGTGCCACCCGATCCAGCCCGACCAACCGCCCCCCTCGACGGACAGGATCGTTTATCCACCCGGCGGTATGTACTTCCCATTCATCGACGGCGTGGGGCTCCAAGTTTTCGTGCTGCTGGCGTCGCGACGACCGTTACCTCCCTATGCCGAGTGGAAAGGGCGCCTCGGGGTGCGCTGGGAGCCCACGGCGACGGCGGCCGGGGTCTGGGGATTCGACGGCCGCGATCTCGAGCCCTTGGTCGATGCGCACCGCGGCCAGCCCCGCGAACGCTCGGGCGAGCCAAGGCTCTTCCGGGAGGTCTGCGAGTACTTCGCGTCGCTCCCCGAGATCGACGCGATGCG
>DAIDHE010000090.1 GCA_027459775.1 Planctomycetales bacterium | reverse complement strand
AGTGCATATCGCGGCCGCCTCGTGGAGTGGACAAGGCAACTGCGGAAGCGCAATCGAGTCGATCTGGAGATCGTGAAGAAATTGAAAGAAGCACGAGGATTCGCCGTCGAGCCGCACCGCTGGGTCGTGGAGCGAACCTTGGGCTGGCTCGGCAGGTCGCGACGCTTGAGCAAGGATTATGAGGGAACGACGTCATCGAGCGAGGCCTTTATCGAATTATCGATGATTTCTCTGATGGTCCGTAGACTCGTGACAAAACTGGCTTTCTAGACGACCTCTAAGGATCTCGAGACGAGGCTCACCGCCCTCGCCGCCGAGCACCAGTCCGCGCTCCAATCGCTGGAAGCCGCCGCCAGCTCGCGGAAGGAAGCCGCCGAGCTCAAGGCGCGGCTGGAAAAAGCAGAGAAGTTGGCGACAACTCAAAAGAAAAAGCTGGATCAGCTCGGAGGTTGGCTCGACACCGAGCCGGGCAAGGCCGCGGAATCGCTCCATCACGAGCTCGAGCGCGCCCGCTACGCCGCCTATGCCGGCTGGGGGGCGGTGGTGCTCTTGTCTCTGGGGCTTGTGGGACTGTTTTTTCGAGCCAGGCCCGACGACGTCGCGGCGCTTCAGCCGCCACCAGGATCCGTCGTGAAGGAGGCCGGTCCCTGATGCGTTTGCCGTGTCTTTCCCCAGTCTTGTGCTCGCTGCTCCTGGTTTTCACGTGGTCCGTGACGCTGGCCGCATGCGCGGACGCGCAAACCGGCGATTCGCCGCCCAGCCCACCCGCCGCGGCGTCCTCGACAGCCCCCGAACGCGTCCAGGTTCCCGAGCCGACCCCGCTCGCACTCGAGTATCGCCGAACCGGCGACTGGCTCTGGCTCTTCAACCAAACCTGGGCGATCCTGCTCCCAGGCGCGATCGTGTTTTCCGGCCTCTCGGCCCGAATTCGCAACCTCGCCAGCGGGCTCACCGGCGGGCGATGGGGACTGACGATTGCGGTTTATGTGATTATCTACATGATCCTCGTCTTCGTGGTCGAGCTGCCCATCGCTTATTACGAGGGCTTCGTCCGCCAGCACGCCTACGAGCTCTCGAACCAGACTCTCGCCAAGTGGATCCTCAACCGTTCCGTCGACCTGGGCGTGAGCTCGGTCGTTTCGGTCCTGATCGCCTGGCTGGCGTACGCGCTCCTGGCGAAAAGCCCCAGGCGCTGGTGGCTCTCTCTGGGGCTCGCCAGCGTCCCCCTGCTCGCACTCGGGACGCTGGTCAAGCCGATCTGGATCGACCCCTTGATCAACACCTACGGACCAATGAAAAACCACGAGCTCGAGCGCTCGATCCTGGACCTGGCGGGGCGCGCGGGCATCGAGGGGGGCCGCGTCTTCGAGGTCGACAAGAGCGTCGACACCAAGACCGTCAACGCCTATGTCACGGGGATCGGGAATACCAAGCGAATCGTGCTCTGGGACACCCTGATCGCCAAGCTCGAGCCCGCCGAGGTGCTGGTCGTGATGGGGCACGAGATGGGGCATTACGTGCTGGGGCACGTGATCCGGACCATCTGCCTGGCCCCGCTCATGGTGATCCCCGCGCTTTTTTTCGTGAACTGGTGGGGCCTCTGGCTGATCCAGCGGCACGGCCGGCGGCTGGGCTTCGACCGGCTGTCGGACGTGGCGTCGGCGCCGCTGCTGCTCATGATGATCGAGGTCGCGTCGCTGGTCTTGAGCCCGGCCGCCCTGGCCTATAGCCGGGCCCAGGAGCACGCCGCCGATCGCTATGCTCTCGAGCTCACGCACGACAACCACGCGGGCGCGACGGCCTTTCGCAAATTGCAAACCGAGAACCTGGGCATCCCACGCCCAGGCATTTTGTTCACGCTGTTCCGCGCCAGCCACCCCAGCCTTGGCGATCGCATCGACTTTTGCAACGACTATCACCCGTGGATCAAACCACCGCGCTGATCCTGGTTCAAGACAACCCTGAACCACGGAATGAAAGGGGACCACCGATCAGGGAGAGAACGGAGACCACCGATCAGGGACACGGCAGAGACTCTCAACCAGGAAAAACCAAAGACCTTCAACCACGGAAAACACGGAAAACACGGAAAAAGAACGAACAAAAGCGAACGGCCGAGGTTGTTGATCCCTGGCCTGAATCATTCCATATGTTAATCAGCGTGCGATCCTCGAACCACTCTTACTTCCGTGTTTTCCGTGTTTTCCGTGGTTGAAGGTTTCTGATTTCTGGTTTCTGGTTTCTGATGACTGATGACAGATGACTGATGTCTTATGTCTGATGACTGATTCCGTGGTTCCAACGGGCCGAGTCCGTGGTTTTGGGGCGATTTATTCTTCCTCGGCGTCCTCGACTGGGCCGTTGGCCGCTGGCAGGGCCGCGCCCGAGGCGGTGCGCTGGGCCAGGATTCGCCCGGCGATCTCGTCGGCGATCTCGGGATTCTCGCGAAGGAACTGCTTGACATTTTCCCGGCCCTGGCCCAGCCGCTTGTCGCCGTAATTGAACCACGAGCCCGATTTCTCGATCAGTTTGTCGATGAGAGCCAGGTCGAGCAGGTCGCCCTCGCGCGAGACGCCGTGGTTGTACATCATGTCGAACTCGCAGACCCGGAAGGGCGGGGCGACCTTGTTCTTGACGACCTTGACCTTGACCCGCGAGCCGACGATTTCCTCGCCTTCCTTGACCGGCCCGATCCGCCGGACGTCGATGCGGCAGGAGCTGTAAAACTTGAGCGCGCGGCCGCCGGGGGTGGTCTCGGGGCTGCCGAACATCACGCCGATCTTCTCGCGGAGCTGATTGATGAAGATCAGCACGCACCGCGAGCGCGAAACCCCGCCAGTGAGCTTCCGCAGGGCCTGGCTCATGAGCCGGGCCTGGACGCCGACGAAGGTGTCGCCGATCTCGCCCTCGATTTCGGCCTTGGGGACGAGGGCGGCCACCGAGTCGATCACGATGATGTCGACGGCGTTCGAGAGGACGAGCATCTCGGCGATCTGGAGCGCCTCCTCAGCGCTTCCAGGTTGGCTGAGCAGCAAGGCCTCGATGTCGACGCCGAGCCGCTTGCACCACGCGGGGTCGAGCGCGTGCTCGGCGTCGATGAAGGCCGCGACGCCATTCATCCGCTGGGCCTGCGCCACCGCGTGCAGGGCGATCGTCGTCTTGCCGCTCGACTCAGGGCCGAACAATTCGATGATCCGCCCCCGCGGCAACCCCTTGCCCCCAAGCGCCAGATCGAGCGAAAGAGCACCCGTCGAAATCCCCTCGACCTCCATGTGCGACCCTTCGCCCAGCCGCATGATCGCGCCCGCGCCAAAGGTCTTTTCAATCTGATGGATCGCGCTCGTAAGCGCCTTTTGCTCGGCCGAAGCCGCTTTGGCCTCGCCCGATCCCTGTCGCTTGGCCACGACTCTCGCTCCTTCCCCACCCATCCCACGGTTTATGTACGCAAGATCAGTAAAATATCACACCCCGAGAGCGCGGTCAAGACGTTGGACCACCACTTTTTTCGCCGATCGAGGGCGCGTTCGCCTGGTCATTTCGCCGTCCGCATCTGAGAATCCCAGAAGCTCTGCAGGGCGTCCGAGGCCTTGTCCCAGAGGGTGACGGCCGGGGCGTCTTCCATCATCCGCTCGATCTGGCCGTTCCTCACACCCAGGACCAGTCTGAACCGATCGCGGCGATTCTGGTCGGGGTCGAAATCCTCGATCCTGAAGTCGGTGAGGGGGTTTCCCTGCTGGTTGAATCTGACCAGGAGCGGGCCCCGCTTGCCCGCCCCGAAGTAGGCGCTCGCCGACGCGCCTGCCGCCACGCGGCCGAGCTCGACGGTCGCGCCTTCGTAGGAGAGCGAGAGATTCTCCATCGGCTGGTCGCCGTGGTTGATGATCTGGACGAGGCCCTTGGCGGGGCTATACGACCTGACGGCGATCTCGACCATGACCGTCAGGAGGGCGACGACCAAGACGATTCCCCAGCCCTTGCGACTCATGATCGAGCCCTCCGCCCCTGATGCATGGATCCGGCCGAGCGGCTCTGGTCTTGATCAGAACGACTCGAGCGGGCCGTAGTTTTCATGATAGCGAGCGCGGAATTCGTCGAGGGTGTACTTGTGTTGTTGGGGGCCGCGGTTTTCGATGGCGTGGACGGCGGTGAGGGCGGCGAGCCGGCCGACGATCGGCCAGGGGAGTCCGCGTTTCAGGCCGACGACGAAGCCTGCCCGAAAGGCGTCGCCAGCGCCGGTGGGGTCGACCACGCGGATCGGTTTGGCCGGGGGGATCTGGTATTCGACGCCGTCGGCCGTGATGAGAGCGCCCGCCTCGCCCTGGGTCATGACGGTGACGGGGGCGAGACCGCGGAGTTCGACCTCGTCCAGGCCGAGCTTCTCGGCCATCATGCCGAATTCATAGTCGTTGCCGGCCAGGATCTTGGCCCCCTTGCACCCGCGCTCGAGGTCGGCCCGCTCGAGCCGGGGGAGCTGCATCGAGGGGTCGTAGAGATAAGGGATGCCGTGGGTGATGCATTCGTCGACGTGGCGGTTCATGGCGGCCGGGTCGTTGGGCGCGATCAAAACCAGGTCGGCCGGCGTCGCCCCGACGTCCGTGATCGAGACCGTGGCCGCCTGAGACATGGCCCCGGGATAAAACGCCGTGATCTGGTTGTCCTGAAGGTCGGTATTGATGAAGCACGACGCCGTGTGCTCGCGCTCGACGACCTTGACCATCCCGCAATCGACCCCGTGCGACTCGAGCCAGCCGCGGTATTCGGCGAAATCCTCGCCCACCGCGCCCACCAGCACCGGGCACTCGCCCAAAAGCCCCAGGTTGAACGCGATGTTCGCCCCCGTGCCCCCGCGCAGCCGGGTCAGCGAATCGACCAGGAACGACACCGAAAGGACGTGCATCTTGTCGGCCAGGATGTGGTCGCGGAAGCGACCCGGGAACACCATGATGTAGTCATAAGCAATCGAGCCAGAAACAAAGACGCGCATCGAGCGGATTCCTCAATCGGGGCAAGCATCGTCAGATCACCGTCCGCGGCGGATCGCGCCCGGACGTCACGACATAGGCTAAAGCCAGCAGCCCCTCGCTCGCAACCCGAGGCGCGAAAATGCATCCGTTCGTCGAGCGCCGGCAGGGCGGCGCGCCC
>DAIDHE010000231.1 GCA_027459775.1 Planctomycetales bacterium | reverse complement strand
ATACGATCATCCTGATCGGCCATGAGGGCCACGACGAGGTCATCGGCACCATGGGCGAAGCGCCCGACCGCATGATCCTGGTCGAAACCGCGGAGGACGTCGAGCGGCTGAACGTGCCCGATCCCTCCAAGATCGCCTATCTGACCCAGACGACCCTGAGTGTGGACGACGCCAATGTGGTGATCAGCGCCCTTCGGCGCAGGTTTCCGCTCATCGCCAATCCGCCCAAGGACGACATCTGTTACGCCACGCAGAATCGCCAGGAGGCGGTGCGCGAGCTGGCGGCGCGGGCCGACCTGGTGCTCGTCCTGGGCAGCCAGAACAGTTCGAACAGCCGGCGATTGGCTGAGATCGCCGAGGTTTTCGGGGTGCATTCGCACCTGATCGACGGGGTGGCCGAGATCCGCGAGGAATGGTTTCGCGGGGTCGAGACGGTTCTGATCACGGCCGGCGCGAGCGCACCGGAGGACGTCGTCCAGGAGTGCATTGAATACCTTGAGCGCAACCACGGGGCGCGCATCGAGGAAGCGACGGTGCGAGAGGAAAGCGTGCATTTTCCCTTGCCCAAGTCGCTGCGGGAACTGCTGCACGCTGGCGCGGTCGCGACCGGAGGGGATCGATCCCGGGACTGATCGGAGCGAGCGTTCCGAACCGGAGCCTCACCCGGGCTGGCTCTATCGCGAGGCGAACGGATCGCTGGCGGCGTATTCGCGATTGGCGGGATCGAGCACCATCTCGGATGGCGACCGGAACAGGTCGTCGGCCGAGTCTTCTTGATCCATTTCGCCCAGCACCCGGTTTGTGTGCTGGACGGCCGAGATCACCATGGCGGTGACCTGGATGACGGTGATGGCCCAGATCAGGTGGAAGCCGTGGTAGAGGAGGAAGCCCTCGAACATGTTGAACCGGCGGGGTTGGAGCGGCCAGCCCGCGCCCCAATGGGTGCGCTGGCAAAAGAGCAACATCCAGAGCATCGCCCCCGACGCGGCCAGCGAGCGCGTCGACCGGTCCGACTCGCGCGCCTGCTCGACGCCCAAATGGACCAGGTAGCCCGCGGCCATGCTCGAGAGCAGGGCGAATTCGGCCCAGCCGAGCGCCTCGCCGAGGTGGACGCGGAGCCAGCGATGGCCCATTTCGCCGGCCCGCGCCCCGAGGATCTCGCCGCTGGCCACGAACCACAGCCCGACGTCGACCATGCTCATGACGAGGAGCAAACCCGATCGGCGTTGCCAGCTTGTCTCGTTCCAGCGCCCCCACAGCAGGGTCGCGCCGATCAGGCTGAACCAGACGATGGGCGTATCGAGGAACTGATACCAGAAACGCTCGCTGATCGCCATGACGAGCCGGGGTTGAAACATGCCCACGACGTTGACCAGCGAGGCGAAGGTCGCCAGCACGAGCGCAGCGGCCGTGAATCCAAAGCCGATGCGGCAAATCTGATAGGTCTTGCGCAGTTGCTCGCGTTCCAGGTCGTCCATCGTGATGCCGGATCCCGGTTGGTGAGAGTTTCGAGCGAGCCCGCCGCGGCGGGCTGGTGCTCGCGGCTTCCCTTGCCCATCATAGATCGGCCGGCCGATCACGCCAAGGGGTGACGATCGCCGGCGGGCGAGCGCGTGCCGACGACCAGAGCGACATGCCCCCAGTCGTCGCGGGGCGCTCTGGTGGTTGCCGGTTCGACCTCGAGCACGAGCACGTTGCGCTCGGCCAGCTCGAGATTCTCGAGCACGAATCGATCGATGGGGAGGAGCGGGCGGTCGCGGCCGTTGAGACGGATTCGCGCGAGACCGGGGACGTGCTCGAGCACCAGGGCGACCTTTTGCTGGGCTGGATCGTGGGCGGGGCGGCCGAACCGCCTCACGAAGACGAGGCGCCCCGCACGACGGGGCTCGAGCGCGATGGGCAGGGTCACGAGTCTGGGGGGGCTTTTGGGCTCGTCCGGTTCGAGCATTTGCCAGCCGCCGCGAAGCCGGATGCGATGGTCAGACACGGGCGCGTCCCCATGGTACAATTGGGATCCACGGGAAGAAACGGGACCGGCTCATCGTGCCCTGTCGCCGGGTTTCCCGCAAAGTACAATCCTCCCGGCCCACGCGAGGTGGGTGAATTCGGGTCTGGTCGCGGTTACACTCTTGCACTATACTCGTGCAATTCCTGGATGCATGGCATGAAGATCGAGCCGAGCGGGGCAAGAATTCGATCGGGACGGCCGGGAGCTCGCTCGGGACGATGCCTCGCCTTGCCTGGCCATTTTCCTTGGCCGCGAGCGGGCTCGTGCGTGAACGGCTCATGAACAACGGATCCTACCAACTCGCCCCGCCGCCGCGCACGCTCATGGGCGTGCGGATCCTGGGCACGGGGAGCTACGTGCCCGACAACGTCGTGACCAACCTTGACCTCAAGGCGACGCACGGGTTCGACCCCGACTGGATCTTCAACCGGACCGGGATCACCGAGCGCAGATTCGCCTTGCCCCATCAGGCCACGTCGGATCTGTGCATCGAGGCGGCCCAGCGCTGTCTGAAGGCGGCCAGGCGCGAGCCGCGCGATGTCGATCTGCTGGTGCTGGGGACGTTCACGCCCGACATGGCGTTTCCAGGGACGGGAAACCTGGTGCAGGACCGGATGCATCTGGTTTGCCCGGCGTTCGACGTGCAGGCGGCGTGCGCGGGCTTCATGTTTGCGCTTGTGATTGCCGCGCAGTTCGTGGCGACGGGGAACAGCCGCTGCGCGCTCGTGGTGGGGGGCGATTGCAACAGCCGGGTGATCAATCCCGGTGACCAGAAGAGTTTTCCCCTTTTTGGCGACGGGGCGGGGGCGGTCCTGCTCGGGCCCGGCGAGCCCGATCAGGGCCTAGTGTCGTATCAGCTCGGCTCCGATGGATCGGGGGGTGATTTACTGTCTCGGCCGGCCTGCGGCAGCCGGATCCCGCCCACTGCGGCGGCCCTCGAGAGCGGGCTGCATTATCTGACCATGGACGGCCGTGCCGTCTTCAAGTGGGCCGTCCGCATTCTGGCCGACTCGTCGCTGGCCGTGATGGCGCACGCCCAGACCAAGGTCGACCAGGTTCGCTGGTTCATTCCCCACCAGGCGAACGTGCGGATCATCCATGCCGCCAGCGACGTGCTCGGGTTTCCGCGCGAGGCGGTCTTCAAGAACCTGGAACGCTACGGCAACACCTCGGCCGGCTCGATCCCCATCGCTCTTGACGAGGTCAATCGCGAGGGGGGCATTCGCCGGGGCGACCTGCTGCTCACCTCCGGCTTCGGGGCCGGGCTCAACTGGGGGACTGCGCTTTGGCGCTGGTAGGCGGCGGTTCGCTCGCCACCAAAGCCGGAGGGCCGCCGGCGCGAATCGAGGGGTTGATTCCCCTGGATTCGCACGCGGCGGCCCGATCGCGGGAGTGGCTGAATGACGACCCCGAGGCGAACCCCGGGGTCGGGCTGTGATCACGATATCTTGGTGCGGGCGAAGACGCCCGCGCCTTTGTTGTTGAGCGCGGTCAAGGCGGCGGTGTTGTACGACGTCCCGGAGATCCCGCCCACGATCGTGCCCGGCCCGGCCGTGCCGCCCGAGTTGTAGTCGTTGTTCGCGGGTCGGAAGGTCGCCGAGATCACGCTGGTGATCAGGTCGCCCTTCTGCTTGACATGGATCTTGGAGGGACCCCTCGTTCCCTCGAGACCGGCGACGTACGACGGGTAGTCGAAGCCCGTCTTCACCTCGCTGTAAAGCTGCGTGCCGAAGATCGCCGCCTGATCGATCGAGCCCGAGACCACGATCGAGGCATTTGTGAGCGAGTATCCCGGGCTCGTGACGTAGGTCGGGTATCCCTGGTCGTAAAGCTGGGCGTAATAGGGGTTGCTCGGCGTCTGCACCAGCACGTTGGCCGGCTGGACCACCAGCTTGTGGATGTGCTTGGCGCTGACCGTCCCGCCCAGCAGATTCGACGCGGGATAGCCTGTCGTTCCCTGGGGGATGCCGTAACTCGTCTGAGGGAGTAAGAGCCCGGTCGTCGCCTGCTCGGCCGTGAACGTTCCGGTGGGATCGCCCAGCCCGCGATTGAAGATGAGCGTGCCGATCGTGCCGTTCACGTCGATCCCGACCGCGTCGGCGTTGCCGCCAAAGGTCGCGTTGTGCAGGTAATCGATGCCGCTTCCCGCCGAGGAGAACGGCTGGCTGGCCTTCGAGACCGTGAAGTTCTTGGCCGAGCCGTGCACGGTCAGGTTGTCGATCGCCGTCGCCTGCACCGAGGTCCGACCCGTCGTTCCAACAGTCGGGAACTCGAACTGGTAGGCCGCCGGGACCGTTCCCTGCGTCGCCGACACGATGTCGAAAGTGCGGATCACCCCGTTGATCACGAACTGCACCGTCGGCGACGTCTGCGGCCCGGTCGGAATCGTCGTCGAGGTGCTGTCGAAGACCTGGTTGTTGATGTTGCCCAGGTAGATCGACGGCTTGACCTTGAGCGGCGTGTTGGGCTCGCCGATCACGATCTGATAGGGCGTGGACGACACCGAGGTGTCGATCGGCGCCTGGATGTCCTGGAACGAAAGCGTCCCGACCCCGCCGTAGAGGAAGACGCCCGTCGGGCTGGTCACGGCCGGCGAGACGTTGGCCGTCAGCGTGAACCCGTTGAGCTTGATCGACTTCACCCCCGAGGTCGCGATCAACTCGTTGAAGAGGATCGTCCCCTGCGTGAGCGTCGTGGGCGAGGTGATGACGTTGCCGGTGACGTACGTGTCCTTGGGACTCGTCCCCACGAGTTGAATCGTGTTGATATCGTCACCCAGGACGCCGTCGTTGGGCGTGGTGTCGGTCACGATCACCTTCCCTGGCCCGTGCACCGTGATCGTCCAGCGGTCCCCCGCCCGATCGGTTCCGGTCACGATCTTGCCCGAGTTGCCCAGAAGGGGGCTGTTGGGATTCGAGGGATTGATCAGGCTCTGGGGATTCAAGAGCTCGCGCTGATTGGTGATCGGGTTGTAGACCGACAGGTCGCTGGGAACCCAGGGGGCGAGATAGCTCGGAACGCCCGAGAGCATCTGGCGCTGCTCGAGGATTTCGGGCGCGAAGGCGCAAGCCCGACGATTGACGCTGGCTCGGTCGGACCGCCGCCGTGTGAAGCTCATGGAAGACTCCCTCCCGGCAGCTCCGTGCGCGTCAGCTCGTCGATCACCGACCCTGGCGATCGACCCGACAGCCCGTGGCCGCCCTCCGTTGGTTCGTTACCCGTCGCCCGTGTTCACTCGAACGCCACTGAGGGAATGGAGCAGGCGCCTCGGCCCGCGGCCAATGCCCCGCGCGGATTCCCCCTCACGCCTCTCTCATTCGGCGAGTCCATCTGGCCATCTTCACGCCACATGTAAAGATGGGGAAGCCTGGGTAACGAGGAAACCGAAGGGAACGGTTAAGCGGAGGGAACCGGACGGACCGACGCGATGGCGAGCGCCTCGGTTTCGGCGAGGTTGAAGAAGCGGTCGAGCTTCATGACGCCGAGCAGATCCTTGACCATGGGCTGGATGTTGTAATAGACGATCTTGCCGCCGCGGCTCTCGACGCGTCGTTTGAGCCCGAGCAATAGTGCGACCCCGGAGCTCGACAGGTAGTCGACGCTGGCCAGGTCGGCGACCATGCGGGGCGCGGATTGCTCGTCGACGAGCTGGTAGAGGGCATCGCGCAGGGCGTTGTTGCGGAAGTCGTTGAGACCCGACGCGGACTCGAACGCCACGACCAGAGTGCTGGACTGCTCGCGCGTGATGAAATATGACATGCGCCCTGGATCCCCTGCCCTGACGATTCGAACGAACCGTCGTCGATTGTTTGACGACTCGTACATCATATCGCGCGGTTGACGATCAAAGCAATTCCGCCTGGGAGGGATCGGTATCGCCCACGCAGGCGGTTCGCGCCGAGACCGGCCTCTGCGTCGGATGGGCGCGCCCTCGGGGACGGGCGCAAGAGCTGTTGTTTCGCCACGATTGGGTTGCAAGCACAATCTCATACTCGGTTGCGGGTTATGACTTGCGTGGGGAAAAAAAAGGGTCACGCGACAGAAGCTTCGCGTAGAAGTCATCAGGAGGGACTGGGCGTGTTCACGAGAGAACCGATCTCTTGGACGCGGCCGTCATTCCAATTCCGGCATTCATGTCGCAGGTGGTTTGAGTGCCAAATGCGGATGGTTTAGCGACTGATTGATCGGGAACCGTTTGGACGGCTGTCGACCGATCGAGGGCGAGCCGTCTACCTTTCGAGTCACGATCCCTCGAGCCCGGTTGCTCGCTTGACCCGAGCGGGAAAAGGTCGGGAGCGGACGAGCACTGGGGGGTTCTGGATCGGGGGGCTCGACGGGGGAGTCTTGAGGAGCGGGGTATTGGTTATTCCGCCCGATTCTCGAGTCTCATGACGCCGGCCGGCGCGTGGTTGGTCCACGCGTGATCTCGCGGCGACCCATGCGGTTGCCGGCCGGCGCGCCGCACACTCTTTTTTCCCATTCGCGCGGCCTGTTACCGACCGCTCTCGGGCGGTCGCGTCCCGGATGGTTTTCGCCGCGCGACGGGTTCCTCGGAGAGACGTGACAGGACGTCGTGGCGACGATTCAAGGTTTACTCGACCCGACCAGGGTCAAGGAGTCGACCAATGTTTCTCACATCACCTCACCGCACGGCGAAAACCCATGGAACCACGCGGAAGAGCAGGCGCCAGGCGCCGGCGGTCGCGCCGCTCGAGGGGCGCTGGCTGCTGTCCACGGTCATGGACCTGACCACCATGGCCACCGTGACGGCCTACAGGGCCGGGATCGGGGTCGTGGAGCCCCAGAGCGCCGCGTACGCGACGAGCGCTGATGCGGTCCAGATCGGCTTCACCGCCGTGGATCCCGACAATCCCACGTCCACCCCGACGACGCATTTCAACATTACCGACACCACCACGGGCGCCGTCGTGGCGAGTGGTGGGACGGGAAACTCGTTCTCGCTGTCGGCCCAGGGCGTTTACCAGGTTCAATACTGGTCGACCGACGCCGACGATTCCGAGCCGCAAAACGCTCACTCGATCCTGATCGCCATCGATCGAAGCGCTCCCATCGTCGACATCCAGTCGGTGACGCCCGACATCCTCTGGCCGCCCAACGGCAAGTTCGTCGCGGTCACGGTGACCGGAGTGGCCATGGACAATCTCTCCGGCGTGAACGCGAGCTCGTTGCAGTTCAACGTGCTCGACTCCTATGGCATGGTCGAGCCCTCGGGCGCGATCACGAACGTGGTCGGCAGCGACCCGACGGCCTTTGGGGGCTATGGCGAGGTCTCGTTCTCGTTCCAGGTGATGTTGCAGGCGAGGCGCTACGGGTTTGATTTCGGCGGGCGGGATTACGTGATCGTCGCGGCCGCTGGCGACATGGCGGGCAACGCGGGCATGGACTTTGCGATTGTGACCGTGCCGCATGACATGGGCCGGCATCATGGCGACGGTCACGGGCCGATCAACCCCGTTCCGCTCCGCGGCGACCACCATCACGGCGGAGGTGATCGGGCCGATCACCACCACGGCGATCAGGGGTTCGGCGGAGTGACTGTCCCGGTCATCGGACTGCCGGTGAATCAGCCCATCGTGCCTGTGATGGGGCCGATTCTCGGCCCCGGCGGCCAGGGCGACGGCAATGGCGGCGACAACGGGAACGGCCACGGAAACGGGAACGGCGGCGACAACGGGAACGGCCACGGAAACGGGAACGGCGGCGACAACGGGAATGGCCATGGCAACGGGAATGGCGGCTGGGACCATGGGAACGGTCACGGTCATGGCCACGGTTAATCCTGAGCCCTCCCGCGCCCGTCACGGCGTCCTCGACCTGGACGGGCCTTGAGTCCAAGAGCGATTCCGGTGAATTGGTCGCGACCGGGGCCGTGGGCTTGCGAAAGCCCTCGGCCCCGGCATCCGTTCCTCCCCTCGCCGAGTCCATCCAGGTTTTCCGCGCCTGAGCAGAAAGCGGGGGCGTGCTCGTTTCCAAGGCCGGAGCGGGACGCTAGACTGAGAATTCGATCCTCGGCGGGCGCGGTTGCGGCTGGGGAGAGCTGGATCGCGCCGCCGTTCGGCCCTGGGATGGTCAAGCGCGGCGGCGACGTGAACCTTCGGGGATGTGCATGGTGAATCGATTGTGGCTGGCCTTGCGGGTTTTTTGGCGGATTCTGGTCGAGCCGGCGTTCGCGAGTCGCGCGGGTGCGCTGCTCGTGCCCGAGCGAGAAGGGCCCGACCTGCGGATCCTGGCATTGCTTCAGCGCGACGGGCGGTTGATCGACTTCCTCAAGGAAGACCTGGGCGGCTACGCCGACGCCCAGATCGGGGCGGCTGCGCGCGACATCCACCGGGGCTGCCGAAAAGCACTCGAGGATTATCTGACGATCGAACCTGTGGTCGACCAGGCCGAGGAGACCCCGATCAACGTCCCCACCGACTTTGACCCGGCCAAGATCCGCCTGGTGGG
>DAIDHE010000030.1 GCA_027459775.1 Planctomycetales bacterium | reverse complement strand
GCGCGGCGAAGTCGCGTAAATTACCGGCGCTGGGTTCCTCTTGTGCGTGCGACATTCCGAGCCTCTTTCTCCACCCCGACGTGGAGATAGGGCACAGCCAGGTCGAGTCAGCGTTTCTGGAGCTGGTCCGTTTCATGACGTCGAGTCCTTCTTCCCCGACAACACAGCCGCTTGAGTCGCGGGCGCACTCGGCCTATGCGCCGATACGCGAGCTCGCTCCGTTTCCCTCGGCGTGGAAATCGCTGGGCGCGGCGTTCGTGGACCAGGCACGGCGGTCGTGGGGCCGGCCGGCGATCCATGACAGCACGGGCGCCAGCCTGACCTACGGCCAGACGCTCATCCGCGCCCTGGTGCTGGGGCGGGTGCTCGGGCGCAAGATCGGGCCCGGCGACCGCGTGGGGCTCATGGTCCCCCCGACCGCCCCCGCCGCCGTCGCCAATCTGGCGATCACGCTGCTCGGGAAAGTCCCCGTCAATTTAAACTATTCCGCCAGCCAGACCCTGGTAAACTCCTCGATCGACCAGGCGGGCATCACCCATACCGTGACCTCGGCCAAGGTTCTCGATCGGTTCAAGATCGAGCCCAAGGGCGAGCTGGTCTTCCTCGAGGATCTACCCAGCCAGGTAACCTTGATCGACAAAATGCTGGGCGCGTTGCTGGCGCGGCTTGCGCCTTTGCCCCTGCTCCGCCATTTCGCGCCCGGAACGGGGGCGGTCGCCGCGGACGCCGAGGCGACGGTGATCTTTACCTCGGGCTCGACCGGCGACCCCAAGGGGGTGGTTCTCACCCACCACAACATTCTCGCCAACGTCTTGCAAATCGAGGAGCAGGTTCACCTGGCCCCCGATGAAGTGCTTCTGGGCGTCTTGCCGTTCTTCCATTCGTTTGGCTTCACGGTCACCATCTGGACCGCCCTCTGCCTGGGCAAGAAGGTCGTGTACCACTTGAGCCCGCTCGACGGCCGGATGGTGAGCAAGCTCTGCGACCAGCACAAGGTCACGCTCCTGGTCGCGAGCCCTTCATTCGCTCGTCTTTATATGAAGAGCGGCCAGCCCGAGAACTTCCGCTCGATCACGCATCTGATCCTGGGCGCCGAGAAATTGAAACCCGACCTCGCGCGCGAGATCAAGGAAACCCTCGGCATCGAGCCGCTCGAGGGCTACGGCTGCACCGAGCTCTCGCCGGTGGTCGCCGTGAATGTCCCGTTCGACGTCGAGACGGCGGACGGCAGGCGGATTCCCGGCAATCGTCCCGGAACGGTGGGCCAGCCGGTGCCCGGCACGGCGATCAAGACGATCGACCCCGAAACCAGCGCGGACCTGCCCCGAGGCGCTGAGGGGATCGTCTGCGTGCGGGGGCCGCAGGTGATGGCGGGCTACCTCAACCGACCGCAGGCGACGGCCGCCGTGATCCGGGACGGCTGGTACTCCACGGGCGACCTGGGCCGCGTGGACGACGACGGGTTTCTCAAGATCACCGACCGCGTGAGCCGGTTTTCCAAGGTGGCCGGCGAGATGGTTCCCCACCTGGGCCTGGAAGCGGCGATCGCCGCGGCCGCCGGGGTCGACGAGCAATTGCTCGTGGTCACTGGCGTCCCCGACCACAAGCGCGGCGAGTCCATTCGCGTCGTCCACGTCGACCTGGGGCTCACGCCCGCCGAGATCCTCAAGAAGCTCGGCGCGGCCAATCTTCCCAAGGTCTGGCTCCCGTCCGCGAACGACTTCATCCGGGTCGACGAGATCCCCCTCACGGCCACCGGAAAAGTCGACCTCCGCAAGATCAAGGAAATCGCCCTCCAGGACGCTTCCGAGCACAAGGGAGCGACCCAGACCGAGCCGGCCTGAACGAACCCCAGCTAAGACCGGTCGCCGCGCCCGCGCCCAAGGCCGTTCTTCCCCGCTCGCGACGGCACGGAACCCGGCCTGGCGGGAATGGCGGAGTCGTAGAGAGCACGTTTCAACCTCGGGAACCCATGAGCGTGGACTCGAAAGAACAACCCCCGAGGCCAGAGCGAGCCGCCCCGCGGCTGGGCCCGCTCGACGTGCTCTTGCTCTCGATCGCGTGCGGCCTGGCCGCGGGCGAGCTCGAGGTGGTCGCCAGGATCGCGCGGCGATCCCTGAGCTCGACCGACCAGCTCTACCTGATCACCCGGCATTTCATCTGGCTCGCGCCGTCGGTCGATCTGGCCCTGTTCCTGGGATTTGGAGCTCTGCTCGCGGCGGCGACCTGGCGCGGGCCCCGCTTCATGGGCTGTCTCGCGACGCGGCTCGTGCTGGGATTCGCCTTCTTGCCCGCGCTGCTCGAGGCCGGCCGCGGGATCTATCCCGAAGCCTGGCTCATGCTCGCGATGGGGCTCGCGTCGTTCCTGGCGCCGATGCTGGAGCGTCGTCGCGCCGGCCTCTGGCGGTGGTCCGCGCTCGCCTCCGCGGTCCTCGCGGCGATGGTCTCGTGCCAGGCCGGCTGGATCGCCGCGGGCGACAGGATCGCACAGGCGCGCGAGGACGACCGCCCCCTGCCCCCCGCCGACGAGCCCAACGTGCTCCTGGTCGTGCTCGACACCGTCCGCGCCGACCGCCTGAGCCTCAATGGCTACGATCGACCCACCAGCCCGAATCTCGACCGCCTGGCCGGGCGCGGGGTCCGGTTTGACCAGGCCCGATCGGCCGCCCCATGGACCCTCGCATCGCATGCTACTATGTTCACCGGTCGATGGCCCCACGAGCTGGGCGTGAAATGGATGCACCCGCTCCAGGAAGGCTCGCCCACGCTGGCGGAATTCCTCGCCCGCCGCGGCTACGCCACGGCGGGCTTCGTGGGCAACACGTTCTACTGCTCGTACGACAGCGGACTCAACCGGGGGTTCACCCACTACCAGGATCATGTGCTCGATTGGTCGAGCGCGGTCCGGTCGGCCGGGCTGGTCGAGCTCTCGCTCAAGACCCTGGCCGCGATCGCCCCTTATTTGCCGGTCCCGCGGTTCGAATTGATCAAGCTCGCCCGGGGCGACCGCAAGGGCGCGCACGTCGTCAATCGCGAGTTTCTCGCCTGGTTGTCGAGCCGCCAGCGATCCCAGCGCCCGTTCTTCGCCTTCCTGAATTACGTCGACGCCCACGCGCCCTACGTCCTGCCTCCGGGCGTCGGCTCACGGTTCGGGCTCGTGCCCCAGTCCGAGGCCGATGTGCTCTTTCTCGCCGAGGCCTGGCAAGCCGTCGACAAGACGCGCCTTCCTCCCCAGGCGCTGGCTCTCGGGCGTGATTCCTATGACGACTGTCTGGCGTTCGTTGACGAGCAGCTTGGCAAGCTGCTGGACGAGCTCGAGCGCAGAGGCGTGCTCGATCAGACGCTGGTGATCGTGACGGCCGACCACGGCGAAGGTCTGGGCGAGCACGATCTGTTCGACCACGGCGAGAGCCTCTATCGCACCGAGATCCGGGTGCCCCTGGTGATCGCGCCGCCAGGCGGCCGGGGCGAGGCGCAAGCCGTCGTCGATCCGTTCGTGAGCCTTCGCGACCTGCCGGCGACGATCGCCGAGCTTGTCGGGGCCGGGCGAGCGCACCCTTTCCCCGGCCAGAGCCTGAGCCGATTCTGGAGCGCGCCCTCCGGCTCGAGCCCCTCGGGCGAGCCCGCCGTTCGTTCCGAGCTGGCCGCGCCCAACCCCATCGATCCCAACCAGGGACGTTCGCCAGCCGCCCGGGGACCGCTCGTCGCACTCGCCCAGGGCGATTACGTCTACATTCGCAACGAAGGGGACGGCCGCGAACAACTGTTCCACGAACGCGACGACCCCCGCGAGCTCACCAACCGCGCCACGACCCCGGCCCTCCTCCCCATCCTCGAGCGGTTTCGCGCCGCCGTTCGATCATCCGCACCCGACCCACCCACCCTTCCCCACACCCGGCCCGCCTCGCCAACCCGCC
>DAIDHE010000022.1 GCA_027459775.1 Planctomycetales bacterium | reverse complement strand
ACAAATCCCCCATGCGGCCCGATACCATCTTCTGGGTCGCGTCCATGACCAAACCCATCACCGCGACCGCCGTCATGATGCTCGCGGAAGAAGGCAAATTCGACGTCGAAGACCGGGTCGAGACCTACCTCCCCGAATTCGTCACGCTCAAGAACTCGAAAGGCGAGCCCGCCAGGATCACGATCCGCCAACTGCTGACCCACACGTCGGGCATGGGCGAAGCCACCGGCGAGGAATCGAGGCGTTCCAAGACCCTCGCCGATATCACTCCGATCTTCGCGTCCAAGAAGCTCCAGTTCGACCCCGGCTCGAAATGGTCGTACTGCCAATCCGCGATCAACACGGCCGGACGATTGGTCGAAGTCGCCTCGGGCATGACCCTCGACCAGTTTCTGGAAAAGCGTCTGTTTGAGCCGCTGGGGATGAAGGACACGACCTTTTACCTGACCGCCGAGCAAATGCCCCGGCTGGCGAGCTCGTACGAGCGCACGAAGACCGGCGAACTCAAGAAGGCCGGCAACATGATCCTCCAGGGGAAGCCTCCGACCGCGCGCGATCGATACCCCGCGGCCAACGGCGGGCTGTTCTCGACGGCGCTCGATTACGCGCGCTTCTGCCGGATGATCCTGAACGGAGGCGAGCTCGACGGCAAACGCTATCTCAAGCCCGAGTCGGTCGCGTACATGACGACGCTCAAGACGGGCGAGCTCAAGACGGGGTTCACCGATGGCTGTGGCTGGGGCCTGGGCTGGTGCGTGGTCCGCAAGCCCCAGGGGATCACCGCCATGCTCTCGCCTGGCAGCTTCGGCCACGGCGGCGCTTACGGCACCCAGGCCTGGATCGATCCCGTCCAAAAGCGTGCCTATATCCTCATGGTTCAGCGCTCTAATTTCCCCAATTCCGACGCCTCGGAAGTGCGGAAGGGATTTCAAGAGTCGGCGGCCGCGCCCGGCAAGTGAAGCCGCGACGGAATCGATCGGCTGGGCGGGTGCCTGGAAACGGCGTATTGATCGACGCTTCTTCACATTATAGGACATTAAGGCATGATCCCGATCATGAGAAGCATGCTCGTCAATCAATTCGAGGCGAGTCTCCGCACGCTCGGCCTTTGCGTCGCGCGATGTCCGGATGAGCTTTGGGACGTGCGCGTCGGGAACCATCCCTTTTCCCAGGTGGCGTTTCATACCGTGTTTTTCGCCGATTATTACCTGGGGCTTGAGCCGGAATCGCTGCGAAAGCAGGCGTTTCATACGAGCAACCCGACGCTGTTCGGCGACTACGAGCAGCTTCAGGATCGCGAGCCGGTCGCTGTTTACGAACGGCCGCCGATCGAGGCTTATCTGATCTTTTGTCACGCCAAGGCGGTGGCAACGATCGCCGCGGAGACGGAAGAATCTCTCCGTGCGCCCGCGCGGTTCCACCGCCGCGATATGTCGCGAGTGGAATTGTACGTGTATAACATCCGGCACATTCAACATCACGCCGCACAGATGAGCCTCCGTTTACGGCTCGACGCCAGCGTCGAGATCCCGTGGATCGGGGCGGGTTGGGGCGAAGGTTGAGCCTGACAACCAGGGATGAGTGATCGAGAAGGCCGGCGCACGGTTCTCGCGCCTGGCTGGCGGTTGTTGAAAGGCGCGGGTGCCATGGCGCGGGGTTGGAACGGGTGGCGATCGATGGTATTTCCGCTGGGCGTGATCCTCGTCGTGGCGGCCGGCGGGGTGCTGGGCGACGCCGATTGGACGGCCGATCCGCGATACGACGGGGCGGGATACGCCATTCTCGCGCGGGCGCTTGCCACGGGCCAGGGCTATCGCGCGCTCGACCACCCCGACCACCCCCGCCACGCCCACTTCCCACCCGGATACCCGCTTGCGCTCGCGGCCCTCTGGAGCACGCTGGGCGAAAACGTCCGGCGCGCACACGCCTTTTCCGCCGCCTGCACCGTCGCGGCCGTCGCGGCCGCGTGGCTCTGGTTTCGCAGGCTCTTCGCAGGCCCGACAGCCCTCGTGCTGGGCCTCGCGCTCGCGGTGAACTGGCTCTGGACCCGAACCGGAGCGGCCATTCAGTCCGAGCCGCTCTATTTACTCGTCGCACAGGCGGCGGTGCTGGCCCAGGTCTCGGGGTCGAGGAAACTGGGCAGGAATCTCAACCGAGCGTTCCTGACCGGGGCGTTGCTAGGGCTGGCCCTGATCACGCGATGGGCCGCGCTTGGCATGGTCGTCGCGGTGCTCGTGGATCGAGTGTGGCAGGGTCGCCGCCGGTGCGCCCTCGGGGTTGCCTTCGCCGCCAGTGCGATCGCCCTGCCCTGGCTGGCGTGGATCGGCATGGTCGCGAGCGCGGGCGGGGCGACGGCGGCGGGATTGGTTCCTTTCGAGCCCAGCGCGATGATTGTGCGCGTGGCCGAGCAAGCCGTCTTTTACCTGGAGCGCATCCCGGACGCGCTCTTCGGTCCGTACGTCGAGGTGGGGACGAGCCGGGGAGCGATCTTGCGCATCGCGGCGTTCGTGTTCGCGGCCGGCGCGACGGGCGTCGTGGCGCTGGGGCTGGTGGTCGCGGGTCGGCGCGGGTCGGGGCGGATCGCGGCGTTGATCACGTTCGTCACGCTGGCGATGTTGCTCTTCTGGCCTTATACCGAGGCCGGCCGATTCCTGATTCCGCTCGTGCCCTGCCTCTTGATCGGGGCGCTCGAGGGGCTGGCGTTCGTGTTGCACACGGGTGGCCGGCTGTTAGGGCTGGGCTGGCGAAAGGGGCGGACCAGGCTTATGGCCGCGTGGTTGATCCTGGGCGCTGCCTTGCCCTATTCGGGGTATCAGCTCGCGAGCGGCCGGGCGCGGGAGCGAGCGGCCGACCTTCGCGACTTTCAGAGCGCGTGTCGCTGGCTCGTGGACGAAGGCGATCAACCTGGGCCCGTGCTCGCGCGACATCCTGGCGACGTTTACTGGCGAACGGGGCGGCAGGCGCTCGAGGTCGAGTCGTCGGAGCGGCCTGGCTTCGCCGACGCGTCGTCGAGCGCGGTCGCCGAGCTGATCCGGAAATACAAGGTTCCCTATCTGGTCGTCGATCGTGGGCTTTACGCGAACGCTCCGGCCGGCCCGCTGGCCCGATTCGTCGCCGAACGGCCGGGCGCCGTCCGCCAGGTTTGGCCGGACGACCCGGCGTCGTCGAAGGTCGTGATTTACGAGGTTCGCCAGGCGGAGTGAGGATCGAGGGCGAGGAGTGCCTCGTCTCTATTTGGCCCCGGCGAATTTGAGCAGTCCGTAGTCTTCGTGGCGATGGAAGCTGGGTTTGGTGAGGGGGGCTGAGCTGGAGAGGACGGGCTTGGTCCCCTCGGGGCCGTAATCGTAGCGGCAGAGGGCGAATCGCCACACATCGCCTGGCCTGGGCTTGCCGCCGGTGGGGGCGAAGGCCGTCCAGGGGATGCGGCCCTCGACGATCCAGGCCGCGTCTTGATCGCCGGGGTGGTCGAGCGTGCCCTCGAGCGAGACGGCGACCCTGCTGCCCAGGGGCGGCGTGCGGGCGATGTCGCCGTGGTTGTGCCCGCGCTCGGGAAACGCCAGCTCGAAGACCAGCTCCCTGGGGTTGGCCTGGAATTCGTAGTAGGCCGGGGCCTGGGCGTTGGGCTTGAAGAAGAGCTCGAACACGTCTCCGTTCCAGAGGATGTCGTTGCGCTTTGATCCGAACGAGCGGAGCTCGAGGTCGGTCATGCGAGCGGCGTAATAGAGGGCGGCGTCGTCCCAGACGAGATAGGCGGTTGTTCCCTGGCGCGGGGTTTTGGTCCAGAACGAGGCGAAGCGGTCGATGGGCGCGGCCGCTTTCCAGCAAAGGTCGTCGAGCTTGCCGTCGAGCATCGGCGGGTGGTCGGCCCAGTGGCAGACGGCCTCGCGGGTGGCGATCTCCGGGGCGGGCGCGGACTGGGGGGTCGCGGACCTGGCGCGTTCGGCCTGGGGCGGCGGGGATTCGCCCGCGAAGGCGACCGCGGCCGTCGCGCAAAGGCCGAGAGACAGGCTCACAAGGCGTCGATGTCGAATCATGGTCCAGCCACTCCTGCTCAGCTCGCGAACAACAAAAGGACCGAGGCGATGGCGCGGGGTGCGCTCTGATCACTCCAGGAGCCACCGCGCCAGCCAACTGGTGGGCAGGTCGGGGCGGATCAACCGGGTGGGCCGATCGAGGTCTTGCAGGATCCCCTCGGCGGCCAGGTAGCCGCTACGGACGGCCCCTTCCATCGTGGCGGGCCAGCCGGTGGCCGTCCAGTCGCCGGCCAGGAACAGACCGTCGATCGCGGTCCGCTGCCGGGGCCGATCATGATCGACGCCGGGCCGAACCGCGAAGGTCGCCCCATGCTCGGTCACGACCCACGACCGCAGCAAGACCGCGCTGCGCGATTCGGGCCAGATCGCGGCGAGATCCTCGAGAACCCGCTCGAGAACCGCGGCCTTGTCAAGCCGGACGAGTTCGTACGATGCGCTGACGACGATCTGAAGATACTCGCTCTGGTCCGCCCCTGGCGCCGACCGGCCCTGGATGGCCGTGTGGTTGAAGACCCACTGGATCAGCCGGCCCGGCGTGACCACGTGGTCGAACGGACAGACAGGTCGGTCGAACCAGAGATGGATGCCGGTGATGGGCGAGGCCTCGAGCGAGGCGGCGGCCTCGACGGCCCAGATTCGGTCTCGAAGCGCGGCCGGGATCAGGTCGCCGACGCGGTTGAAGGGGGTCGCCAGGATCACGAAATCCGCCGGAAGAAGCTCGCCCGTCCGCGTGGTCACCCCGACGAGCCCGCCTTCGCCGTCGATCTCGATCGACCGAGCGCCGGTGGTGAACCGGACCATCACCTCGTTGTTCGCCAGCCAACGTTCGAGCCGCGTGCCGAAGATGTCGCCCAGGGGAACCGTGGGAATCTCGGGCTCGAACGCTTCCCGATTGCGCAGGAATCCGTCGACGAAAACCTTGCGGGCGTGGCCGACGTCCATGCGATCGAGCTGTTCGTTCAGGGCCGAGACCAGGACCGGCGACCAGAAAAACGCGATCGCGCGCGGGGTCTGTCCATGGCGCGCGAGCCACTGGGCAAAGGTCTCGCCGGGCGGCGAGGCGAGCGGACGGGCTAGCGCCGCCAGCCCTCGCGCGATCGCCAACTTGTCGAGTAGCGACAGGAATCGGGCCTTGAGAAAGCTGCCCGTCAGATGAAAGGGGGCAGGCAGGATTCCGGCGCGGAACCGCGAGACGCGGCCGGCGGTGTCGAGAAAGACGATCTCGGGGGTTCTGCGCATGAGGTCGGCGACGCCCACGCGGGCGCGGAAGTCGGCGAGGTTGGTACAGCAGGCCATGCTGACGTGCTGGCAGTTGTCGACGAGTTCGCCGGTGGCGGGGTCGATGAACGAGCTGGCTCGGCCGCCTAGTCGGGGGCGGCTTTCGAGCAAGGTGATCTCGAGCCCGCGGTCGACGAGCTGGGAGACCGCGGCCAACCCCGCGAGTCCGCCTCCGACGATGACCACCCGGGGCGCTGGCGGGCGGCGAACCGAGGTCATTGCGAGGATCCAGCTCCGTTCGGGCCTTCATTCGAGGCCGGGCTCGAGACGACCGGCAGCAAATGGCCGAGCTTGTCGCGCTTGGCGTCGAGATAGCGCCTGCGCTCGGCGACGTCGGGCGCCACGATGGGAACCTGGTCGACGACCTTGAGCTCGAAGCCGTAATAAACGAATGCGTCGGTCTTTTTGGGGTTATTGGTGAGTAATCGAACACGTGAAAGGCCGAGATCCTTGAGGATCTGGAGTCCGATGCCGTAGTCGCGGAGGTCGGCGCGATAGCCGAGGGCGAGGTTGGCGGCGACGGTGTCGAGGCCGCGGTCCTGGAGGCCGTAGGCGCGGATTTTCTCGATGAGGCCGATGCCGCGTCCTTCCTGGGGCAGATAGATGAGTGCGCCTGAGCCCTCGGCGGCGATCATCTCGAGTGCGAGGTGGAGCTGATCGCCGCAATCGCAGCGGAGCGAATCGAGCAGGTCGCCGGTGAAGCACGACGAATGGAGCCGGACCAGGGGGGCTGGGGCGCGGGCGGGGTCGCCCATGACGAAGGCGACCGGTTCGTTGCCGGGCTCGTGTCGCACGCGGTAGCCGATCACGCGGAACTGGCCGTAGCGGGTAGGGAGGTCCGATTCGGCGGCGCGGGCGACCAGTTTTTCACTGCCGCGGCGGTATTTGATCAGGCCCTCGATCGAGACCAGGGGGAGGTTGTGCTCGAGCGCGAGGGCGCGGAGGCGATCGCGGCTGGCGACGCCGGTGCCGTCGAGGACCTCGCAGATCACTCCGGCCGGCATCAGGCCGGCCATGCGGGCGAGGTCGACGGCGGCCTCGGTGTGGCCCGCGCGGCGGAGCACGCCCCCTTCCTTGGCGACCAGGGGAAACAGGTGACCGGGCCGGACCAGATCCTCGGGCCGGGTGGTCGGGTCGAGGATCGCGCGGATCGTTCGCGCCCGTTCGGCCGCGCTGATACCGGTACGGCAGGCGACGTGATCGACGGGGACGGTGTACGGCGTCTGATGGGGAGCGGTGTTGTGGTCGACCATCGGCCCGAGCTGAAGCCGGGCCGCCGTTTCGGGCAGGATCGGCATGCACAATTGCCCGCGCCCGTGGGTGATCATGAACGCGACGGTTTCGGGGGTGACGCGTTCGGCGGCCGCGACGAAATCCCCTTCGTTTTCCCGATCCTCGTCGTCGACGACGATGATGATCCGGCCCTGCCGGAGGGCCTCGAGCGCCTGTTCGATCCTGGCGAATTCGTCGTGCATCCTGGCGTTCCCGCGAATCGCGCGAGCGCCCGCCCCGGGCACAAAAGCCCGGTGCGAGCGCCTGCCATGCTCTTATTCTACTCGGTTCGACCAGACCTCGCTCGGGGCGGGCCAGGTTCAGTACGAATCGGCCGAAACGACCTCGCCGTAAGCCCGGGTCGCGAGCGCCCGCCAGGGGATGGGGCTGATCGACGACTTGATGAAGTGCACCGAACCGTCGGCGAACAAGAAACTGACGCCGCCGGGGTGCATGCTCCAGTAGTCCTCGACGTGAGCCTGGGGATCGTCGGGCGTCCGTGCGCCGTTGTCGAGCCCGGCCACCCCGAGCACCTGGGTCCAGCATTCCTCGGGCGAGGGGTTGAACTTGTCGCTTCCCCCCTGCGAAGGCGGGGTCACCCCCAACCAGCCATTGATCGATCGGGCGGTCCAGGTGACGTAGCTCAGGTTGTGGCTGCGCTCGCCGATCGCGATCGTATTGCTGGTGCCATCGGTGATCGCCGCGATCCGGATCGCACTATTGCGGAAGAAGATCCCCGCCGCGTATCCCAACGGGTCGCCGGGCGGAATGACATTTGGGACGGGTCCCGAGGCCGCGCAAATCTCACCCAGGCCAAACATTCCGACGTAATTCCCGCGGGCGACGGTGTCGACCACGCTGTTGCCGCTGTAGGAACCGGGGTTGGCCGGGTCGGGGGGGTTGGCCAGCACGGGAACCAGCGAAGGCGCGTCGTCGGACGGGCAGATGTAAGTCGACAGCAGGGTCGTGCTGCACGTATTGTTGGCCGCGTACGCGACAGAGAGACTGAAATTGATCGAATTGTAGAGTGGGCTCTGATCGAGCTGGGGCAGGATCATGCTCCCCCAGGCCCAGCCCGGGCCCAGGTCGATGCTGCTTTGCGCCTCCTGGTCCTGGTTGCAGGGGTCGAGGATCGTGGGGTTGATCGCGCTCACGTAGCCTGGCGGAAAAACGTTGAGGGCCTCGTGGTAATTGTGAAGCGCGACGCCAATCTGTTTGAGGTTGTTGATGCACGAGGCGCGGCGGGCGGCCTCGCGCGCCGCCTGGACGGCGGGGAGCAAGAGGGCGATCAAGACCGCGATGATCGCGATCACGACCAGAAGTTCGATCAGGGTGAAACCGAGCGAAAAAGTGCGAGACGTAGGAGCGCGCATGGAGGATCTCCGCGATCAAGCGAACGAATAAGAAATGAATGACCTGATGATGAAAGAGCGCGGATCGCGCGACCGATCGCTCGGGAGCTCTGGACTCGATGCGTGCTTGCGCGTCAAGCGATGGTCGAGACGAAGGCGCGAAGGCCGGCGGTCGGTCAGGCGGCGGGGGGAGCGCGCGGCGAGGGGAGATTGAGAGCGGGGCGGTCTGAAGAGAGGCGGGGCTCGAGGATCGGGAGGTCCGCGACGCCTTCGGGCGAGGGCTCGTGAACCACGGCGGCCGCGAGCTGGCCCTGGGCCACGAAATGGCAGATCGCGCAGGAATCGGCCGAATCGCCGAGCGGCGTTGCGCCGTCGGTCCGCTGGCCGTCGGAACCCGAGCGCCCGTTGTGCATCAAGCCCGGCAGCGCGTGCAGGCACGGCCCGCCGAGCACGATGAAGGCGTGCCAGGCCAGGACCGAGGCGATCAGCAGTCGCGAAATTCGCCGGGGCATGTACACCCTGCTCGGGAAAACGAGACGCGAGAACATTGCCTCTCGAGCTTTCACACGCTATTCCATTGAGGACGAGCGGATTCTCGTTTGTCAAGCCTTCGATTCCAAAAAAGGTCGGTGAAGCTCATGCTCCATACCGTGGCCATCGTCGGCGCGAGCGCGGATCCGTCGAAATACGGCAATAAGGCCGTTCGGGCCTATCGAGACGCGGGCTGGACGGTCTATCCGGTGAATCCGCGACTGGCCCAGATCGAGGGTCTGAGCTGCTATCCCGATCTGGACGCGATCCCCGAGGCCAGGCTTGATCGGGTGTCGTTTTACGTCCCGCCCGAGGTCGGTCTGGGCCTGCTGGATCGGGTGGCGAAGAAGCAGGTGGGGGAGCTCTGGCTGAACCCCGGGGCGGATTCGCCGGAGGTCGTCGCCCGCGCGGCGGCCCTGGGACTGAACGTGATCCAGGCGTGCGCCATTCTGGGGGTGGGCCGCGACCCTGGGTTGTACTGATCCAGACCCCACGAGGGGCGCGTCCGAGCCCATTCCGGCCAGAGGAATACCGTGAGTTTTTGCAAATCCCTGGTTGTGACCTTGTAAGAACGACACGATCCCTCGCCCCCGAAGCGTCGTCAGACCTGGATCGAGACCCTGGCTCAAATGCCTTCAGCTTGCGCTAACCCCATGTGCAATCGTATCTTTCATCACGACCCCGACGCCAGGATCAGCCGCCTCAAGGAATCTTGAGTCGCCGCTGCCCAATGGCATGGGGCTTGCTAAAGATTAGGCCGCCTCAAACCAAGCCATCATTTCCGATCCGGTCGAATGCGTCGTTTTGGTGAGACTCGCGGCACTTGAACCCATGGCGAGCCGTCGTGGGAGATGCCGCCATGGAAGGCGGTGGGATCGTCGGCGGACGATCCCGCTCGAACGAACAGGAGGTTCGTGATGCGAGTCTGGAAGCCCCTGATTGCTGGAGTGATGGCCTGGGGCTTCTGCTCGAGCATGTGCCATGCGGATCCGATCACGTGGCCGAATGGTCCGTGGGGGAATTGGTCGTCGTGGCTGGCGGGGGCGGGGGCGCAGGGGTCGTCCGCGGGAGCAAGCGGATCGTCGGGAACGACGAACCCCCCGATGGCTTTGGGGGTGACGCCGATCGTCTACTGGCGAGAGTCGGCGGCTCCGGTTTCTTCGCCGCCTGTCGCCCCCACGCCGATCGCCCCCGTACCCACGCCGGTCGCCCCCGTACCCACGCCGATCGCCCCCATGCCGTTGACGCCGCCGTCCCCGCCGGTCTCCATGCCCGTGAATGCAGCGCCGGTCTCGACGCCCTCGGCCTTCTCGCCGCCGGTGATCGTGTGGCCCTCGGCCTCGTATTCGTCAGCGCCCGTGTCAGCGCCTGTTTCGGCCGCCGCGCCCGCGCCGGTTCAGGTCTCGACTCCCGTCGCTCCCGCGCCGATCTCGATCGCGCCCGCCGCCTCGCAACCGCCAGTCTCCGCACCGGCACTGTCCTTCAACCAGACGGCCGCGCCCGTTTCGCCGGCCGCCGTCGCGTCCACGAACATTCTTTCCGGCAAGCCGGTCGACGCGTTTATCAATCTGGGCAACGGTCCTTATCCGCAGGCCAGCCTGATCACGACCGGGGGAGCACAGCCCTGGTACAACAGCACGGGCGTTGCGACGATCTTCGGCGGCGCGCCGACCCTCCAGCAGCAGCAGAGCTTTGACGCAGCCATCTTGCAGCGGGTCCAGCAGACCTTTGCCCAGAGCGGCGTTGCGATCTCACTGACATCCGACCCCAACCAGGCCGCGCTGCACACGCTCAGCCTGGTGTCGAACACGGTCAGCTCGTCGCTTCCCACGGCGATCGGCATGACCCAGGTCGGGGCGAATGGTTTCAGCTTCATCGACCAGAGCGTCAAGTCTGCTCAGTCGGTGGACCAGCTCGAGTGGATCGTGGCCCACAACATCTCGCACGAGCTGATGCTGGCCTTCGGGGTGCCGGAAAACTACGACCAGACGGGGAAATTCGTCGACGCGCGGATGGCGAGCTGGTCGATGATGGTGAGCCCGAGCGCGACCTTCAGCCCGGCGGCCGCGCTGGCGATTTCGCAGGCGATCCAGACCCAAGAGAACGCTGTCGGCGGCCTGGGGGCGCAGCTTGTCGGACCCACGGCCAATGCGGTTCCCGAGCCGGCGACGTGGATCACCTGGATCGTCGTCGCGACGGCCTCGCTGGGCTTCACGCGGGCTCGCCGCAGGGCCGCGAGGTAAGCTTGGGAAAACGAAGACCCCGAACCGAGCAGGCGTCGCTCGATCCGGGATCGCGTGGAAGATCCGAAGGATGGCGGGATCGCCGCGGGGCGCGAAACAGGGCGGTCAAGCTTGGGCGGACCGCCGGCGCAGCCAGCCGAAGCCTCCGACAAAGGCCACGCCAGTGAGGGCCAGAGTGATCGTCGCCGGTTCAGGGACGGTGGCGACATCGATCGTATCGAGCAAAACGTTATTGTGGGTAGCCGTGAGATAGAACACATCGCCGCTCGCCGCGGCCTGGGCGGCCGTGATCGTGAACGAGAATTGCGTCGGCGAATTGTGGGTGTTGGTGAAGTGGTAGAGTTCGTCGCTGGTCGCGTTCGAGCCATTGAGCGGGCCCCCGAAAAGGGCGAAGCCCTCGGTGTTTTGAACGCTCCCGATCGTGAACGTCACATTCGACGTGGGGTTGGCCGCCAGCACCGTGCTCATATTGATCGCGATGGTGGACGTGGTCGTGATCTCGTGGTTGCCAGTGGGATCGTTGTTGATGCCCAGTCCGGTCTCGCTGCCACCGACGCCCGAGTACTTCGCATAAAGATCGGTCGCGGTCCCGATGGTCAGCGTCGGCCCGGCGCTCAGGGCCGACGTGTATCCATAAGTGTTGATTTGGTCAGAACCAAGCCCGTAGGTCTGGCTGGTTCCAAGAGTGCCGTTGAAGCTCGCCGTCGCGAAGGTGTAAATGATGTCGGCCCGCGCGGGCGCAGCGAGGGCCAGAGCTCCCGACAAAGCGACAAGCGACAGAATAAGTTTCATGCAATTCACTCCAGAGTAAGCGGCCGAAATTGGCATGACGGCCATGAGAAGAAAACCACGCATGCGTTTGGCGTTCGTGTTGCTACCGACTGGCTGGCTTCGCGGGACAAGCCGCTCGATCAATCCGAACCCGTGCTTGCGACCACTCCACCACGAACACACTATCGAGCACCAACGGCTTGAAGGCGTCTCGTTCACAATAAGAGACCTTTGAGCTTCCATGAGTGAACACGCGGGGTTTTCACGCCGTATTCGGGTGATCTCGTGCAGCATGGCACCGTTTGATTTGACAAATGGCCGGTTGTGTTTCCCGCCAGAGCCGCTCAAAAGACCCTCACCCGGCCCGATTCCAGGGGGAGGCCGCGGTCGCGCCTCAGTGCGGGGGTGCCAGGGGCCTGAAACAACCTCTTGCGAGAGGGTGGTCTGAAGGGCCTCGTGGGGCCGAGGTCCGTGACCCGGCGTGATTGCGATTGGCATCCGCGCGGCGGGCGCGAATAATGGATCACGCTGGGTTCGACGCCCCTTGTGAAAGGCATCCCGCCCGATGAGCGTGTTTCAGCTTGAGAGTCCGTTCGAGCCGGCTGGCGACCAACCCCAGGCCATCGAAAAGCTGGTCGAGGGGCTCAGGCGGGGACGGACGCACCAGACGCTCATGGGGGTGACGGGATCGGGCAAGACGTTCACCATGGCCAACGTGATCGCCCAGTACGGCCGGCCGGCTTTGGTGATGTCGCACAACAAGACGCTGGCGGCGCAGCTCTACAGCGAGTTCAAGGAGTTTTTCCCCAGGAACGCGGTCCGCTATTTCGTCAGTTATTACGACTATTACCAGCCCGAGGCCTACATCCCCCAGCGCGACATCT
>DAIDHE010000472.1 GCA_027459775.1 Planctomycetales bacterium | reverse complement strand
GGCGGTCGCCGAGCCCGGTCCCGCCCGGGTCGCGGCAGGTCGTGACGGAAAGCCCTTTCGACCGCAGCCATTCGGCGAGCCGCCGCGCCTGCGTCGTCTTGCCGCCGCCGTCGGGGCCGTCGAGCACGAAAAAAGAGCCGGGGTGGGCGTGGGGTCGCTCGTGGGTCATGGAAGCCCCTTGAGCCAGTTCTCGGCCTCGGCGAAAACCTGGCGGATCTTGGCATGAAACAGCAATTGACCGATCTCCTCGAACGTGCCCCAGCAATGCCAGCGCCCCGTGGGATCGGCCACGTGTTCGGCCGAGGCCGCCAGCGGACTCGAGTCCCGCACCTTCACCACGAAATAGGTCACGGTCTTCACCACCTTGCGGCCGCGGCGGATATAGGTATACGAGAGGGTCCGTTCAAACCCTTCGTGAAACTCCCAATCCACCAGCGACGTCTCTTCGTGGAATTCGCGGGCGGCCGCGCGGCGGGTCGACTCGCCCGCCTCCACGCCCCCCTTGGGAAATTCCCACCGGGCGCGGGGATTGCGCACCGTCGCCGAATGCAGGATCAAGTATTCGATCACTTGATCTTCCCGCACGCGATACGGAATCACGCCCGCGGAACGTTCGTGGATGGTTGTCATGGGGCCGGACGATCGGTCCGCGGCGGATCGCCGCGCGACTCGCGGTCTCGATCCAGGGACTCGCCCGCGTCCTCGTCGTCGCGCACGGCGATCAGGCCGAGGACCGACCCAACCGTCACGCGATCGTCCTCCCGTTCACGGATCTCGGCCAGACGCCCTGTCGCTGGCGAGGAAACGTCGAAGGTGGCCGGCCCGGTCAGAACCTCCACCAAACGATCCCCCTCCCACACGCGCTCGCCGCGCACGGCAAACCAGTGGCTGATCACGATCTGCGCGTCCGAACCGGCACCCAGATCCGGCAGGATCACCTTCGCGAATCGCATGGTGAACCCCGTCTCGTCGTTCTGGTCAGATACCGGCTTCGATCAAGCCGCGAGCCGCCCAAGCAGCCGCGTCTCAACCTTTTCACCCACTATCCTAGCCGCCTCGTTGGCGACTTGCCAGAGCGATGTCGCCAAGAGCCGCATGACTCAGGGACGGCAGGGGTTGCAAAGCGTGGTCTTGGCTCCAAGATCTCTTCGGTAGGGCTGTCGGGGCGCGCCTCCGACCCCCTTCGCCCCCTCCGCCGGTTTATTGCGACTTCAGCGTCCGACATCGTTCGCGGAGCACATCGATCCCTTTCCGCAAGGTCGGGTCGAGTTCGTCGTGGGGTTTGGCCGTGTGCTCGACGAGCACGTCGGGCTTGAGGCCGATCCCCTCGAAGGTCTGGCCGTCGGGGGTCATGTCGACCCATCGCGAGAAAAAGACCGCGGTGTTCATGCCGGGGAGGTCGAAGGGCTTGGGGTTGCCGCTCGCGCCCCGAGTCGGCCGGCCGACCGTGGTCACCCGCGGGAGCGCCTTCATCATCATCACAAAGCCCTCCCCGCTGCTCACTGCGCCCGGCCCGATCAGGCAGACGACCGGGCGCGCGAACGGCCGGGGCGATGCGACCAAGGTTCGCGGGAAGTCCTTGCCGAACGCATCGTGTCGATCGCCCGCGCGGTATTTGCTCAGGGCGTAGACGGCGTCCTTCCGGCAAAAGAGGCTCGCGATCGCCTGGGCCTTGCGCTCGTCGCCGCCGTTGGCCTGGCGCAGGTCCACGATGAACCCGGGAACGTCGCGGAGCGCCACGATCGCGGACGCCGCCTTGCGGACGCCCAAATCATCGGCCGCGCTCTGGCGAACCATCAAGAAATAACCAAATCCGTCTCCCTTGGTCTTACCCACGATCGCGAATCCGCAATCGACCCGCCCCTCCTCCTCGAGCGCCGCCAGGGTGGCCGCGCGGTTCCAGTTGCGCTCGTAGGGCGGAGATTGGTAACACGCCTCGATTCGCCCCGACCGATCGATCCAGACATGGGGATCCTTGAGGTGAGCGAGCATCGCCCTGAGCACTCCGACGAACTGGTCCAGGTCGCCGGCCTGGAGCGCCCGCGGCCGATACATCGCCCTGAGCGCGTCCCAATCGACGTCCGGCTTCACGATGAAATAACTGTAGCGGCTGTCGACCGCCGACCAGACCTGGTCGAAGAGCAGGCCTTTCCTTTTCTCGTCAAGAACCACCGGCTTGGGCTCGAGCTTGAGATCGCGGCGCCCCGACTTGAGCCCAGACCACTCCGCGCCGGGCTGGTTCAAGCAACGAATCGCATAAACGCCGGCCGGGACGTAGATCTCGAATCGACCTCCCTCCGCGACGTGGTATTGCCGAAAACCTTCCCCATCGACCTCGAGAACGTACCTGGCGTTCTCAGGCTGTTTGGCCCCCCCTCTGGTCGACGTCGGCGGGATGCGAATCTCGCCCGCGAGGACTTCTCCCCGGGCGAGCTGGAAATCGACTCGTTCCACCGCGCCGTCCTTGAGCGGCCGCGCCTTCATCTCTTGGCGGCGGACGTGGCCTGTCGCGGAGGCCCAGATCTCGCGAACGACGATCGGGGTCGCCCCCTGATACCGCAGCTCGAGCGCGTACTCGCCCTTCGGCCCCGTCTTGGTCGATGGCAATCCTCCCTCGGGGCGGGCGTCGGTCGTGCGGTTGATGAGCACCGTCGCGCCGGCGATCGGCCTCTGATCGGCGTCGCGCACCACCCCCTCGATCCGGGCCGATCGGACGTCGTCGGCGCCCGCCGTGGAGAGGCCGAAAAAGGCGAGGGCGATTCCCGCGTAAGCGAATCTGAACATGTCAATCTTCCCGGATGTAGGCCGCCGCCGCGTCAGCTCCCGCGACCATCATAAGCTTTCCCCGAGCGGGCGACAGGCGGGCGGGCGTCGCGCGCCATGAAAGTCGAAGCGGAACATGCGATGCGGACCTGGCGGTTCGGACAACCGCTCTCCTGGCCGTCTACCGCGGTGCCATGACGCCCTCGGGCGTCGACCGCGCCAGACGGGAAGGATCGGGACTTGGCGCGGGTCTCTGGGCCGTCGAATTCACGCCGTCGTTCTGGGTGTCGTCACGCCTGCTCACGGCGATCGCGCGGGGTTCGACGGGAAGCACCAGGTAACGATCGCGAAGCCAGGGCTCGCCGGGCTTTCCGGGGGCGATCGTGAATTCCAGCGGGCCGCCCAGCGAATGCGTGCGTTCGAGCCGCGCCAGCCAGAGCCCGATCGCCGGGTCGTTGCGTGGGATCTCATCGAAGAAAACCAGTCGGAAGGGCCTCGACGCGCCCGCGGCTGAGACCGAGAAATTCTTGATACGTTCACGTGATTTTGCGAACATTGCGCGATGGCAAAGATAAACCGCGCTCATGCCGCTGCGCCAGAGATTGGGTCGAGATTCATAGGAAAGGCCGAGGTCGTCCTTGACGCATACGAGCGCCGGCCCGTGGGCGAAATCGGTCCAGAACCAGCGGGCGAAATCGCGGGTGCGCTGGTCGCCGATCACCCGATACGGCCGCGCGACGTCGCCCAAGATCACGAAACCGCCCAGCAGGAGCATCACTCCGAGTGCCATCCGCAGACCCCGATTCACGAGCTCGGGCCGGCCGAGGCGCTCGAGCAGACCGACCGCTCCCACGCCGGCGAGCAAGCAAAACGTCGGGGCGAGATACTGGGTGAGCCGGGGCGCGCCGCCGTAGGGGTATCGGCCCAGACTGGCCGCCACGAGCCCCATCCCAAGCGGAGCGAGCAACAGCGCGATCGTTTGTCGTCGCCCGCCTTGCCAGAGGACGCGTGCGCCCCAGACGCAGGCGATCAAGGTCGCCAGGCTCGCGCCTCGCTCGCCGCCGACGGGGTAAGAAAGCGTCGTGCCCGCGTGCACGCCAATCAGCCAGAACGGGACCAGCCAGGGCCTGTCCCAGGGTGGAAACGCGTCGCGCCAGTAGCCCTCGCGATAGAAGACCCGCACCGCCTCGCTCTGGGCGTAGGTCGCGCCAAAATAGAGGGCCAGGAACGACGCGACCAGTACCACGCAATAAACGGCGAACGCCATCCGCACCCTTGTCAGGTCGCTCTGAACGGCCTTCACCCCGATCGCAAGCGCGACCCCCGATCCGACCAGCACCGCCGGATACGACACCGCCATGAGCCCCGGCGCGAGCGCGGCCATTATCCACAAGAAACGGCTCCGCCGCGGCCCATGCAGCCACTCGGCCGCCAGCGTGAGCAGGACGAGCGACGCGAGCAGATCGCCCGCGTAAGGCTTGATCTCCGCCGCGTGCCGGATCGGATAAAAGGAGACCGCGAAGATCGCCACGGCCGCGAGCCTGGCTTTCCCCTCGAGCAGCCGCCCCGAGAGCCGGTGAAACACCAGCACGCTCGCCAGCCCGCACACGATCGGGAAGAGCCGCAGCGACCACTCGGCGAAGCCAAGCACGCGAACGGCCAGGAGCTCGATCCCGAGGAATCCCGCGGGCGCGACCTGTTGATAATCGAGCGGGCGGAGCAGATCCAGAAAGCCGCGGTCGAGGAAATTGACCGCGACGAACGCCTCGTCGTGCCAGAGCGGGTATACGACGAGATAGCGGACGAGCCGGGTCAAGAGGCCGAGTGCCACGAACGCCCAGGTCGCCTGCTCGACCCAGGCGGGCTCCACCCGCGGCGACGCGTGCCGCGAATCGGCGGACCAAACCGCATTTCGCCAGGCGTCGCTCAGGTTGGCCATCATCTTCATGAGCGAGCACGCCTCCTGGCCCACCGCGCGGCAATCCCTGCCCTTCGCACCCGATTGTTATCGGCCTGACTCGACCGCGCTCTTGGTCCCACGCCACGGCCGCCACCCCCCTCGATCCGTCGCAAAACTCGAGAATCGATCCAACCCGCAAGGTCCAGACTGGCGCCATCCCGGCCCGACGCTGCGTTCGGTCTCTTGTCTGGTCCGCGATTGCGGAATAGGATGGATTGAGCAGCGAATCACGAGTGTGGACCGTTTCGTGATGCGCGCCAGCGCCATTCGCTCCGGGGAGTTCCAGATGCTTGCAAAGCCAGCTCGGTTGGGCCGTTGGGTCACGTCGGCGATCGTATCGGGCGCTCTGATCGGAAGCGGGGCGGCACACGCCGGCGAGGGCGATTCGCCCAACCCCCGTCTGCCAGACAATCGCGGCCTGATGCAACGGATCAGTAATTTCACCCTCGACGACGCCGTCTCCGGGCGCTCGGTCACACTCTTCGGATTCCTCGGCAAGAAGGCCGTCGTCCTGGTCTTCCTCGGCGTGGATTGCCCGGTCGGCAATCTTTACCTGCCCCGCCTGGTCGAGCTCAACAAGCACTACGCATCCAAGGGCGTCATCTTCCTGGGGATCAATTCCAACGCATCCGAGGACAAGGCGGCGATCGCGAAACACGCCAAGGAATACGGCGTCTCGTTCCCGGTACTCAAGGACGTCGGCAACGGCGTGGCCGACTCGGCGCTGGTCGAGCGGACCTGCGAAACGCTGGTTCTGGACGGCGCGGCTCGGGTTCGCTATCGAGGCGCGATCGACGACCAGTACATCCAGGGAAAGAGCAAGGACCGCCCCACGCACAACTACGTACGCGACGCCCTCGACGACTTGATCGCCGACCGACCGGTGAAGACGACCTCGAGCCCGGTCGCCGGCTGCTTGATCGAGCGGGCGGCGGCTCGACCAGCGACGGTCGGCAAGCCACGGATCCGGGGCGCGGCCCCCGAGGTCGCGCGGGCTCTCGATCAAGCCGAGGAAGTCCACCCGATCGATCCCGGCAAGCCAACCTATTCCGGCCGGATCGCCGCGATCCTCGCCGACAAGTGCCAGACGTGCCATCGGCCCGGTCAGGCGGCCCCGTTCGCGCTTCTGACCTACGACGACGCCAGGCGGAAGGCCGCCATGATCCGCGAAGTGGTCGACGAGAGGCGCATGCCGCCGTGGCACGCCGACCCCCGTTACGGAGAGTTCCAGAACGATCGCAGCCTCCAGCCCAGCGACCGGGCCGCGCTCCTGGCGTGGATCGATCAGGGAACACCCCTGGGCGACGCGGCCAAGCTGCCGCCCCCCCGGACGTACCCCCAGTCGTGGACCATCGGCAAGCCCGACGTCGTCTTTGAAATCCCCGAGCCCTACTACGTCCCCGCCCAGGGCGTCGTCGCTTACGTTCATTTCCCCGTCCCCACCGGCTGGAAGGAAGACCGCTACATCCAGGCCGCCGAGGCCGTGCCCGGCGACCGATCGGTTGTGCATCATATCATCGTTTATACACTCGATCGCACCAAGAAAAACGCCGCCGGCCGGCCCGAGATGGTCCACTTCTGCGCCTACGCCCCCGGCGATTTGCCCACGATTCTGCCCGAGGGGACGGCCAAGAAAATCCCGGCCGGCGTCGACCTCTTGTTCCAGGTCCACTACACCCCCAACGGCAAGGTCCGCGTCGATCGATCGAAGGTCGGCTTCATCTTCGCCAAGACCAAGCCCTCCCGCGAGGCGTTCACAGTTCCGGTCGGGAACACCGACTTTTTGATCCCGGCCCGGGCCGGCGACGTCGCGGTCGCCTCGTCGTTCGTCCTACCCACGGACGTCCGGCTGATCAGCTTCCTCCCGCACATGCACCTGCGAGGCAAGGACTTCAAGTACACCATCACCCGGCCCGGCGAAAAACCCTTTGTCGCTCTCTCGGTGCCATCCTATGATTTCGCCTGGCAGACCAATTACATCCTCAAGCACCCGCTCGAGCTTCCCAAGGGAACGCGGGTCGACTGCCTGGCCCATTTCGACAATTCCGCGGCCAACCCCTATAATCCGGACCCCAATCAACTCGTCCGCTGGGGCGAGCAGACGTTTGAAGAGATGATGATCGGTTTCCTCGATCTGGACGTGCCCCTGGGAACGGCGGTTTTCAAGGGTTCCGAGCTCGTCTCGAGCCGCGACAAGGCCACATTCACAGCGCTCTCCGCCGTGCGGAAGCTGGTCGGCGACAAAAAGGGAGCGCGTCCGTCCCCATCCGAGAAGCCAACCCAACGGAGCGCCCGGCCATGATCCGCTGGTTCACGATTTCGCTGATCCTTTCGAGTGCCATGCTGCTCGCTGTATCGACCGCCCCCGGCGAGCAAGACGAATCGACCGGGAGAGACATTCCCGCAGCGCTCGCGCCGCTCGAATATCTGGTGGGGGGCTGGCATGGTAACGCGATCCCCAAGAACAGCTCCGCCCAGCAATTCCGCGGCTGGCCCGAGACGCATGCGTGGGCGTGGATCTTCAAGGGAGGCAAGCCGGTCGGTCTGTCGGTCGCTTTCACTGGCGACAAGACATTCGCCTCCGGCCGGCTCACCCACGACGCGGCCCATTCGCTCTACCAGCTCGAGGCCAAGACGACCGGGAAAACGCCCAAGATCGTGGCGCTGGAAGGCCAGTTCGACGCCAGGTCCAAGATCCTCACGCTCGAGACCAAGGACGGCGATCGTGCGCTCGCCGACAAGCTCCGGATCTCGATCCGCCCCAATGGCAGCTTCATTCGTTACACGCTCCTGGAAGAACGGCGGTCCGAGGGTGAGACAATCTTTCACAAGGCGGTCGAGACGAGCCTCACCCGGGACGGCGAAAGGCTCGCCGGCGCTGGCGGGGGCGACGGTGCCGACCGACCCAAGTGCATCGTGACCGGAGGCGCCGCCACCATGACCGTCTCGTTCAAGGGCGCCACCTATCCTCTCTGCTGCACCGGCTGCCGCGACGAATTCAACGACAACCCCGAGAAATACATCAAGAAGGCCGCCTTGCTCGCGGCCGCCCAAACAGGTAAGCCCAAGACGGCCGCGCCCGCGAAGGTCGGGCGCTTCGACGACGACTTCTCGGACGACGTCGACAAGACTCCCAAAACCACGACCAAGAAAACCATGAGCCCGGCAAAAACCGCGACGAAAACCGCCACGGAATCGAACGCGCCCGCCGTCAAGAAAGCCCCCGCCGCGAAGGACGCCCAGGCCACTCGGGCCGCGTCGCTGCTCAGGCTCGGCCAGACCCTCGAGAAAAACGGCAACAGCAAGGCCGCCCTCGGCTACTACAAGCGGGTGCTCAAGGAATATCCCGACAGCTCCGCCGCCAAGACGGCCGCCCTGCGAGCGAAGGCCCTCGAGAGCGATTAGTCGCCGCCCCCGCTCTCGGGCGCGATCCGCCGCGCCCGATTCAGGTCGAGTCGGACCTCAAGCACACCGTCGCGCTCCGCACGCGACATGCATTCCTGGTCAAAGACGGCGGGCAGCGGGATCTCCTTGCGATGGATCGAGGAGGGAGGAACCGACGTGATCACGAGCAGGTTGCCCGATAGCTCAACCTGCGCCAGGGCCGGGTCCACGCCAGGCAGGATCACGGCAACCAGCAAATGGTCGGGCTCCTCGAACACGTCAACGATCGGCTCCAGGAGCTCGCGCGACGATTCCAGCGAGCGCTGAAGACCGCGACGGCTCGGTGCGAACATCTTGGGCGAATCCGCAACGGACCGTGGCGAGAAAGCGACGGCAATGGACTCAGAGACTTTTCCGAGATCGATCGCGCCTGGCTCGCGCTCGCGAGCGAGCGGCGCGGATTTGCGAGATCCTAAAAGTCCCCCCAGTCGTCCAAGGATCCAACTAACCCCTGATCCGGATCCTGGTGAATCGGATCGCGCGTTGGACTCGGTCTGCGTTGTCGTGGACATAACGCCCCTCGTCTTGGAAATCCGAGTGAATAGGGTCGCGATTCCATCTAGTCTAGGACACGGTTTGATCGTGAGCCACGCGGACGGGGATGTCGACGACGGCTCTCGCCAATCGAGCCTCGCGTTCCCTTTCGTTTCCTCGCCGTCAGTCCCCAAAATGCCGGCGCCGATGGCTCACGCTCCGAAAACGCCCAGGGCACCCTCCGACCACGCATCATCGTGCAGGCGTCGTCATCGCCATTGCCCAAGATGCGGAACGGCTCGTCCCCGTGCCTGGTGGCGTGCAACCATCCGGCTCGGCGGGGATGCCGCTCGCGAAAGAACTCGCGAGGACCGAGTCAAGGGGACTGGAGGAGCTGATCCCAGGTGGTCACGCCAGGCTCCAAGGTTCGATCGCCGAGCGATTCCAAACGCTCCGGATCCTCGATCGCCTCGAGCTCCGCCATAATGCCCGGCGTGGCCGCGCCGTAGCGCTTCTCCGCCAGGCGCAGCAGGAAATGCCGCGCCTCCTTCAACCGGCCCTCTTGCCGGCCTTCTTGCCGGCCTTCTTGGCGGCCTTCTTGCCGGCCTTCTTCCCGGCCCTCCCTCAAGATCATCTGGTACGTCGTTGATTCACGCATCGAAGCCACTCCTTCGAGAAGTCGCGCCGTCAGCTCGGCGGGGTATCGCAGGCCCATGAGCAGGAAGGTCGCCGTCCAGAGTTTGTGGGCGCGGATCGTCGGTTCATGGTTGATCCGTTCCGCCATTCGACGTATCAGATCCGGCAGCCCGGCCTTGTCCACGTCCGCGAGTGGAGCAAGAGGCGCCAGGGCTGGTCCCGATTCCAGAAACGCCTCGGGCTTCCACTCCCACAACCTCACCACCGTGTAATGATACCGATTCGTGAGTTTTCCGTCGGGCAAATGCCTCTCGTACGCGCCGGTGAAGCTGGGCGAGTTCGCCGCTTTTCTCAGGAGCACAAGCACGGTCGAGACCGGCAGGTCGTGCCGATGATCGAGCAGCACCTGCCTCATCCAGAGGGTGCGAACCAGGCTCGTTTCGTGGCTGGACTGGAGCTCGATGTTCACCAGATAAGGCGGGTCGCTCAGAACCTTGAGAACCTTGTCCGAGATGGCGGTCACCCCGGTGGCTTCCGACTCGATCACCTCCACCGGGCCACGAGGCCCATCACCCAGCAGGTCGACCCACTGGGTGGGATCCTC
>DAIDHE010000465.1 GCA_027459775.1 Planctomycetales bacterium | reverse complement strand
GGCGCGACCACCAGGTCGAGCCGGCCGTCGCCGTCCAGATCGCCGAACCGCAGCCGGTGGATGCTGGGGATCTCAGCGACCGGTTCGAGCCGCCAGACCCCGTCGGCCTTCGCGGGCTGGATCGCGAGCGTGAGCCTGCCAGTGGCGGGCGTGTTCATGGCGAACTCAAAAGCGATCGCGATTTCGGCCTTGCCGTCGCCGTCGAGGTCGGCGGTCGCGCTCGAGATCACGCCCGGCGTTTCCTTGGGGCCCGACACCACCCGCTTGGTCCACGCCGGGTTTTCATACCATGCGCAGGTCGCCTCGCCGACGGCGATCACGTCGGGCCGGCCGTCGCCGTTCACGTCGGCGATCTCGACCTGGTACGCGCCCGGAAAATCGGCGTCGATCACGATCCGCTCGACCTCATGGGCGAAAGCCGGGACCGGAAGCGCGATCAACGAAAGTAGAATCAACGAATAAAGACGAATGGCATTCATGGCAAAAGTCTTTCAGTAAAGGCCGGCGGTTGGTCGCGGGCTCACGATTCCTGTTTGCGTCCCCAGCCGGTGGGCACTCCGGCGGTGTCCTCGGGTTTCACCAGCACCTGGGCCAGATCGAGGTCGTGCTGCGCGCCCCCTTCGGCGAGCTTCAGGCGGTTCTCGAGCTGCTGGATCTTGAGCTCGAGCAGCCGGACGCGGCTCTCGAGCTCGTCGGCACGCCGCGGACGCGGCACCTCGGGATAGCCCAGCTGGCGCTGAAGGGCCGAGAACAGATAGAGCGGGTCGCGGCCGCGATTGGCGCGGGCGATCTTGCCCTCGCGCTCGCCGAAGAGGGTCGGGAACTTGGGGGCGAAGTCGGGGTTCGTCCGCCGCCGTTCGGTCACGAAATACTCCGAGCGAACGAAGATCAGATCGGCGAAATCGACGTCGCCCAATCGCGCCCGCAGCGTCAGGATGTAGTCGACCCAGTCCTCGGTATAGAGGGGGTCGGCGGCCATGGCGGCCAGCCCCTGCGTATAGCCCAGCCGATTGCGCGCGATCGCCTCGAACTGGAACACGAAAAGACCCGGGAGCGACGGGTTTTCGCTCTTGTATCGGGCCTCGCGCTCGAGCACCAAGAGCGCCTGGTCCATGGCGAACCGGCTCATGTCGAGCTCGGCCTGGGTGATCACATGAGCTTGAAATTTCGTGAAATAGTGGCTGATTCTGTGCATCGCCGGGGCCATGAGCCCGACGTCGCGCATCTCGATCTTGAGGAACGAGACGGCCATCGGGAGCTTGGTGGTCGAGAGCAGCTCGAGCTCGACCGAGCTCAAGATCTCTTGCGATGGCAGGCCGTCGACGAGCCGCTCGCGAAAGGCGTGGAAGAAATAGGCCTGCTCGATGTATTCCTCGCGATCGAGCACGGGCATGGAACGAGACTCCTTGGGGCGGGGCGGCGAATTATTCGGCCTGGGAGGGGGGCAGCCATTCTTTCACGCGCGCGGTCATTTCGGCGTCGAGTCGGCGGGCCAGCTCGGCGTCCAGGAGCGAGCCGTGGTCGCGGCCGGGGACGATCTCGATCTGGGCGTCCGAGCCCAGCTTCGCGAGCGATTTCTGGAGCAGCCCGACCGCGCCCTCGAGATAAAAGGTGTCGAGCCCGCCCGTGATCACGTGCAGCTTGCCCCTGAGCTGGGGCTCGAGGACGGCCCAGTCGCGCTCGAGGACGAGCCGGATGTCGTAGGCTTCCCAGCTCTTGGCCGTTTCGGGGTCGATGCGGCCGGTGCCGCGGTCCCAGAGCTTGCGCGGCGTTCCGTCAGCCCCGCGAGGGCTGAAGACGGCCTCGAACGAGCCCAATTGCCCCCCCCAGCCGATCACGTCGTCCATCCGCGAGAACGGCTCGAAAAAGAGCATGGGCGTTCCACCCCTCCGCGCGATCGGCCTGCGCTCGCCTGCGCGGTCGCGAAACATGTTTTCGCCGGGTGCATAGATGTTGATCCGCTGAAAGTCGCGGAAATCGACCGGGTCGGGCGCGGTCGACCACACGCCGCCAAAAAAGCCGGGGTGCGCGACCTGGAGCCAGAGGCTGCTCCACCCCCCGGAGGAATGCCCGTTCAAGAGCCGGGCTCGAGGATCGGCGACGATCGGGAACGTTTTCTCGATATAGGGGATGAATTCCTCGACGAGCGCCTGACCGCGCGGTCCGTTGTTCGCGCTGTCGGCGAAGACATGATGGCCGGTCCCGCAATCGGGATCGAGCACGATGCGCACCAGCTCGTTGGCGTAAGCCAACCGCGGGCTGCCCAGGAAGCCGAATGCCATCGTGTGGTCGCCCCCGAATCCGGGGATGATATAGAGGGCTGGCCGCTTGGGGCCCGCGCTTCCCTTTTCGACTCCCTTGGGCAGGATCACGGCCGCCCGGTGCTTGATCGGCCGCTTGTGGAACGCCGACAAGAGCGGGCTCGGCGTCTCGACCAGCTTCACCCGCGACGTCTCCTGGAACGGCCGGTCGATGGCCGCGCTGTCGACGGTGAGCGCCACCACGGCGTCGCGCTTGGGATCGAGATCGGCCGTCACGACCGGCCCGTACACGTTGCCCGCCCCATCGCCGATCTTGTGGGTGTCGCGATTGACGCGCACGACCGCCTGGACCTGATATCGCGCGGGCTTGAGCTCGGCGAGCGGGCCGGGAAACCCATCGCAATTCCCGTCGAGAACGAGAGGGGTCTCGCCGTTCCAGTTGGTGAAATCGCGGGCGAAGAACGGCTCGGGACGGAACCAGTTGGGGCCAAACCGAGGCGCTTGCCGCGCGTCGTCCTCGGCGGTCATCACGTAGAGCCGCCCGGAGAGCGGCTTCGGGAACGGCCCTCCCTTCCACGCGATTCGGAACGTGAGCCCGCTCGGGGCGGGGGCCTGGGGGGCGTCCGCGGCCCAAGCGGCCGAGGCGGCCTGGGCCCGCGCGAGGAGCAGCCCAAGCGCCAAAAGCCCCGTCATGGTTCGTCGGATCAGGCCCGTGGCGGGCGGAGCGAGGAGCGGTCGGTTCATGCGTGGTCCCTTGGGGGGTCGTGGCGGATCGTGTCGATTCAGCGTACGAGCTCGGGTCGAGGTAAGAGGGGGTGCTTGAGGAAGTACTGTTCGTGGTTGACGCGCTCGACGGGCTTGAACAGCCGGGCCGCCAGTCGCGGCGAGCCCATCACGCATTCTTTTTCCAAGAGATAATTTTGATTATACTCGTCGACCAGATCGTTGATCACGGTCAAGTTGAGCGATTCCAGCCTGCGTTTCCAGCGGTCGTTGAACCGATTCACGGCGGTGATCAGGTTGCGCGCGACGGCGCGCCGGGAGCGCAGCGAGCCCAGGCTCGGTCCCCAGACCGGGCTCGGGGCCGCGCTTGCCTCGTAGAGCGCGTCGAGCGGTTCCTGAAAGACCCCGACCCACCCCCAGGGCCCGTCGGACCGCCGCGCCCATTCTCGCAACCGCATGTGAACCATCTCGAGCTGCTTGAGCCGCTCGGTCCGCAGGCCCAGATCGAATTGCGCGAGCGCGTGTTCGAGATCCTGCCCCCGCCGCGCGAACGCGGGGACGTCGAACAGGCCGACGATCTCCTTGACCTCGGTCTCGGGGTCGGCGGCGAAGCTGGGAACGGGAGATTCCTCGTCGTCCATCGAGCGGCTCTCAAGTACCAGGTTCGGGGGGCGTGGGAAGCGTTGCCAGATGGTTGAGCGAGCGCCGGTAATGCCAGATCGAGCGATTGGGCCCGAACGTCTTGGTCAGGATTTGGAATCGGCCCGCGGCGTCCGCGAGTGCCTTTTCCACCGGCTCGCCCTCGAGCGCGGCCATGCGACCCTGGGCGAGCGCCTCGAGATACGCCGCCGCGCCCGGCAGCCGCGGCGTCATGACCACCCGCTGCGCCTGCAAGGTCCGCGCCACCGCGTCGCTCCAGAGCCGGGCGTCGACGTCGGGCGCCATGGTCGGGTCGGGCAGCCCCTGGCCAAGCTGGCTCGTTCGCACGGCCAGCATCGGGAACCCACGCTCGGTCCGCAGCCGGTTCACGTTGTCGGGGTTCGCCAGATACTTGACCAGGTCGAGGGCGGCTTCACGCCTGTTACCCTCAAGCCCTGCGCTCATCCCGACCAGCCAGCAATTGTTCGCCGAGAGCATGCACGGCGATTCCAGGAGCGACGTTTCTTGCCACGTGGTCAGGGCTGGCTCATAGACCCGCGTCGAGCCGGGCAACGGCGCGACGCCGATGGGCTTGCCGTTCGACCACTCGCTGGCCCGTTCCGCGCGATCGATCAAGAGGGCCGTCTCACCGGCCTTGAACGCCTTGCGAGCGGCCGGGGCGTCGAACCGCTCGCAACCCGCCGGCCCCGCGGCCTTGAGCGCCACGTGGCCTTTCAGCGCCTCGACCAGCGGGGGTGAGTCCAGTCGCGGGGCCATCGTGTCGGAATCGAAGAGAAGCGCGTAATGATCGCGGTGCAGCCCCAGGCTGGCGGCCCGAGCCAGGAAAAGGCCATCGGCGACCCCCTCGGCGTCGCGCCCGAGCGGGGCGGCCAGGCCATGTTCGAGTGCGCCGTCGCCGTCCCAGTCGCGGCCCTCCATGAAACGCGCCAGTACCTCAAGATCGGCCCAGGTCCGCGGCGGCTCGAGCTTGATCCCCGCCGCGCGGGCGGCCTCTTGATTGACTTTCGATTCGAAAGCGTCGCGGAGATACACAAGCACGAGCGCCGACCCCCCGACCGGAAGCGCCCGATAGTCCTCGCCGTAGCGGCAGGCTTCCTCGCGAAATCCAGGCAAGATATCCTTATATTTGAGCCCGCCTTCGTTGTCGCTCTCGGTTTGATCGCCGGTCGCGGCCTTGGGGTCGAGCAGGTCGGCCTCCGACGTCGCCCGCCTGGGGACGAGGGCGTCCCTGGGAATGACGGCGATCTTACCCTTGTCGACCAGGTCGCCCATCCGGGCGGCGGGGAAGAAGAAGACATCGGCGGTCGCGACCGAATCGAGGGTGAGCGGCTTGTCGACCAGGGTGATCTGGCCGCCCCGCGAGGCGACCCATTCGCCCCGCAGCGCGGCCGCGCCGCCCAGGATGTCGGCGCGGTCGAGAGCGCCCAGCCTGAGCTCGACGCCGACGAACGAGGGAGCGGCGGGTTTGACCTCCGGCGGCGGACCCTGACAGCCCAGGACCATCACGCTCGCGAGCGCGGTCAAACTGGAAAGACACCGCGTTTTCCCGCCCAATCGCATGCGATCGCCTCGTCCCTCGGGTTCCGGCCTCGCCCTCCCTGGTCGACGACGACCGCGGCCGGGCGACCCCATTCATCGTATCGGAAGGCGGAGCGATGGGTCAAACGAGGGAGGGAGCCAGTCCGAGGCTCACGGGCCGGCCGGCCCCATCCGCTGGTGCAACACCTCGACCATGAAGCCGCCGGGCGCCTGGAAATAGAAGGTCCACGCGCCGTGGAATTCCTTGGGCGGGTCGATCGTGAACCCGCCGGCCGTGAGCCGCGCATGGATTTCGTCGACCCGCTCGCGGTTGGGCTGCATGAAGCCAATATGAAAGCCCCCCGGATACTCGACCGCCGTCAGACGATCGAAATTGCTCAGGGACAGGACGAACCCGTCCACATCGACGAGCACCGCGATCGGCCCCCGATCGGCGACGCATCGGAAGCCAAAATAGGTCTCGAAGAATTCCTTGGTTCGGGCGACCTCGGGAACCGTGAGGTTCAGATGCTTGAGAGACATGATCGTGCTCCTCAAGGAACGATGCAGTCGGGGTTTCGACGCGCACGCGATGACGCCGAGGGGTCGAGGCGCGCCGTTCGACCCCGGATGTGCATTCGCCTGGCGGCATGCGTTATTGTCGCCGCGGCCAGTCCCATATCGAGCCCAGGGATTCTACAATGGGCGCTCGAGGAGCGGGCACGACGACGCGGGGGTTGCACATGACGACGGTTGAGACGACCAAGGCCGAGCGGAAGCCGGAAGACGAAGGCGGAGAGCTTGGCGCACGCGCGTATAGAAATCTCGAGGCGCGCACAAAATGCGTCGGGCGCGAGCTGTTCGAGCGCATGGGGGGCGGGCCCCAGCCCTGGCGGCGGGAATGGTGGGAAGGCCGCTTCATCGCGCATACGCTCGGCGACCCTCTGGTGCAGGTTCAACTTTTTCGGTTCATCGACGCCCTGCCCGCGCTCAAGACGGCGGAATCGGTGCGTCGGCATCTGGCCGAGTACCTGGCCGAGGCCGGCGCCCGCGCCCCGTGGTGGCTGCGGACCGCGGTGCGCGCCTGCCCGCCCAACACCGAGCGAGCCGGATGGCTGGCCGCGAGCGCCCGGATCGCCGCCGGGCTCATGGCCGGGCGATTCATCGCCGGCGCGGATGCCGAACAGGCCGCCCGCACCGTGCTCGCGCTGCGAAAGCGCCGGCTCGCCTTCACCGCCGACCTGCTCGGCGAGGCCGTCATCAGCGAGCCCGAGGCCGAAACCTATCAGCAAACGTGCATGACACTCATCAAGGCCCTCGCCAAGCCCCTGGCCCAGGCGCCCGAAATCCCCCTGATCGACCGCGACCAGAACGGCCCGATCCCTCGTATGAACATGTCGCTCAAGCTCTCGAGCCTGACGGCCCACTTCGAGCCGATCCACGCCCAGGCCAGCCTCGAGCGCGTCGCCGCCCGGCTCCGCCCCATCCTGGCCCTCGCTCGCTCGACGGGCGCTTATATTCATGTCGATATGGAGCAATACTCTTATCGGGCGCTCACCTACGACCTGTTTTGCCGCGTGCTCATGGAACCGGATTTCCGCGATTGGCCCGACGTCGGGATCGTGGTCCAGGCCTATCAGCCCGAGGCCGAGGC
>DAIDHE010000452.1 GCA_027459775.1 Planctomycetales bacterium | reverse complement strand
GTCTGGAGCCGATTTCGGCAAGGAATCGGGGAATTCCGACCCACCATGCCCCGCATCGCCGCCTTTGGCTCATGCCGCTGAGCCGTCAGGCCGATCCCAACGAAGATCCAGCCGGGTTTCGAGATCATCCAGCAAGCATGCAGTATCACCACGCATGTCCTTGCTTACCGCGCTCCGAGATCATCCAGCAAGCATGCAGTATCACCACGCATGTCCTTGCTTGCCGCGTGCGCCGACGAGCAGGGAGCTGCGGGCTCGCTACCCGCGAACGCTGGAGGCCCACCGTGGCCAGATCGAATTCATCGCCAAGGAATTCGGGGAGCGAGGCATCGCCGAGCTTGAAAGGCTGGCCACCGCCCTTTTCGTGTCCCGAGAAATGGGAGACGCGGCCGATCTCTCGAATCGCGCGAACCGAATCCACGAGTTGAAGCCGCACGTCAGCGAACAAGAGGCACTCGACGCCCTCCATGAGTACGAGAGGATCGTGGCGGAAGCGAGGGGATCCTCTCCCTCCTGACGGAGACATGACCGACGGCTCGTTCTGGAATTCCGGCGGGCATCGCGGTCGGTGAACGGGATCCCGTGGTCGAGCCGCGAGCAGGCAAGTGCGAACAGTCCCCTTCCCTTCCCGGAGGGTGAGCGTCACCTCGGTCGGAGGACCGAGGACTCTGGTTCCCTCCCCTTCGGCTTCCGTCGCGACCGCCGGAACCTTACAATGACGGACCGTTGAACGAAGCCGGGGAGCAGACGCGAGGGCCGAGGCGGGTGTCCGAGGCGCGAGCCAAGTTGGTGATCGTGGGGATCGGCGACGACGGCCTGGCCGGCCTGACCGAGCCCGCGCGCCGATTGATCGTGACGGCCGATCACTTGCTCGCGCCGCCGTCGATCCTGCCCTTGCTCGAGTCGGCCCCAGGCGAAAAGACCCCGCTCGATCCCGAGATGGGGGCGGCCGCCCGCCAGGTCAAGGCGGCCCTGGCCTATCGCCGGCCCGTCCTGGTCACCGGCGGCGACCCGCTCTTTTACGGAGTCGTTCGCTACCTCGGCGAGCGGCTCGGCAAGGACGCCTTCGAGGTCGTCCCCCACGTCAGCTCGATGCAGCTCGCGTTCGCCCGCGTCAAGGAAAGCTGGGAAGACGCCTATCTCACCAGCCTGGCCGGGCGCCCGATCGAATCGATCGTCGACCGCATCCGGACGGCCGAAAAGGTCGGCCTCTTCTCGAGCGACGAAACCCCGCCCGGGCGGCTGGCTCGTGAGCTTCTGGACCGCGGCGTCGATTATTTTCGAGCGTTCGTCTGCGAAAACCTGGGCTCGCCGGACGAACGGGTGACCCAGGCCGAGCTCGCCGATCTGGTGGGCCTCGAATTTCACCGGCTGAACGTGGTGATCCTGATCCGCAAGCCCAACCGGCCCGACCGCGGCGGTCGGCAAGGCGGGCGGAGGATGTTTGGCAATCCCGAGGAATCGTTCGCGCAGTCGCTTCCCAAGCGCGGACTGATCACCCAGGCCGAGGTGCGGGCGATCGCGCTGGCGCAGCTCGACATCCGGGCGACGGCGGTGGTGTGGGACGTGGGCGCGGGTTCGGGGGCGGTGGCGATCGAGGCCGCCCAGCTCGCCAGCCAGGGGGTGGTCTACGCGATCGAGCCCGAGCCGTCGGACATCGGCCTGATCGAGGCCAACGCCGAGGC
>DAIDHE010000416.1 GCA_027459775.1 Planctomycetales bacterium | reverse complement strand
AAGGAGTTCGCCCAGTTGCCGTTTTCCGAAAAGGATTTCCAGGCCGACCTCAAGGTTCCGGCCCTGGTGGGCGAAGAGGGTTATACGACCCTCGAGCGCAAGGGGGCGCGGCCGACGTGCGACGTCCACGGTCTGTGGGGGGGGTATTCGGGGCCGGGGCCCAAGACGGTTTTGCCGTGGACCGCGGCGGCCAAGCTCAGCTTCCGGCTGGTTCCCGACCAGGATCCGGCGGTGATCGAGCGGCTGGTCCGCGAGCACGTCGAGCGCGCGACCCCGCCCGGCGTTCAGAGCCGGCTGATCACTTATCATGGAGCGCCCGCGGTGCTGGTGAACGTCGACACCCCGGGCATGAAGGCCGCCGCCCGCGCTGTCGAGTTCGGATTCGGCGCACGGCCGGTCTTCATTCGCGAGGGGGGCTCGATTCCGGTCGTCGGGCTTATCAAGCAGCATCTCGCCGTCGACACCCTGCTCTTGGGCTGGGGGCTCAACGATGATAATCTCCACGGACCGAACGAGAAATTCTCGCTCGCCGACTTTCACAAGGGTGTGACGGCCGCCGCACGGTTGCTGCTCGAGCTTGCGAACTGAATCGACCCAGAGGCCATGATCTCGCCATGCTGGATCTGAAATACGTCGTCGCCAACGCCGAGGCGGTCAAGCAAAACTGCCGCGATCGCAACGTCCCCGCCGCCGTGATCGAGGATCTCGACCGCGCGGTCGCACTCGAGGCCGAGCGCAAGGCCGCGTTCCATCGCGTCGAGGAGACCAGGCGGCGGCAAAACGAGGTCGCCCAGGCGACGGGCAAGGAGCGCGACCCCGTCAAGCGCGGGCTGCTCGTCGAGGAAGGTAAACAGCTCAAGGCCGCCGCCGCCGCGCTCGAAGACCAGCTCCGCAAGCTCGACGCCGGCATCCACGACCGGCTCCGACGCATCCCCAACCTGACCCACCCCGACGCGCCGATCGGTCAGACCGAGGACGACAGCAAGGAAATCCGCACAGTCGGCGTCCCGCGCGCCTTCGACTTTCCCGTCCGCGACCATGTCGAGATCGGCAAGACCCTCGACCTGATCGACTTCGAGACCGGCGGCAAGGTCAGCGGGACCGGCTTTTATTTCCTCAAAAACGACGCCGTCCTGCTCGACCTGGCGCTCCAGCAATTCGCCATGAACCGGCTGATCGCCGCAGGCTTCACCCCGGTCATCACCCCCGACCTGGCGCGAAACAGCATTCTCGAGGGGATCGGCTTCACACCCCGCGGCGTGGAAACCCAGGTGTATTCGATCGAAAACACCGACCTGTCGCTGGTCGGGACGGCCGAGATCACGCTCGGCGGAATGCTCGCCGACACCCTGCTCGATGAGTCCGCCTTGCCCCTGAAATACGTCGGACTCTCGCACTGCTTCCGAACCGAGGCCGGCGCGGCCGGGCGCGCCAGCCGCGGCCTCTACCGCGTCCACCAGTTCACCAAGGTCGAGATGTTCGCGTTCACCACCCCCGAAACCTCGGGCGAAATGCACGCGCTCATGCTGGCGATCGAAGAGGAGTTGTTCCAGGCGCTCGGCGTTCCGTACCGGGTGCTCGATATTTGCTCGGGCGATCTGGGCGGGCCGGCGTATCGCAAGTTCGACCTCGAGGCGTGGATGCCAGGCCGGGGCGCGGCCGGTGAATACGGCGAGGTGACGAGCACCTCCGACTGCACCGACTATCAAGCGCGGCGGATCAATATTCGCTATCGACCGGCCGGTCAGAAGGGAACCCGGCTGGTCCACACCCTGAACGGCACGGCCCTGGCCCTCTCGCGGGCGATCATCGCGGTGCTCGAGAATCACCAGCGAGCCGACGGATTCATCGACGTGCCGGACGTTCTCAGGCCTTATGTGGGCAAGGACGTCCTGGGGCGACGATGAACAAAGAGCGGACCCGGCTCGTATCGACCGGGACCGAGCGCCCGTGGCGAACAAGGCCGATCGCCGCGTGATCGGCGCGGGCGCGTGCATTTCGTGGTCGGGCCCTGGATGGGATCGCCCGGGGATCAGGGGGGAGCCGTCATGCGACATCCGCTGATCGTACCGGACGTTCGCGAGCTCATCCGCGACGGCGAGGTCGCCGGCCTCCGCGACTTCATCGCCGAGTATCACCCCGGCCGCGTCGCCGAATTGATCGAGGATCTCGACACCGACGACGGCGACGCCCTCTTCCGTCTGCTCCCCGCCCGCGGCCGCGCCGACGTGCTCTCGTACCTCGACACCGACCGCCAGTCGCGCCTGGTCGAGTCCATGCCCCCGAAAGAGGCCGCCGAACTGCTCCATCTGATGTCGCACGACGAACGCGCTGACCTCGTCAATCGACTCGGCGAGGACGCCATCGACCCCGTCCTGCCCTACCTGGCCCAGGCCGAACGCGA
>DAIDHE010000415.1 GCA_027459775.1 Planctomycetales bacterium | reverse complement strand
CTTGAGCCACTCGATCGCGGCGGTGATGTCCTCGAGCTCGTGAACGCCCAGCGTCTTGTAGCCGGTCCAGGCCGAGACGGCTCCCTTGCCGCTGGCGCCTCGGGGGTCCATGCGAAAGACGACGAAGCCCTCGTGGGCCAGGGCGTGGTCCCACATCCGCCCGCCGTTCCACGAGTCCGAGACCGTCGGCGCGTGGGGGCCGGCGTAGGTCATGAACCAGACCGGGTGCTTCTTCGTGGGGTCGAGGTCGGGCGGCAAGATCAGCTCGGCCTCGAGCGGGAATCCGTCCTTGGCCGGGATCTTGATCCGCTCGCGGGGTCCGAATTTGAGCCGCTTGAGCTCGTGCGAGGGGTTCGAGTCGAGCACCCGCACGAGCCGGCCGTCGCCCCCGCGCAGATTCTTCCGCGCCGGCGTCGCCACGTCTGACCAGTTGTCGACGAACAGCGCGCCGTCGGGGCTGATCGAGGCCGAGTGCGTACCCCCCTCGGGAGTCAGCCGCTCGATCGGCCCGCCCGGCTTCATGCGGTAGAAATTCACGCCCGCCGGGTCGTCCCTGGTCGCCGTGAAATAGATCCAGCCGCTCTCGGGCTCGACCCGGTCGATCGCGCGGACCTCAAAAGGCCCCGAGGTGAGCTGGCCCTTCAGCTTGCCGTCCGCGGCGTATTCATAGATATGTTTATAGCCATCGCGCTCGGAGAGCCAGAGGAACCCGCCTCCCTTGTAGGGATGGATCGGGCCGTTGCTTTCGATCCAGGCCTTGGTCGCGTCGCGGAACAGCCGGGTGACGGGGGCCTTGTCTTCCTCGGGCGTGATCGAGAGCAGGTCGAGCCAGGTCTGGGTGCGGTCCTGGGCATAGCAGTAGGCGGCCGCCGAGTCGGCGAACCAGCCGACCTCGCTGATCAGGAACGAATCGGGGGTGTATCCCGCCAGGTCGGCCCATGCGATGGGTCCGCCGGCCGCGGGGACGATCCCCAGCCGGACCCTGGGATTGGCCTCGCCCGAACGGGGGTAGCGGGTCTGCTCGACCTTGCGCGGCGTGGCGGTGTCGTCGAGGACGGTGTGCAGGGGAACGCCCGAGGCGTCGAATTCGAGGAAGGCCAACCTTTTCGAATCGGGACTCCACCAGAAAGCCGGCCAGCGGCGGTTGAAGATTTCCTCGAAGTAGACCCAGTCGGCGTGGCCGTGGCGCAATTCGTCGCGGCCGCCGGTGGTCAGCCGGTGCTCGGCGTGGGTCGCGACGTCGACCGTGTAGAGGTCAAAGTTCCTCACGTAGGCGACCTTCTTGCCGTCGGGGCTGAATTGCGGCCACTGCTCGGGGCCGGGGTGGTTCGTCAGCCGAAGCGCCTGCTTGCCGTCAAAGGTCGCGTAAAACAGATCCTGATCGTGCTCGAACAAGAACGCTTGCTTGGCCGGGTCCATCTCAAAGGTGGTCCCGCCGGCGATTTCGCGGGCCGCCTCGAGGTCGAGCCCCGGGATCTTGGCGATCGCCGCGGCGACCGGGCGGGGGTCGAAGAACGGCTCCGATTTCCCGGTGGCGGCCTCGATCTTGACGAGCCGGCCGCCGCTCTCGGCGAGCCAGTGGCCGCCGTCGAGCCAGTTGGTCCTCATGCCGCGGAAGCCCCGGCCCCGGCCGCCGGCGGCCATCGCGAACGTGATCGCCCGAGGCGGTTGCCGGTCCTCGGGCAGGACGTCGGCCGCCGTCGTCAAGAGCTGCACGGGCGCGAGCAGCCGCACGACCGGGTAATCGCCGCCGACCTTGAACCCCTGATCAAAGAAGTTCCATGTCGCCAGCCCGTCCTCGGACATCGGCTCCAGAAGGTACGACGCCAGCCTCCCCGTCGACTGGGCCGCCCGCACCATGAGCGTGCCCGCCTTGATCATTCGCGATTCCTTCCGCGCCGTCGTCTTGAGCGTGGTCGGCTGGTGACCCTCGAACCGGCGGCCGTGCTCGATCGCGTCGATCTTGTCAACCTCGACCTCGAGCACCACGTCCTCGCGGAGCTCGTCGACGGCCAGCCCGTGCCGTTTGACCGCGTCGACCGCCAGCGAGAATCCCGCCGGGATCAGATAGGCAAACGGGCGCTCGCGAGTCAGCGTCGTCTCGAACTGGTTGAGCAACTGGACCGTGTAATCCTTGGGCTCGTCGGTTCGCACGCGGCGGCCATTCACCTCGTTTTCGACATAGCCCAGCACGATCGCCTTGCCCGGCGCGGCGACCATTTTCGAGCGCAAGCCGACCTCGACAGGCGGTCCCGCGGCCGCGCGGCGGGGCGCGGCCGATCCCGTGCCCGTGGACGCCAAGAGCTCCACGATCTCGGCCTTGTGGGCGACCGTGAGCTTGAGGCATTCCTTCACAAAGTCGCGCGTGGCCAGCACCCGCGTCTTGTATGGGGCGTACGAATACGCCTCGGAAAGCACCGCCAGCCGGTTCCGCAGGCCGAAGTACGTCGTCCCATACCGAGCCTCGGCCGGGTACGTGCTCCAGGTCGCGTGGTCGCGGCTGAAATTGCCGTAATAAAACGCCTTGAGCCCGGTCTCCTTCTCGAACGCGGCCCCCAGTTGCGGGAAGAACGTCGTGCGCATGAACTCGACGATCCTGGGGTCGCCGGCGGGGCTCTTTGGCCCCTCGTAGGTGACCGTGTAGCGGTGGTGCGAGCCGTTGGTCGTGTGCGTATCAATGAACACATGTGGATTCCACTCGTTCAAAAAGCGGACGAGGCCCCGGGTCTCGGGCGCTTCGAGCTTGATGAAATCGCGATTGAGGTCGAGTCCGCGCCCGTTCGCGCGCTGGCCCATCCCGTCGTCGGGCCCGACCTGGCCGGGGCGATTCGTCTTCGAGACCTTTTCATTGCCGTCGGGGTTGTAGATCGGGGCGACCGCGAGGATCAGATCCTTGAGCAAGGGCGGGTGCGCGCCGCGAAACTCGTCGCGGAGCAGCATCGGCAGGGCTTCCTTGCCGCAGACCTCGCCCGCGTGGATGTCGGCGATCGCGAGGACCACGAGCTTGCCCGAGCTCTTCGCCTCCTGGGCGGTCTTCACGGGCGGATCGGCGACGATCAGAAGCGGGATCGAGCGCCCCTCGGACGAGACCGCCAGCTCGGCCAGGCGCGCGTTCGGGCAGACCCTGGCGAATTCGCGGCACCAGGCGGCGACGTCTTCGTAACGGGCGGTCGCCTTGTAGCCGCTTCGTTCGGCGACGGTCAGCAGGGGGTCGTCCGCCGGGGCGGGGGAGGCCGAGACGGCCAGGGCGCAGACCACGAAAAAACTCACCAGCATTCGCCGCACGGCGGGCTCCTCTCGCATCCAGGTTCGGCCAATCTCGAAGAGCGAGGCGGACCACGACCTCGCCGATGTCTTAACTTACCCGGCGCGGCCGGCGAAATCGAGCGCCTATCCGCTCGCGATTCAGCGATCCCAGGAGTCGCCGTCCGGTGGGCTCGCCCGGTCTGGGCGCGAACCGGCTTGGAACCGGAGCCCATCCACTATAGAGTGAGCGAGATGGCGAGCGGCCTTGAAGCGGTCGTTCCTCAACCCGGCGGGTGACGCCAGATCGGGCCGGCGCTCGATGACTCCATAGGGCCGAGCCCGGCCTCGGCTCATCGCCGTGGAATACGTAAACCTGGAGACCCACCACGTGCAACCGCGCGTGCCCGTCAGTCCGGAATTCGAGCGGCTCATCGCCGGCCATGCCGAGGTCTCGATCACCCGCGTGGCGCTCGAGATCGCCGCCGACTCCTACCCCGACCTCGACGTCGACCTGTACCTCGACCGCATCGACGCCCTCGCCGATCGCGTCCGCGATCGCTGCCGGCCCTCCGCGAGCCTGCGCGATATCCTGGCGCAGATCAACTGGGTGCTCTACGTCGAAGAGGACTTCCAGGGCAACGTCGACGAATACAACGACCCCCGCAACAGCTTCTTGAACGAAGTCCTCGACCGCGGGCTGGGCATCCCCATCAGTCTCGCCGTCGTCTACCGGGCCGTCGGCCGCCGGCTCGGGCTCGACCTCGAAGGCGCGAATCTCCCCATGCACTTCATGCTCCGCATTCAGGACAAGGGCGCGACCTGGTTCATCGACGCCTTCCACTCAGGCGCGATTCTCGACCTCGACCACTGCCAGCAACGGCTCTCCATCCTCGCCCAGCGACCCATCGTCCTCGCACCCGAAATGACCGCGCCCTGCCCAGCCGGAACTGTCATCACCCGCATGCTCCGCAACCTCAAGGCCATCTTCACCAACGAAGACGACCTCGCTTCACTCCTCCTCGTCCAACGACGCCTGGTCGCACTCGATCCTGACAATTGGGGGGAACTGCGCGACCTGGGCATCTTGTGTGCGCGGTTGGGGCTTTTATCCGAGGGGGCTGAGTCCCTGGAAGAGGCACTTCGCTTGGTCCCTCCCAGGGCTCGAGCCAGCGAGATCGAGCGCGTGCTCGAGGGCGTCTGGCGCGAGCTGGCTCGGTGGAATTGAGGGCCGGGTGGGCGATCACGGCCGTGATTCTGATTCGGCGCCACGATTTTTCGCGGTTTGGGTCAAGGGGCGGATCGCGGCTGCCGATAACCACCGATGCGGCGCTCTTGGCCTGTCGGAGCGCGCCGGCGGCGATTGGGCGACTTGATGAGCATCTCGGCGATGCGTGATCGATCAGGACGATCGATCGAAGGGCGATCCGCGCCCGGGCGAGTCACGCCGCAACATGTCGATCAGGAGGAGGTCTTCGCGCCATGCGCGTACCCACGATGAGTCATCGCCTCCTGGCGGCGGTGGTGGTCTGTTCGGGCTGCACCCAAACGGGCGGCCCGCGCTGGAATGCCAACCCCGGCGGTGTGCACACCGACGTTTCGATCGGCGACAAACCGGTTCGAGTCGTCTCGGGCGAGCCGGGCGCGTCGCTGGCGGCCTCGGTCGAGCCCCCCGACGCCTCCGATCGCACAGGGGCGCGGATCTCGGGTCGCGTTTATGACGAGGAAGGTCGACCCGCCCCCGGCGTGCGGGTGCGGCTCGCGATCGCCGGCGAACCCGGTGGCAAGGTCCGCTCGACGACCACCGATCGTTCGGGGGCGTTCACCTTGCACGAGCTCCGCGAGGGCAAGGACTACACCCTCATCGCCGAACAGCGCGACGCCGACATGATCCTCTCCGGCCGGGCGCGGGCGAACGCTCCTCGGACCGGCGTGCGGATCACTCTGGCCCCGCCTGGCGACGATAAGGCGAGCCCGATCCGGCCGGCCCGGCCGCGGGTCGAGCCGATCTCGCGCGTCGAGGACGAGAGCGAACCCGCCGCCGACGAACGCGCGGCCGGCCGCGAGACCCCGGCGAACGAAGAGGATCTGCCCCCGGCCGCCGAGGCCTCGACCGATCGCAGCTCACAAGAAGGCGACGGCTCCGTCCGCGCGAGCTGGAGCCGCCGCGACGCCCTGGCCCGCCGCGCACGCCAGAAACGCGCCCAACAAGCGGCTGAGCCCGTCGAGCCCCTCCTGAGCCCGACCACCCCCCACGAGAAACCCGCTCTCGAGACCGACGACGAAGGCCCCAACCCGCTCCCGCCCGCGCTCGAGGTCCAGGAGCCCCAGACCTCGCGGGCTCAGCCCCCCGTCGCCGAACGGCTCGCCTTTCGCGACCGAGCCCTCGAGCGCGAATCGAATGCTCAGGCGGTCGAGCCCTGGCCCGAAGAGCCCCGGCCGATCCCCGACGGCGTCTTGCCCAAGCGCGACCACAACATCACCGACTCCGCCGACACGATCGTGATCGCCGACCCCCCGGTCGCGGCTCGCCCCCGGCCCGCGTCGCGATCGCCCCGACCCGTGAAGTCTCAGGCGCCCGCTCGGTCCTCGGACCCCGCGACCGCGCCTGATCCATCCACCGACAGCGGCGGCGCGCGTGAGTCCGCCGCCCAGCCGATCGGTCGCCCCACCTGGGGCGAGGTGATGCTCGCCCGCGGCGAGGTGCCCGTGGACGAGGGAGTCGCCCGGGCCTCGCTCACGACCACGCCCAACCCCGTCAACACGGCGGCCCTGGCTCGAATGGCCGGCTCGCGCCCCATCGATCCCAGGAGCGGCCAGCTCGCCACGCCCCCCGCCACGCCAGCCCAGCCCAGCCGGTCGCTCGTCGAGCGGCTCTTCGCAAGCGCCCGGCCAACCGCGGACAACTCCGCCACCCAGACCGCCTGTCGTTTCGATCTCTCCGAGCGCCGCGTGCTCGAGCTCAAGCTCCCCGGCCTCGACGGCAAGACGGTCTCGCTCGAAAACCTGAGCGCCGACATGATCTTGCTCGACTTCTGGGGAAGCTGGTGCGAACCCTGTCGAAGCTCGATCCCGCATCTGGTCGAGATCCAGACCAAGCTCGGCCCTCAGTACATCCAGGTCGTCGGCGTCGCTTGCGAGATGGGGGCGAACCCGGCCGAACGCAGGGCGACGGCCGCCCGGGCCGCGCGCGAGCTGGGTATCAAGTATCCCGTCCTGGTCACGAGCCGGGACGGCAAATGCCCCGTGCAAAAGGCGCTCCAGGTCCAGTTTTATCCCACCATGATCCTGCTCGACCGCGAGGGCCGAATCCTGGCCCGAGAGCAAGGCGCGACCGAGACCAGCCTGGGCCGAATCGACCGCGCCATCGCGATGCGGCTCCGATCCCACGGCGCCCTTGCCCGCGCCGACCAAAAGCCCTGACGCCGCCCATCTCACCACCGCGTGATCTTCGCCAATCCGAGGTCGCCTGGAATCCCTTCTTCCCCATCGCCGACGACGGGAGCATCCGCATCCCCGACTGACGAGCACGATCCCTCGGGAATGAACGGATCCAAGGACGAACATCATGATCAATCGAACCTTACGGGATCCCTCTGAGAGCAGAGCCAGCACCCTCCTCCGCGTGAGGAGGAGAGCTCGACGATTCCCCAACGCGGCTTGGCCGCATCTCGTCCGAACGGGGCTGCCGGGTCGCGGCCTTACAGGGTGCGATACCAAGAGAAAAGGGCATTCACGAGGTCATCGCGACCTGGCCGTCTCAGGGCTATAAACTCTCAGTCCTTCGGACTGAATACGGGGCGCTGGCACGGTGGATTCGTCTTCACCCCAACAGGGTGAGAGGCCATGGCCCTGGGTTTACGCCTTGCGGATCTTGTCCAGCCCCTTGAAGACCAGCTCGACCGCGTCCCAGACCTGAGACGTCTCGCCGAGCCGGCGGATCTCCTCGGCGTCGAGTCCGTTCGAGACCCGCTCGGGTTGCCTGTGCTCGTAAATCTCGCGCGTGCAGCCGCCAAAGCCGCCCAGCAGGTAAATCGGAATCGGCGGCGAGCGCTTGACGGCCCGCTCGTACTCCTCGAGGACGCCGGGCTTCGCGTTCCGTTCGTCGCGATGGAGCTTGCCGCCGATGCAGATCATGGCGTCGAACTCCGCGACCATCGCATCCCGCAGCGCGCGCAAGGCCTCGTCCTCGGACGTACCAAAGTCGCCGATCGGCACGACGTGGGCATGGCGAGCGTGCCGCTGGTAGTAATCCTCCCAATCGATGGGAGAAAAATACCGCACGGCCACGAACATCATCACGCGAGGATCCAGGTCGGGCCGAAACCGCCGGCTGGCGACTTCCTCGATGATCGGCGTGAACGTCGGATGGCTCCCATAGACGATCCGGTCGCCCTGGGCCAGCGCGCGCTCGACCAACCGCCGCACGGTCAGATGGATATCGGCGCTGCTTGCCCCATGATCCCGGAGCACCTCCGGTTCCGGAACCGCGCCCGAGAGGCCGATTTTCAAGCCTGGTTTCGTTGTCATGGTCTTGGCGTCGCGGGTATGGAGAGGGCGGCGGGGATACACGGCAGCTCATCGGGCTGCATCACAAGCACGTGCCCCCCCGACTGCCTGAGAAGCCTCCGCTTCTCCGAGGGTGATACGCCCGTCTGATGGACGAGCAAGCAATACTGATGAGGCGCTCGCTGATGGGCGAAAAGCGAGGCGAGGTTGGCGATGGTCGCGTCCATCAGAGAGCCGTATGGAACACATTGCACCAGAAACCGCAGCGCCAGCCCGGGCGTCGCGTCGGAATCGCAATCGCGGACCGCGCCAAAAAGAAGCTGCTCCTCGACCACCGGCGACCAGCGAAACTGGAAGCCCTTGAACTGCTCGCGCGCCGCGTGGATCAGACGCCGGCGCGTGCGGAGCAGCTCGAGCAACCGATCCGACATCGCACGCTCGAGCTTATCGAACACCGCCGCGTCGAGCGCGTTGTATCGATCCGTGACTGCCTGTTGATCTGTGTCGGTGATCCGGACTTCGACCTGCTCGTCGCTCAGCGCGCGGAATCGCCCGCCTTTCTTGGGGGGTTTGGGAATGTCGGACGGCGCCGCGCCGATGTCGTCCTCGATGACCAGCGGAAGGATCGGCAGCGAATACTTGAGGGCGCACTGAATCTCTTCGTCGACCCATTTCGAAAGGTGCGTGCCCAGCGCATCGACCACGAGCACGAACCCGTGCTCGCGGATCGCCTGCTCGATCGTCTGCTGCGCGACCGAGCCCGGCTGGATGAGTTTCTGGCCGTCGCGATCGGCGTTCTCGTCGCGCCAGACCTTGTACCCGCGCGTTTCCAGGCCCGCCGCGACGCGTTCGGCCCAGGGCCGTCCGTGCAGCGTTCGATACGAGACGAACACCGAGCGCTTCTGGCCGGCGACGCGCAGGCAGAGCTTGTTGAGAACGGCGGTCGCGAAGACCGCGACGTCCGCCGCGTCCTGGGGGTCGATCACGCCCTGCGCCACCACGTCGCCCAGCGGCTCGGGGGGCTGGCCCGTTCGCGCCTGCTCGTTCGGCACGGGGATGATGCGGTCGTCGCCCGGCGTCTGCGACTCGCGAAAGGTCATGATCCGCTCGCGCTCCGCCGCCGTGAACCCCCGTGCCTTGGACGGCAAGACCACGAGCACCGGCGCGAGCGCTCCGAGCTCGTCTGGAAGCGGCATCGCCGCGAACCCGGCGACCAGCCGGATCGTGGGCTGCTCTTCCAGGAGCGGACGATTCGAAAAATCGTGCGCCAGCGCGCCGGCCAACCGGGCGCTCCACTGGGCGTCTCCGGGTTCATTGTCGTGCACGATCGCGACCTGCAGGTCACTCATGGCGGATCACGCTGGCTCGTGGAAGAGGGGTGAAGCCGGATGGCGGGCGGCTCTCGAGGGTCTCGATTCGCCCGCGCGATCCCCGCATCTCGAGCATCATGCTCATCGCCAAGGGATCGGTCAAGCAGTGACCCGGTCAAGTCGTGTCCTCTGACCGTGCCTGATCCTTTCGAACGTGCGTCACCGCGGGCTCGCGGCGGCTCGAACAGCCAAGATCAAATGCTTGATCGCCATGGCGAGTCCGGCGGCTTCCTTGTAGGTCTTGCCGGTCACCAGATCGCCGTCGACCACGACGCCCGACGGGTCGCTCACGATCTGGGCCCCGGCGTTCACGACCTCGGCGGCGACGACCTCGTGGCAGATGACCTTGCGGCCCGCCAGCAGGTCGGGGCGCGGCGTCAAGATCCAGAGGCCGTGGCAGAGCGCTCCCTTGATGATCCGGGGGTTTTCCATCGCCTCAGCAAACAGCCGCACGGCCGGAGTCGTTCGCATGTCGTATGGCGGGGGGAAATGCCGCAGCCGCACGCTTGTGTAATTGGCCGACATGATGATGACCGCATAATCGCCGAGCTCAAGCCGCCGCGGGTCGCCGGCCGGCAGGAAAAAGGAGTCGATGTCGATCTCGACGTCGAGGGTTTCCTGGAATGTGGCCAGCGCCTCGAGGATCTGATCCGCCGTCTTCCCTCGCGCTCGAAGCTCGGCGATCCGGGCCGCGAGCGAATCTTCGACCTCGCTCACAAAGGTCTGCTTGGCTTTGCCCCAGAGCCTTGCGATGAGCTGGACCCCCGCTACGGACACCTGCGCGATGATGCTAATCGCGTCGATAAACGTGACACTTATTTGTCTCTTTCTCGCGAGATGACGGCATTCTGGAGCCTCTTTTCCCTCGATCGCGATCGGTCCGGCATCTTTTTCCGGGTGACGGCCGACGGCACGCCGATCATCGAGGGCCATTACGGTGACAAGCGAGGGCACTCGATCTCCGGCTACCACGCATTCGAGCTCAACTTCCTGGCGCAGGTCTACCAGCGATCGTACTTGCCGCACAAGAATCGGGAATACTCGACGTTCGTGATGAACTTTCACCTCGGCACGCGCTGTCAGGTTCCGGCCTTGAACGTGCTGCCCGACTTCGTGAAGCCGGGCGATCTCGAGATCAGCGAGGTGATCGTGGACGGTCTGGCGCGCGACCCGAGACAGATTCGCGCGGGCGGCCCGTTCCAGATCCGGCTCGAGCCATCGGATCTCGGCCGACCGATCCAGGTCAAGCTGCGCCAGGCCGAGCGACGGGAGGAATCCTCGGTATCGACATCCGAGTGAGCCGGCATGCTGGTGGAGGAAGCGGGGGCGAATCAGCGCTCGCGAGCGTTCTTGCCCCGCTTGGAACGCTTGCCCGCGGTCGAGGGTTTTGTCGCGTCGGGATCGCTCGCGAGCAGCGGCGACGGGGGTTGTTCTTGCGCGCGCTGGTCGCCGGAAGGTTTCACCGGCGGAGGGAGCGTGTGGCTCGCGAGATCCTCGCGCTTCCAGCATTTTTCCTTGCGGTCGTACTGGTAAAACTCGGTGTGGCTCGCCTTGAAGAAGGCGAGGCGGATCACTTCCGGCCGCGCGGATTCGGCCTTTCGACCCCAGAATTGCAGGACAACGGCGAGATTGTCTTCCTCGAGATCCTTGCTGAAGTGCTCGTAGTAATTGAGCAGCTCGCGCCAGTGGTTCTTGAGATAGACGCCCGCCACGGCCGTCCCCGGCGCCTGGCAGCCGCCGCAAACAAATCGCAAGGTCGGCTCGCCTCCCCTGCGCAGGAACATCCGCACGATGATCGCGAAATTCGCGTTGTACTCTTCGCCGCCCGTCGATGTCGCGGGGGCCGTCGTGGAACATGCAGGGTCTTGCGTATCGGAATCGCCGTCGGGACACGCGGATCGGCCGGCCGTCGAGAGTCCGTGCGGGACGCCCAGGGGATAAGTCTGGCCATTGAAGTCGATGAGCGAGTTCGTTCGCGTGGTCGTGACGCCGTGCGCGCCCTCCTGGGCGACGGCCTCCTCATGACGCAGGCGGATGCGATTCTCGCTGTCGCACGCGATGATCTCGAACGCCTGGATCGTGAATCCGTTCAGAAGGCCGATCGAGAACGACATCCGGTTGAGCGATTGAATCTCGGGCTGTTCCATGCCGTCCATGGTCGCGATGACGTTCACCCTCATCCCGCCGCACAGCTCCGCGATCGCATTGACCGCGCGTAGATCGTCGAAGTGCGCGACCTCGTGCCGCGCCTCGTCGCGCGGGCCCACATGCCAGCGATGCGGTTCTTGATCCGAGGAACCGCCCCGGTGCACGTTGGTGATGATCCCATTCGTCTCGGCAGTGATGTGGGGGTAGACCACGATGGCTTCCTGTTTGAAGCCAAAAAGCGCCTGGAACGCGTTGATGGCCTTGGACCCCAGCTTCGCAATCTGTCCGCCGATCTCCTGACAGGCGGCGAAGACGGTGTCGAGGGGATCCAGGCCAGGCTCTTTCGAGGCAATATAGGTGCAATAGTTGGTGCCCAGATAGTCCGTGAGCAAATGAAGCCTTCGCTGATTGTCCGATTCGCCGGTCCGCGGAGTGTCCGGCAGGACGGCGAAACAGCGCTCCTTTCCAAGCGTGCCGATCAAGAGCCCCATCTCGAAGATCACGTTGTCGCGGGTGGTCCAGATCTCGCCCTCGACGGCCACGCCTTTGCCCTGGGGGTTGCTGGTCGGTCGTTTCAACACCAGATCATCGGGTCCAAGAACGAAGACCGCGAAATCCATCTCCCGAGACATGGTTATGAGTGAGCTCAGCGTGCTCTCGGTCGGCGGGAACACATAGGTCCACACCCTGGGAATGACCCCGGCGTCTTTTTGCAGACGATGGGCCAGTGCCATCGTCGTCCGCATCCGATCCTCCGACGACGCGGAGCCAATAAAAACGCGCGGGCGCATTCTCCAGCACCTCGAGCAGGGTCCAGGCAAACCAGCAGCTACAGCTTTCTCAGTTTACCTAGTTTACTTTGCCGACGCAATCCACCGATTTCGTTGAGAGCGGGGTCGGACGGGGCGGGATTGCGAAATGCCGGGGGCGGCCCTGTGCGCGCCCGCGTGCTTTGTGATCGAGGGAGATGACGATCACACGCGGAGAATCCAACCGATTCGGAACCGAGCTTCTTGGTAATATGGCGTGTCGTCTCGCTCCTGAAGGGCTGGCGGGGGTTGTTCGCCGGTCCCGGACTTCGGGGTCTGGCGCCACGGGGTGTCGATCATGCCGCAGGCCGACGCACCCGATCACGACCAGCGCCTCAAGGTTCTGATCAAGGAGTTCTTCCACGCCTTCTTCCTCTGCTTCTTCCCCAACTGGGCGGCGCGGTTCGAGTTC
>DAIDHE010000406.1 GCA_027459775.1 Planctomycetales bacterium | reverse complement strand
GCCACCGTCCTCGAACATCTCACCGGCTGGTCCACAACCGCCGCCATCGCGGTCGTCGCCACGGCCACCGTCGTCTACACCTTCCTGGGCGGAATGAAAGCCGTCGTCTGGACCGACGTCGTCCAGTTCTGCGTCTACATCCTGGGCGCCTGCGCGGCCCTGTTCATCCTGGCCCACAAACTCCCCGGCGGCTGGCCCAGCCTGATCGAAACCGCCCACGCGGGCGGGAAATTCCATCTGCTGGATTTTCGTTTCGACCTCACTCGGCCATTCACGTTCTGGGCGGGCCTGGTGGGGGGGATGGTCCTGAATACGGCGACCCACGGGGTCGACCAGATGATGGTTCAGCGCTATCTCGCGGCCCGTTCCCAGCGCCAGGCGGCGTTTGCCCTGGTGGCCAGCGGGTTCGTGGTGCTCGCCCAGTTCGCTCTGTTTCTCTTCATCGGCGCCAGCCTCTGGGTCTTTTATCGCGCGATCCCGCCGGCGGCATCGTTCGGATCTGACGAGGTCTTCACGTATTTCATCGTTCACTATTTGCCGCGAGGAATGATGGGGGTTCTGGTGGCCGCGATCTTCTCGGCCGCGATGGGCACCCTGGCGGGCTCGCTCAATTCGGCGTCGGCCACCATCGTCAACGACCTCTATCGGCCGCTCTTCCCCAGGGCCGATGAGAAGCAGCTCATGATCGTCTCGCGGGGGGCCGTCGCGGCGTGGGGATTGGTCCTGGCCGTGGTCGCCTCGTACGCGCGGCGACTCGACGAAAACGTCGTCGTGAGCGCCCTCACGGTCGCGTCGTTCGTCTCGGGGATCCTCCTGGGAGTCTTCCTGCTCGGCCTGTTCGCTCGCCGCGTCGGCCAGGGGGCCGCGCTCGTGGGGGTCGCCGCCGGAGCGGCCGCCGTCACCTTCGCCAAATTCGCCACGCCCCTGGCCTGGCCCTATTTCGCAACCGTGGGCGCCACGTCCGTCGTCGTGACCGCCCTCGCCGTGAGCCTGATCCTCCCCCGCGTCAAATCCCCGGAACAGGCTTGACTCGATCCGGTCAGTGGTATAGAACTAAACCATATGGGCTCGATCCGAGATTCCAAGCGTTCTTCGCTGCCGGTTTTGAACGAGGATCCCCGCGGCTGGGAGGTCAAGGTGGGCATTGCCATGCTCCGCTTTCACAACCGGCTCGAGCGGCGGATGGCCGAGGTTCTGGGGGCGCACGGATTGTCGCTGGCCCAGTTCGACGTGCTCGCGACGCTCGCGCATGGGGAGGGGATCACCCAGCAAGAGCTGGCCGAGCGACTGCTCGTGACCAAGGGGAACGTCGTCGGGCTCATCGACCGGGTCGGCACGGCCGGCTGGGTCGATCGCCGCCCCGACCCCGACGACCGCCGCGCCAACCGGCTCTACCTGACCGAGGCCGGCCGCGAAATCCTGGCCGAGGCCCAGCCCTGCCAGTTCGCCCTCAATCACAGAATCTTCGGCGCCCTGACCCCCGGAGAGCTGCGGCTTCTAAGCGAGCTGCTCGATCGACTCGAACGGGCGACTCAGAACGAGAAGTGAGGTTGTTCGTGGAATATGTGGTTTAGAGCTTGACTGTCGTGACCTAAGCGTTCTTGGGCTCGAGGCGTCCCTTTACCGAGGAGGATTCGAATGCCGATCAAGGTTCACATCGTTTTCCACAGCTTGTACACCCACGTTTATCAACTGGCCGAGGCCGTCGCGGCGGGCGCGCGCGAGGTGCCAGACACGGAGGTCTTGCTCGCGCAGGTCGCCGAGATTCTTCCCCAGGACGTCCTCGAGAAGATGGGAGCGGTCGAGGCCAAGAAAGCGTTCGCCCACGTCCCCATCGCCGACCCCCACGCGCTCGCCGACGCCGACGCCATCATCCTGGGCTCGCCGACGCGGTTTGGCGCCGCCACGGCCTCGATGCAAGCCTTCCTCGACGCGACCGGCGGGCTCTGGGCGAAGGGCGCCTTGATCGGCAAGCTCGGCAGCGCCTTCGCCTCGACCGCCAGTCAGCACGGCGGCCAGGAAACGACCATTGTACACATGCATACATTCTTTTATCATCAAGGGATGGTGGTCGCCGGGGTTCCCTATTCGGCCCCGGGGCTGCTCAATCTCGACGAGATTTCGGGCGGGACGCCTTACGGCGCCACGACGATCGCCGGTCCGCGAGGCGAGCGAACGCCGACCGCCAACGAACTGGCCATCGCCCGATTCCAGGGGCGCCACGTCGCCGAGTTGGCCGGAAAACTGCGCCGCTGAGCCGCGACCCAGGGGCTCGTTCCGCCAGCCAACCGAGAACAACTCGAACGCCGGGATCGGGTTGCGCTTGCGTGCGCCTCGCGGCTCCCTTTCCCCTCTTCCTCGAACAGGCGTTCCGCGCTCTACCAAGGAATGTCTGCAAGTGACCGGGATAAACCCTCTCGTGAAGGTCAAATTCGGCTCGTCCTCCTGTGCGCCGTATCGACGGACGGCGCGGCGGGATAGACTAGAAAACTCGTCATCCAGCGTCATCCATGGGTTCCAGTCGAGGAGCGCGGCGGTCATGAAGAGCGGCGAAGAGAGAATGGACGAATCACAAGGCAAACCGGCCCAGACCATCTCGAAGAAGGGGGGGCCGCGTTCGACGGGCCTACGCTCGCTGGTCATGCTCACCGTCTGCTCCGCGCTTGTGTTCTGGGCGTACCGCGTGGTCATGGATACGCGGAATCCGCTCGGGGCGGCCGCGCGCGGGCTTCATGGGGGCGATCCATCAAGCCGGTTGGCGGCCGTGCAAGAAGTGACCGAGATCGGGCTGGCGCGAGGGAAAGAGTCGATGCCGCCCCTGATCGAAACTCTGACCGATTCCGACCCCAAGGTCCGCGCGGCGGCGGCCCGGTCGCTGGGGTTGATCGCGTCGTATTCGGTGCGGGTGCAAGCGGGGGCGGAGACGGTTCGCGGGGCGACGGCGGCGTTGATCAAACTGATGAAGGATCCCGACGCCCCGGTCCGCGTCGAGGCGGCGCGGGCGCTGGCCACGATCACGGCGACCTCGCCCGCGGGGGGCAAGCGGGGCGGCGGCAAGAATGCCGGCAATATTAGCAAGAACGCGGCCGCGGCGGGCGTCGAGGTCGACGCCTTGGCCAGCGCTTACAAAGAAATGCT
>DAIDHE010000352.1 GCA_027459775.1 Planctomycetales bacterium | reverse complement strand
GGCGCGGTCTGGGTGCTCTAGGTAGTTAGCGTGGTCTGGAGGATGGCGACCTGACCGGTTCTACGTACACCGCCGAGAGAGGAACGGTGCCTGACACCGTTTCTCAGCGCTCGAGGTGGTTTATCTCGTGTTTAACGAGGGGTACACGGCGACCGCGGGCGACGACTGGATGCGGCCCGCGCTCTGCGAGGACGCCCTTCGGCTCGGGCGAATCCTGGCCGAGCTCGCGCCCGCGGAGCCCGAGGTCCACGGCCTGGTCGCGCTCATGGAGATTCAGGCCTCGCGCGCGCGGGCTCGCGTGGGCGCTCGAGGCGAGCCGATCCTGTTGCTCGATCAGAACCGTGGGATGTGGGATCGGCTCCTCATTCGCCGCGGGCTGGCCGCTCTCGAGCGTGCTGAAAAGCTGGGTGGAGGGCAAGGGCCGTACGCCCTTCAGGCCGCCATTGCCGCTTGCCACGCGCGCGCTCTCGAGCCCGCCGAGACCGATTGGACGCTCATCGCCCGGCTCTACGCCGAGCTCGTCCAGATCGCTCCCAACCCTGTGGTCGAGCTCAACCGGGCGGTCGCCGTCGCCATGGCCTCGGGGCCGCTCGCGGGGCTCGAGCTCGTCGACGCGCTCGATTCGGACAATTCGCTCAAGAGCTATCATCTCTTGCCAAGCGTACGCGGCGACCTCTTGCTCAAGCTTGGCCGAACCGACGAGGCGCGGCGGGAATTTGAGCGCGCCGCGTCGCTCACCAGGAATGCGCGCGAGCAAGCGTTGCTTCTCGATCGCGCCCAGGCCTGTACGGACGGGGAATCACGGCCAGCCTGACGGGGCAGGAGTGCGGGCGTTTGATGAGATTCCTCATGGTCCAGAAATCGCCCAACCCGGTGACGGCGAGGCCGGCGCCCGGAAGATCCTCCTTCATTGCCCGCAGCGCGGAATCGAGGACAAATCGAGCAAATCAAAGAGTCCTGACCCCATTGATTTTTCAGGTCGAGCTTGCCAGGAACGGTCGGAGGGCCTCGGCCATGGCCAGGGCCGATTTGTGGCGCTCCTTGGGCTGCTTTTGCATGGCCTTGAGCAAGACCCGCTCAAAACCCTCGGGAGCATCCGGGCGAAAGGCCCGCAGCGGCACCGGCGGATTCTGCAGGATGATCTGGTATGAGTCGGCCTTGCCGGGGTCGAAGCCCAGATAGGGATAACGCCCGGTCATCAAGAAAAAGAGGGTCACCGCCGCACAGTAAATGTCGGCGGGCTCGCGAACCTCGCTAAACTGGCGAATGTGGTCGGGCGAGATGAACCCGATCGAGCCGCCCACGTCGCCCTCGCGGGTGAAGGTCGTCGTGAAGCCTTCGGTTTCGGCGAAGCTCTTGGCCAGTCCGAAGTCGGTGAGCTTGACCCGCGGCCGGTGGACGGGGCCCATGATGATCAGGTTGGATGGTTTCACATCGCGATGGACGTAGCCCTTGGAGTGGGCGTATTCGAGCGCTGATAGCAAGTGCCGCCCGATCTGGGCCGCGCTCGAGATCGGGAGCGGTTGATCGAGGGCACGGAGCCACTCGAGGGCGTTCTTGCCGTCGACGTATTCCATCACGAGGTGAAACTGGCCGCCGATCTCGTGAATGTCGTAAAAGTTGACGATGCTGGGGTGGCTTTCACCCGAGGGCATGAGCAAGTCGCGCAGGACTTCGATCTCGCGTCTGAAACATGCGGCGGCCTTGTCGCCGAGCGGTGAGACGGGGCTGATCATCTTGATCGCGATCGGCCGCCCGCGCGAGAGCTGACGGCCGCGATAGACCTCGCCCATTCCGCCGCCGCCGATCCATTCCTCGATGAGATAGTCGGGGTTCGTGCGTGGGAACTTCTTGCGACTGGCCTCGCAGGCGTCGCAGAGCTTGAACGGGTCGCGGTCGACGATCTGGCTGTTGAGCTCGATCGGGATCCGTCCGCCGCAGCCTGGGCAGGTCGAGAACGCCCTGCGTTCTTCCGAGTCTTCGGCGAAGTGGACGATGAATTCGCTGTCGCCGGCCGAGATCACGTCGCCGTCGCGGAGCATCACCCTCTCGACCCGCAAGCCGTTGACCTTGGTGCCGTTTGTGCTCCCCAGGTCGATCAGGTGGCAGTGGGGGGGTGCATAATCGATCTGAAAATGCTCGCGTGACAGCAGCAGATCACGCGTCATCGAGAACTGGACGCGGGACGATCGCCCCACCAGGAGCGTGCCCGGGTGGTCGATGACATATTCCTGTCCGAGATGAGGGCCCGACGTGACCCGGAAAACAACCGGCATCAACGGCGACTCCAGGTGAGGCGTTTACTCACTTCTTTGTACTCGATCGCGCCTGGAGATTAAACCCTTATCTTGTCGCATCAGCGCACGAACATCTTGATTGGGCGGGCCGCGCGTCGCTTTCCGAGGTCGGGAGCTCATTCGCGGGCGGGTCTGCGATTCTGGTAGAGGGCCAGGCGGTAGTCGAACTGATTGGCCTTTCTGGTTCGTCCCATGGCGCTTTCGCGAAGGATCGCGAGGGCCTGGTTTTGGGTCTTGACGGCGGCGGGGTAGTCGCCGGCCTCGGCCAGGGCGGCCGCGAGCGTGTCGAGATAGTCGGCGTCGCGGCCAAAGGCGGTCTCGGACGCGGCCCGAGCCTCGGCGACGGCCCGTGCGCCGTTGCGAATCCGCTCGTCGAACGAGGTCGCCAGGATCCGGGCGAGCGCCTCGTGGGCCGGCGCGCTCTCGGGGTCGACGACCAGCAGCCGTTCGTATTCCGCGATCGCGAGCGCTGGCTGCTTGCGCTGGCGAAACACCTGCCCCCGCGCGAGATAGGCCAGCGCGTAGGCCGGGTCGAGCGCGATCGCCTGCTCGAAATCGGCGAGGGCGGCGTCGAGCTTGATGTCCTTGCGCCATGCCAATCCGCTCGCCAGCCAGAGCTCGGGGTTGCGCGGGTCGAGCGCGAGCGCTGCGTTCAAATCGGCGATCGCCGGGGCGTGCCTGCCTTGCCGCGACCATGATCGACCCCGCTCCAGCCGATACGCGGCGTTCGAGGGATCGAGCGCGACGAGCGCTGAGTAATCGGCGATCGCACGGACAAACTCGATGTGATCGGCCCATGCCTGAGCCCGAAAAAGGAGCGCGGTCGGGTCGCCCGGCGCCAGCTTCAGGGCTTCCGAATACGCGGTCATCGCTTGATCGAAATCACCCAGGCCAAACCAGACGTTGCCGCGATAGACCAGATCGCATGACGAGGCCGCTCGGGCCGGCGGATCCGTGGGCGGGGGGGCGAGCGGCGGATCGGCGGCGAAGGCCGAGCGCGCGGCCAAGATCACGACCAGGGCCACGGCGGCCGAGACCGCTTCCTTGGCTTTCTTGGCCGCTTCCCAGATCGGCCCATAGACGGCCTTGTCAAAGGGGGGGCAGCCGGCGGGGAATTGACCCAGTTCGTTGTGTTTGGAGCGCATGAGGGCCGTGCAGAGGCTGAAGGTCCGGCAAATGCGTTTGCGGTCGAGCGGCTGGCCGTGGGCGAGCCGGCGGGCGAAATCGGGCTGGGAGAGCGATCCCCGGCCGATCCCGACCAGGCTCGAGCGGCCGGCGGCGACGTTGGCCGCGCCCGCCTGGAAGGCATAGGCCTGGAGCCAGCTATATCCCGATCCGACGACCGGCAGAGGGGGGAAGGCGTGCTGAAACGCGGCCGTCAGGCGAAAATGGCGATCGACGCCGAGGAGCGGGTGCTCGGGTGGTTCGTAGCCGTCCGGCGGCGCATATTCGAACGGGCGGAGCAGGTGGGGGCTCGCATAGGGATTTCCCGCGGTGACGCAGACCAGCGCGACGCCCAGATCGACGAGCGTCCGCACCATTGCCAGGGGCTCGGTGGGATCCTCGGCGGAGGGATCGTCGTCGGGCGCTCCGAAGGCGGCGTGGATTCGTGGTCGGAGCCGGCCGGGCTCACCCAGGCCTGCCTGTCCTTTTTCAAAGGGCACGCCGTCGTACGCATTCACCCGCGTGGCGATCAACAGTCGCGGGCATTCGTGCCGCAGGCGGGCGACCAGATCGCGAATGAACCGGGTGCGGTTCTCGAACGGACCGCCGTATTTTCCGGGCCGCGCGCGCGCTCCCAGGAGCTCGTTGAGCAAGTACCGGTGGCATTGCTTCAAGTCGACGAAATCGAAGCCGGCGGCCTGGGCCAGCCGGGCGGCCGCGAGATAGTGGTCTTGCAGGCGATCGAGCTCGGAATCGGTGATCAGGGGCGCGTCTGGCCCGGCTCGAGCGCCCGATTCCCGATCGAGAACGGTTCGCGGATCGAGCAAGGGGTCGTGGGTCGCCAGCAGGGGGCGCTCAAAAGAATAGCGCCCGGAATGGGTGAGCTGAAGGCCGATCAGCAGATCACCGTCGTCTCCATTGGCCGCGCGATGGGCTCTTCGGGTCGAGGAGACCAGGTGGGCGAAATCGGTGATTCGCGCCTGGTTGGCCCAGAGCTGGCGGGGGTTGGCCCGGCCCTCGGGGACGACCGCGCAGGCTTCGCCCCAGATGAGCTTCGCCCCACCCGCGCCGAAGCGGTCGAATCGCCGCAGGGTCAGCTCGCCGGGCGCGCCGTCGGCCTGGGCGTCGCACCCTTCCATGGGCAGGATCGCCAGCCGATTTCCCACTCGCCGGCCGCCGATCTCGATCGGCGTGAACAGCACCCCCAGGTCGGGCTCGAGCGGGAGCTCGAGCCCCATCGCCGCCGCGTGAGCCGCGAGCTCGTGAGGAGTCTTGTAATGAAAGGCGCGCGACACGGTGCCATTCCCAGGGCCTTGCGTGGATCAAGGCCCCATCGTGGCATCAAACGATCGAGCAAGCAAGGGGATGGGGGGTCGCGCTCGAGGCCGCGCCCGGAATGTGCCCGGAATGTGCCTGGCCCATTTGTCGTCCATTTGTCGTGCGCGCCGCGGCGCGCACGACAAAGAGAAGCGGCCGCCCGGGCGGGATGCCGGGGCGGCCGTGAGGACTCGCGCTGATGATCAGGGACGGCAGCCGTCGCCTGATCTGGCGAAGGTCGGGCTCAGTATTGATCCGAGCCGACGACCTCGCCGCCGTTGGTCGAGCCGATCGACATCCAGACGAGCTGCTGGACCGAGCTCTTGATGAACCGCACCGAGCCGTCGGTGAACAGGGTGTTGACGCCGCCAGGGTGGAGGCTGCTGGGCACGTGCAGGTGACCGAAGTCGACGCCGCAACCCGCCGCGCAATCCCAGCGGCAGCCTGAGAACGGGTACTGCTGCGAGTTGGGGGTGATGATGATATTGGTGAGGCTGAGCCCCGGCGAGCCGGTCTGCCAGCGCATGCCGCGGTCGTTGTTCGAGCCGGCTTGACCGGACTGGATCATCGACATGCAGGTGTTGGCGACCTGCATGACGGCCGGCAGGTTGGTGCGGGCGTCGTAGAGCAAGAGCGAGCAGGGGACGCTGCCGAGCACGCCCGAGATGTACTGCCGCCAGGGGATGGTCTTATTATTGAAGCAGCCGACGAGCCCCTCGACGAAGCAGATCGTGCCCGAGGTGCCGTCGGTGATGTCGCGGATGCCGTACGAGGTGTTTTCGGGGGCGAAAACGCCGTTGGTCTGGTTGGCCCAGGGGTTGGTTCCGGTGCCGAACGAGCCATAGTAGCTGTTGATGTGGTCGTTGCCGGCCTTGCCGTCAGAGGGGCAGAGGAACGACGCGACCTTCATGTTCCAGACCGTGGCGTTGACGCTCGCGCCCTGGCCGTACCAGATGTCCCAGCTAAAATTGCAGGAATTGTAGACCGGCAACTGCTCGAGGTAAGGCAGCATCAGCGCGTGGGCGCTGAAGGTTCCCCACGAGGTCTGGGTTCCGACATAGGAATAGCCGATGGTGTTGCCCATCGGGAACGTCCCGACGGACGAGTGATAATTGTGCATCGCCAGACCGATCTGCTTCATGTTGTTGACGCACTGGGCGCGGCGGGCCGCCTCGCGGGCCGCTTGCACGGCCGGCAGCAAAAGCGCGATCAAGACGGCGATGATCGCGATCACCACCAAGAGCTCGATCAGCGTGAATCCAGAACGACGAGATCGGGACATGATCATTCTCCGAAGAATATAAGAGAACAGAGCGATCAGGACTCGGTTTCGAGCCTGATGTTGGGCGAGGGCCCGAGTCGTGGCGTGTACCAAGCTCGTGGTGAGGCACGGGATTTCGCTGGCCCGGTCCGCCCGGAAAACGGCGACCGGTGGGATGCGGCTATTTCTTCGCCGCCCCCTTGGATTGCGTCTTGTTTTGCATCATGTCTTTCATGGCGTCCTGAAGACCCTGGTCGGCCTTCTTGGCCTCGGGCGATTGTTTTACCTCGCTCACCGGACCGCTCTCGCCACATCCGCTGATCGACCCGACCGCGGCCAACGACCCCAGCGACACAAGGACTCCGAGCACACTGGTTTTCATGATGCGCATCCGACCTCGTTCCTCCCTAAAGTCACGACCCGCGCGGAGCAGCACCCGAGAGCACCCCTCCGCACCCGTGCAGAAACCCGAAATAGATGAAAGCGGATCGGAGCCCCGAGGAATGGCAAGCACGACGGTTTCGGGACCACGACGGCAGGATTGTATTCCATCGGACACGGGAGAGGCAAAGGAATTCTTAAGCTAAGATGCATTTTCAAGGTTGCGGATCTTTTATAACCCCGAGTCCGAGTTTCAACCCTGGCATCGCACGCACTACCCACGGGCCGTTCTTGCCTACCCATCAAGGACTTCGGGCTCGAAAGCATGTTCTAATCAATTAGATTCCAACAGGATGGCGGGGCGGGTTGGCG
>DAIDHE010000348.1 GCA_027459775.1 Planctomycetales bacterium | reverse complement strand
ACGGGGTTTCCTTGAGCGTTGCCGTTGACGCTGAGCGAGGCCGAGATCGACGAGATCGCCGCGGTGCTCTCGTTGGTCACCATCGCGCCGACGACGGGAAGGGAGTCGGCCTGGAGCGAGCTGTACTGAAAATCGAGGGTGTTCAGAAGGCCCTGCGACTGATAGGCGACCAGGGGGTGGTCCAGCAGATAGGCCCCGGTGACCAGGCTGGCGTTGGATTCCATCGGGCCGATCTGGTTCTGCATCGGGACGTTGGGGTTGGGATCGGTGGGGGGCGGGGCCGCGCCCGCCGGCGCGTTTGCCGACCGAAACTGGGGGGCGCCGCTCGAGGGCGCCGCGCCGTCGGCCGTCGACCCAAAGCAGCCACACGTTTGAATCCACGTCACAAGATCATTCACGGGCACTGTCTTGTTCGGCCCAGTGCCGCCGTCAGGCGACGCGCCCGAGCCGGCGGCCGGCGCGGGCGAGGGTAAACCGGGGGGGGGGGGGCAGAAGGGGCAATTTGCGTCGACGAAATCGACGAATTGCCCGATCCCAGCGGGGTGGGTTTCGTGAGGCCCCATTCGCGGGCGAGCGTGGGATGTTTCAGCTCCCAGTGGTCGAGCTTGACGGTGAGCCGCTCACCCATGGCGTCGAACTGGTGGTCGCCTTGTTTTTCGAGCCGGTCGACCAGCTTCAGCCGGCCCCAGGGGCCAAGGTCGGCGGTCCCGCTCAAGGCGACGGCGGCCTCTTTCAGGAGGAGCGGCCCCGAATGCATGAGCTGCCGCGGCTCGAGGTGTTCCACGGCGGCGATGACGCGAAGCCGGCGCTTACGCTCGGGGCGACTCATGGTGCGGACCCTGGGTGTTTGCGGAGTGAGGAGACCGACAAACGACGCATGGAACGGATTCAGAGAAGCGGGTGCGAGACGATTCGATCGGGCTGCGGAAAGGCTCATCGAAGCGTGATCAGATCAATTGAAGCATGAGTCTAGCAGTCGAGGGAGCGGCCGTCAAGGTTCCGGAAAAGTTTTTCCTTCCGGCGTGTTTGCGTGGCGCCGGGCCGCTTCGAAAGAATCGCGGTTTCCTCAAGGGTTCTGGACCGTGCCGGCGCGTGGATCTTGCCGATTCAAACCCCGTCGCGCGCCGTCGTGAGCCTTCCCTCGAGCGCCGCCCCTTGTCGTTCTGGGGCCAGCGAGGCCACAATTGCATGGTGGTTGATCGGCGGGCATGACTCGGGGCCGCGATCGAGGGGAAGAAACATGATCCACTCCAGTCGATTCACGGCCTGGCCGGGGCTGGTCGTCGGATTCCTGGCGATCGCCTGGCTCGCGGCTCCGCCGCCGGCCCACGCCGGCGTCACAAGCGAGCAGGTCGAACGGGCGATCAAGGACGGCACGAGGTTTCTCAAGAGACATCAAAACGGCGACGGTTCGTGGACCGAAGCCGACGCGCGGGCAAATACCGGCACCACCAGCCTGATCACGCTGGCGCTCCTCACGGCCGGCGAAAAGCCAGACTCGGAGGTCATCCGCCGCGCCCTCGCCTTCCTGCGAAAATACCAGCCCGACCATCTCCGCTCGACCTACGCGATCTCGCTTCAAACCATGGCTTACGCCCTCGCCGACCCCGAACACGACCGGGTGCGGATCATGGCCAACGTCGCCTGGCTCGAACAGGCTCAGATCAAGCCGACCGACCGCTTCCCCGCGCCTGGAACCTGGACCTATTCCGACCAGAGATTCCAGGCCGGCGACATCTCGAACACCCAGTACGCGCTGCTGGGTCTGAGCGCGGCCAGGGAAGCCGGCATCCCGGTCGACCCCCTGGTTCTGGCTCTCTCACGCACCTATTTCGAACGGTTTCAAACCCGCGACGGCGGCTGGAGCTACAGCATCGGCCGCGCCAACCCCACGGCCAGCATGACCTGCGCGGGCGTGTCGAGCCTGGTGATCACCGGGGCCATTCGCTACCAGGGCCAAGAATACCTCCAGGGAAGCACCATCCACGACTGCGGCAAGGGAGGCTTCAACGTCAGCCTGTTGCGCGGGCTCGACTGGCTGGCGAATCATTTTTCGGTCGATCAGAACTGGGGCAACGGCCAGCAGTGGAGATATTATTATTTGTACGCTCTCGAGCGCGCGGGCCGGCTCACGGGGGTACGGTTCCTGGGCCGGAGCGACTGGTATCGCCTGGGGGCCGAGGAGCTCGTCCACGCGCAAAACAAGCTCTCTGGCTTCTGGCGCGGCGGGGGGCAGGAAAACGAGCTCGTGGCGACGAGCTTCGCGTTGCTGTTCCTGGCCAAGGGCCGGGCCCCCGTCTTGATCAACAAGCTCGCGCATGCGCCCGGGATCGATTGGAACAACGATCCCGACGACGCGCGGGGGCTCGTGAACGAGAGCGGCCGGGACTGGAAAACTATGCTCACATGGCAGATCGTGAACCCGACGCACGCGACGATCGAGGACATGCTGATCGCGCCCATCGCCTTCATGAACGGGCACCAGGCGCCCCAGATGACGGCGGAAGGCCGTCGCGTTCTGCGCGAATACCTGGAGCAGGGGGGGTTCTTGCTCGCGGACGCGTGTTGCTCGAGCCGTGAATTCGACGAGGGGTTTCGCCGCTTCATCAAGGAGATCCTCCCCGAGGAGGAGTATCAGCTCAAGAAGCTCGGCCCCGAGCATCCGGTGTGGCGGGCCCGGTATTTGCTCAATCCCGACCTGAACCCGCTCTGGGGGATCGAGCACGGCTGCCGCACGATGTTGATCTATTCGCCCCGGGATCTGTCGTGCTACTGGAACCAGGCCGAGCGCGACCCTGGCAACCCCTCGGTGACGGCCGCGCTTCACCTGGGCCGCAACATCGTGGACTATGCGACGGGTCGGGAGCCGCCCGCGGACAAGCTGGCCGTCCGCGAGGCGGTCGGCGTGCGGACCGACGCCCCCAAGCGAGGGGTGCTCCGGGTGGCGAAGCTCAAGTACGCGGGCGATTGGAACGTCGCCCCGCGCGCGATTCCCAACCTGATGGACTCGCTGCACAAGCCCCCCCTGGGCTTTGAAGTGGCGATCGCCCAGAAGGACGTGACGCCCCAGGATCCCAACCTGATCTACTATCCCCTGGTTTATGTGCATGGCCGGGGCGCTCTTTCGTTTGATCGACCCGACATGGAGGCGCTCAGGCGGCATCTCGAGCCCGGTGGGGGGACGCTGTTCGCCGACGCGGCCTGCGGCAGCGAGGCCTTCGACGCCGCGTTCCGAGCCTTCGTGCAGGCGCTTTTGCCGGGCCAGCCGCTGGTCCCGATCCCCCGCGACGACGCGATCTACTCGGCCAGGATCGGCTTCGACCTCTCCGACTGCCAGTACACCCCGGCGGCCGGCGGCGGACGCGACCTGCCTCAGCTCGAGGGGGTCAAGATCGACGATCACTGGGCGATCATCTATTCCAAGTACGACATCGGCTGCGCACTCGAGCGGCACTCGGGCATCGACTGCAAGGGCTATACCCACACGAGCGCCATCAAGATCGCCGCCAATATCGTGATCTACTCGACCCTGCCGTGAGACCTGGGCGCGGCTCAGCCGATTTGCTTGATCCGGGAAACGATCTGGGCGAACTGGACCGCCGCGTCGCGGCCGGGATCAGGGCGGACGGTCAGGAAGCCGCGATAACCGATCTCCTCGAGCGCGCCCACGTATTCTTCCCAATCGAGCGCGCCCGAGGGAAACCCCGACCCGCGCGGGTTTGAGACAAGCGTCCGGGCGCGGCCGACGGCGTCGCTGGCGTAGGCGTGCAACAGCCGCGGTCCGAACTGGCGGGCGGCCTCGATCGGGTCGAGCCCCGCCAGTAGGAGCCCGGCAGGGTCGAGGCTCGCGCCCAGGAAGGGGTTTGCTTCCTCGGTCAGAAACTCGTTCAGGCGTAGAACCGGCTCGGACCCGGTCTCGAGGGCCAGTCGTGCGCCTCGATGGTCCGCGCGAGCGGCGAGCAAGCGAATGGCGGTCGTGAACAACTCGATCCGGGGTTCGTCGTCCTTGGCGGGCGCGGCCCCCGCGCGGACCAGCACGAGGGGTGTTCCGAGCTCGTGGGCCAGGGCAAAGGTCGCGTCGGCCCGGCGAATGCGTTCGTCGAGCTGATCGGTCGAGTCGAACGGCCGGCGGGTCGGCAGCACCATCGCCACGAGCGCGAGCTCGGTCGACCGCAGCAGGTGCTTGAGCTCGCGCCTGGCCGTCTCGCCGAGCCGATGCGGGGCGAGGTCGCCGGCCGCCTCCAGAACGACGCCCCGAGCGCCCAGCCGGGCGGCTTCGTGAATCTGATCGCGGATCGAGCGATCGGGATCGAGAGCAAGTCCCAGCGGGTTCGCGATCATGCGGTATCGACCTCGATTTCAAGAGCCGCACGATTCGAAGATGGTCGCGATTCCCTGGCCCTGGCCGATGCACATGGTGGCCAGGCCATAGCGCGCGCCCTGGTCGCGCATGCGATGGAGCAGGGTCGTGGCGATCCGTGCGCCGCTGGCGCCCAGGGGATGGCCGATCGCGATCGCCCCGCCCCGCGTGTTGACCCGGTCCGCGCTCAGGCCCAGCAGATCGAGCACCGAGAGCACCTGCACGGCGAACGCCTCGTTGATCTCGATGCAGTCAATCTGGTCGAGCGTGAGCCCCGCCCGCTTGAGCGCCTTCGACACCGCGGGGACGGGGCCGATGCCCATTTCCTCGGGGTTGACGCCGGTCACGGCCATGGCCTTGATGCGCGCCATCGGGCGCAGGCCAAGCGCCTGGCTCTTGGCTTCCGACATCACCAGGATCGCGGCCGCCCCGACCGAGAGCGGCGAGCTCGTGCCGGCCGTGACCGAGCCCCCCTCGGGCTGAAACACCGGCGGCAGGGCCGCGAGCGCCTCGAGTGTCGTGTCCGGGCGAATCATCTGATCGGCGGTGAGCGTGGTCTTGCGGCCGGACTCGTCGCGGCCCCAGGTCGGCACGATCTCGGCGGTGAACTCGCCCCGTTTGGTGGCCGCCGCGGCGAGCTGGTGGCTGCGCATCGCGAACTCGTCTTGCCGCGCCCGGGCGATGCGGTACTTGGCCGCCAGGTATTCGGCCGTGAACCCCATGTTCATGATCGCCTCGGAATGACGGCGAAACAGGGCCGGCGAGGGGCTGTAGTCCTTGGTCATCGGGACGTGGTCCATGTGCTCGACCCCGCCCGCGAGCTGGACGTCCTCGCAACCGGCGGCGATGCTCATGGCGGCGTCGTTCAGGGCTTGCAGGCTCGACCCGCAGTTGCGATTGACGGTCACGGCCGCCGTCTCGACCGGCAGCCCGGCCACGAGCGCGGCGATGCGGGCCACGTCAAAGCCCTGCTCGCCCTGTTGCTGCACGCACCCCCAGCGCACGTCCTCGACCAGCGCGGGATCGATGCCCGTGCGTTGGATGAGGGCTTCCATCAGGTGCGCTGACAGCTCCTCGGAACGAACGTCCCGATAATAGCCCTTGTCGGCCGAGGCCCGGCCCACGGGCGTTCGCACGGCGTCGATCACCACCGCGGTATTCATGGCGCGTTTTCCTTCTCCTTGAGTCCAGTCGATCACGCGATCGCCGTCAGTTTGGGACGGGGATAGAACGCCTCGCCCGCACTGGCCATCGCGAGCAGCGAATCCGTCGGCTGATAGCGCTTGCCAAGCGCCGCGTAACGTTCGAGCCGCTCGACCACCGTCTTGGCGCCGAGCGTATCGCACCAGCGCAGGATTCCGCCCCGGAACGGCGGGAAGCCGATGCCCAGGATCAGGCCCATGTCGACGTCGCCCGGCTCGCGCACGATGCCCTCCTCGAGGACTCGCGTCGCCTCGAGCAGCATCGGGAAAAAGAGCCGCTCGACGAGCTCGGCCTCGTCAAACGAGCGGTCGGCGGTCTTGCGTTTGGCGACGATCTCGGCGGCGACGGGGTTGGGCCGCGAGGGCGAGCCTTTCGATTTAGCGACGTAGAACTTGATCGCGCCCTTGCCGCCGCCTCCCTGTTTGAGCATGTCCGCCAGGATCGGCGACGAGACCGATCGATCGGGATACGCCCCCGCGAGCAGCTTGCCGGCGTAAACGGCGGTCTCGAGTCCGACCAAGTCGGTGAGGGTGAAGGGGCCCATGGGCATGCCGAACCGCTCGGCCGCTCGCTCGATCGCCTCGATCGAGCCGCCTTCCTGGGCCAGGATCAGGGATTCGTTCATATAAGGGAACAAGACGCGATTCACCAGAAAGCCCGCGCAGTCCTTGACGACGATCGGCGTTTTCTTGGCGCGGCGGGCGAGCTCGACCACGGCGGCGATGGTTTCGTCGCTGGTGCGCGCCCCCTGGATCACCTCGACCAGTTCCATGCGGTCGACCGGATTAAAGAAATGCATGCCGACGAATCGATCCGGGTGTGGTGTGGATTCGGCGAGGCGGGTGATCGAGATGGTCGAGGTGTTGCTGGCGAGGATGGCCTCGGGCTTCAT
>DAIDHE010000344.1 GCA_027459775.1 Planctomycetales bacterium | reverse complement strand
GCCATAGCCGCCATAGGGACGAAAGCCCCAGCCGCCGCCGTAGTTTCCGTTCCAGTTGCCGTGCATCCAGCCCTGGTGATTGCCGTAGTAGGCGTTGTGCCCGCCCCAGCCGCCGTTGTTGCCGTTGAAATTGTTGAAGTTGGTCGTTCGATTCACATTATTGAATCTATTGACGTTTCCGCCGCCATTGAAGTTCTCGCCGCGATTGAAGCCCCCGCCGTTCCCGAACGCTCGCGGCGAGCTGTAGGACGGGGTGCGATTGAAGGCCGGGCGAGCGCCGCCATAGCCGCCGACTCCGCCGCCGCGAAAGCCGCCTCCGCCACCCTCGAAGCCCCCGCCGCCGCGAAAGCCGCCGCCGCCACCGCCACCGCGGAAGCCACCACCGCCGCCGCCGCCCCGGAAACCGCCGCCGCCCCCGCCTCCATGGCCGCCACCACCGCCGCCGCCGTGATACGCCCAGGCGGGCGCGACCGCCATCAGGCAAGCCGCCGCCGCGGCGAGAGTCGTCTTGGTTGCACGTTTCATGTCGTCTTCTCCACTGGATTTGTTCGGTGATCGTGGAACGCGAAGGTCGGTTATTTGGCCGGGCTCGAGGCCGGCTTGGGCGGATGGCGAACCATCACGAAATCGTCAACATCCGCGGCCGTATGGCCTCCGACGGTCCGCTCAACCGACGTCCAGTGGACCGTCTGTGAACCCCTCCGCGACAGAACGTGCGTGGCCGAGACGACGCGGCCGTCGGGGAGCACGCCGTTGGATTTGATCGTCCACGAGTCTCCCTGCCGGCTCCAGAGGCTCTCAGAGTGGCCCCCCTCGGAATCAAATACCCACCCCTTGAACTGCCGCGTCAGCGGATCCCAGCCGATCCGTTCCTCGACCTTCATCACCGGCTTGCCCTGAACGTGGATTACGAAGTCGCGGAGCAGAAAGTTCTTGTCCTCGGACCATTTGCACGAGACGTAGACGGTGGAATCGGAGCTCTCGTCGATCCAGTCGCCGACGAGCCATGCGAGCGATTTCAGACGCTCGTGCGGGGGCAGGAACGGCTCGTGCTCCTCGCGGACGCTGGAATAGAGCCACTTGCCCTCTTGCTTGACGTAGATCAGCCGATAGCGGCGGATCTCCTCGGCGTCGGTCTTGCCGCCGACCTTCAGCGACGTCAGCCCTTCTTCCGTGGCGACGTCCGGGGTCAGGAACCGCACGGATTCCTTGGCGATCGAGATCTTCGAGCCGGGTTGATCGCGAAACAGCGTGGCGTAGACCTGTTCGATGGCCGGCCGGCCCACGACGCGGTCGCCGTTTTCATCGATCAGCTCGGCGTCCTTCGCGTAAAGCTCGGCCACACCCTTGGCCTTGCCCGCGTTGTAGGCCTGGGCAAAGGCCCCCGCGACCTGGTCCAGAGCCTTCTCCGCCTCGGACGAGGCCGGTTTAGTCGCCGGCGCCTGGGCCAGTGCGAAGCCTGCGCTCGATGCGCAAATCCCGATCACCGCCAGGGCGACCGACCATCTCGGCCAGAATTCCGTCATTGTGTTGTCCTCCTCATCGGATGCGAGCCTCGGCAAGTCATGAACTCTCCTGAAAGGTGGATCCACGCAAAAACCGCGCCCTTATCTTACCAAAGCGACCCTGGCACACCCCATGAGGCCCTTGGTTTCTGGGAGCGGCCGCCTAGCCCCTTACTTGCCGGGCCTGTCAAGTGATAGCACCCCCGGCCGGCGCAGGCACGGAGAATCTTGTCCGAATCCGCTTGCTTGCTTGTGATTGTGCTCACACGCCTCTGTTTGTCCGTCGCTTGACGCCGCCGCCCTCCCTGGCACACGATCGAGATAGAGAGAGGATACCGTCTGAGTTTGCGTACCGAGCGAAGGGCCTTTGTGTGACTTGCTTGAGGATCCTCGCTGGTTGTACCGGGGAGTGCCGAGAGAATCTCCTGAGGTTCAGGATGCAGGGGACAATACAGGCCGACCACCCCATCAAGTCGTGATTGACGATTGTCCATTTCCGGTGTTTTGCGAATCCAGCTCGACGAGAGCGCCGTCCCACCGCGCGTTACCAGGTGTGCCAGACGGGTGGATGCGCGACGGCTTGGTTTCCAGTCACCCCACATGCCTTCCGGGATAAGGCCCGGGGCCGACCTGAACGCGGACCATGCTTTCGGGGTGGAGGTGGGCGCGGGCGACGGCGCGGACGCGGGCGGGGGTGACGCTTTCGAGTTCGAGGCCGCGGCGGCCGGGCTCGCCTAGGTCGAGGCCATGGCGCGCAAGCTCGAGCAACCGCTCGGCTCGGGTTTCGACGCCTTGTAAGTCAAAGAGCCAGCTCCCGGCGACGAACCGCCGGGCTTGCTCGACCTCTTCATCAAGAAATCGGCCGGCGTGGATCTGGCGAACCTGTCCCACGATTGCCCTCACGGCGCGGGCCGCGTCCGATGGGGCCACGCCGGCGTAGATGCGGAAGAGACCCGGCAGGATGTCGGCCGAGTCGGTCATGCCGCCGCCGACCGCGTAGGCCAGCCCGAGCTCGTCGCGGACCACCCGGCTGAGCCGGTCGCAAACGCCGGGCCCGCTACCCAGGATGTGGTCCAGAACCACCAGCGCGTCGAAATCGGGATGACCGCGCGAGATCCCCAGATGTCCCATCACCAGATGCGTCTGCTCGCCGGCGTCGTCATAGAGCCGCACGCAAGCCGGCCGAGCCCGGGGCGTTCGCGGCCGGCTCGTACCTTCGTCCGCCCTGGTCCCGGGGATCCAGCCGCCGAAACGCGCGACGACCAGCCGCTCGAGCGCATGGGGATCGAAATCGCCGACCACCACCAGGATCGCTCGCTCGGGGGTGAAATAACGGGCGTGGTGCTCGACCACATCCGCGCGCGTCAAGCGGCTTAGCCGCCGCGGGCCGCCGCGGGGGTCGCGGCCCAGCGGATGCGCTCCGTAAACCAGGCCGCGAAACCGCGCGTCCGCGCGAAAGGCGGGATCCTCGAGATCGTGTCTCAGATCGGCCGCGATTCGCCGCTTGATCCAGACCAGCGGATCGGGCGGGAACGAGGGCTCGAGCACTCCCTCGGCCATGAGCTCAAGCGCCAGCTCGAGATCCTCGCGACGGATCCGCACTTGTGCACCCGTCGAGCCGAACTCGATCGAGCCGCCGACGTTCTCGATCAGGGTCGAGAGTTCGAGGCCCGTGCGCCTTCGTGTTCCTTCCTCGAGCATTCGGCCGGTGAGCCACGCCAGCCCTGGCCTGGCCTCCCAGGTCTGGCCGGCGTCGACATGGAGCTCGAGCGCGACCACCCCTGCCCCGTCCCAGGGCTCGTGGATGAGCGTCATGCCGTTGTCCAGGCGGATCGGCTTGGGCCTGCGCGAGAGCCATGGCGTCGCGCGGGACGCGATTCGCGCGGGACGCGGGGGTGACGGCAATGGGGCGTATTTGACGCCCGCGTCGGGCGAGGTCGCGCGCGGCGTTCTTGTTTCCGAGGAGGCGGCCGTGGAGGAGGCGACGATCATCGCGCCACGTCGGGCGGGCCGGATGGACCAGCCGATGGTCAGTCGGGAGTCGACCAGGTGGGCGGCGGCGGCCTGGGCGACGTCGGCGCTCGTGACGGCCAGGGCCGCCTGGTATTCGCGGTCCCAGTCGCGCCAGTCGCCCCAGAGGGCCGCGGTTCCGACGGCGGCGGCCAGGCTCATGAGATCCTGGCGTTCCCAGCGCCTGCCGGCGTCGAGACGCCGCCGCGCCCGATCGATCTCCTCGGGTGTCGGCCCCCGCGTCGCGAGCCGCTGAATCTCGTCCAGAATCCGCGCCTGGGCGGAGGCGAGATTGGCAGGCGAGTTTCCTTCGATCTGAATCAGGAACTGGCCGTCGCGGCGGCAGGCCGAGCTCTGAGCGTCGACCCAGGTCACGAGCCGTTCGGTCTCGACCAGCCGGGCCCAGAGCCGCGACTGCCGGCCGCCGCAGAGCAGGTCGGCCAGGATTTCGAGCGGGATCGCGTCGCGATGCCCCCGTGGGGCGGCGCGCCAGGCCAAGACGCCGCGCGCGCCTGCTTCGGCGTCTTCGATCACGAATTCGCGGCGACCGAGCTGGGAGGGCTCGTCGATCACCGGGCGCGGGCGCTCGCCCGCGGAAGGCGGCACGCGCCCCATCACCGCGGCGATGTGATCGAGCGTGGGAACGGGATCGACGGCCCCGGCGACGACCAGGACCGCCCCCTGGGGTCGGTAATGGGCGCGATAAAAGGCCCGCAGATCGCGGTCGCCGATCCGCGCCAGATCCTCGGGCCAGCCCACGATCGGGTTGCGATAGGGATGTCTCTGATACATCTGGGCGAAGAGCGCCTGGTCGAGCCGGCCCTGCGGAGTATCGAGCTCGCGCGACCGCTCCTCGCGGATCACACGCCTCTCCAGCTCGACCTCGCGGCGGTCGAATCGGGCGGCATGCATCCGGTCGGCCTCGATCTCGAGGGCGATCTCCCACGAGTCGCTGGGAAAGGCGAACCAGTAGCGGGTGGAGTCCTCGCTGCTTTCGGCGTTCGAGTGCCCGGCCGATTCCGCGACCAGCCGGTCGATCCGCCCCTTGGGAAACCGCTTGGTCCCCTTGAAGAGCATGTGCTCGACGAAGTGGGCCACCCCCGACAGCCCCGGCGGATCGTCGAACGAGCCGGCGGGATAGGTCAGGTCGCAGACGACGATCGGCGACTGCCGGCTGGGGATCACGATCGCCTTGAGGCCGCTTTCGAGCAGGCGCTCATGGATCGCCGGCGGCTCGAGATCCGGCGACCCTGCATCAAGCTGTCGCCGCCGAGCTTTCATCAGTGTGATTCTCCCCAACCGCCGGACGCCCGGACGCGAGCCGTCGCGGCCAAGGCGGATGGTCCTAGCGTAGCACAAGCGGAAGCCTGGCGTCTTCGTGCCCAGCCCACACGAATCGAGCGTGAATCACGATCCAGCCGCCCTCGCCGACGCGTGGGCGCGGAAACGCGGCCGTGACGCGAATCTCTCGCAAGTCCCTGGGTACCGACGCGCCTGAGTTCATGGTCGTCGCCAGATCGGTCTCGTTCGACGATCGCGATTGGGCCGCTGAACCGCGACGGGACTGGGGAGACTTCGGCCTCACTCTGCTCGCACCAAAGGGCGACCTTCAGCCGGAAAACGCCTGGCTGGTATTGGCCAGGGAGTCGGAGTCCCAGCGAATCGTCCGTCAGGATGGACTCTTCACGGTTCACGCCCCGCCGAATCGATCACGGGAAACCGTCGCGGAGAAGCGGATCGCGACCCCGGAGAGAATCCTGATCGCGAGCACCTACCGACGACGGCTGCTCGCGGAGCTCGCGTTCGATGGGGTCAGCTCCGCCTCGCTGTTCCCCGACCTTGATGGTCTCGCCGCAGCTCTCAATTGGGCCGTGGGATCGGGTCATTCGTCGGACTGGCGTTTTTTTTCGAGTCGATTCCACGGCATGCTCGAGCTTCGCCCTGAACGCCGATCCGTGTACGCGTCGTCCGACGAACCCCGCGGGCTGTTCGCCAAATGCCTCTTGAACCCGACCGCCTCTGGGCGTGATACTGTACCGGTGGATTCGGGCCGCGGCGTTTCTGGCGGGCGGGGCTCGGGGTGAGCCGGGGGGGACCCTGGCAATGGGGATTTGTGAACCTGGTCAGGGCGGGAACGCAGCAGCCATAAGCAACATCCGCATGTGCCCGGGAGAACCTCCCCGGCTCTCCCTGGTCCCCGCCCCTTCCGATCGAATGGGGCGCGCGGCCGGGAAACTTCCGTGCGAGACCAAGATCAACGGGCGATCCGTCGCGGAATCTCGAGCCGCGTGAGCCGGTCGCGAACCGCGGGCCGTGGAGAGTGCTCGTGGCAAAGTCGACCAAGGCCAAGGATACACAGCCCAGCCAGCAGGCCGAGCCCGCGCCCGCCGCGGCCCCGTACACGGTCGTCGCGAGGCGCTATCGGCCCACCCGGTTCGACGACGTCGTCGGCCAGGACCACATCGTCCGGGCGCTCAAGAACGCGATCCGGATGAATCGCATCGCGCAGGCCTATCTGTTTTGCGGCACCCGCGGGGTGGGTAAGACGTCCATCGCCCGGATCTTCGCCAAGTGCCTCAATTGCGTCCGCGGGCCCACCGTGGATCCCTGTCTCGAATGCGACGCCTGCATCGCGATCGGGCGCGGGCAGGACGTCGACGTGATCGAGATCGACGGGGCCAGCAACAACGGCGTCGAGCAAGTGCGCGAGCTCCGGCAAAACGCCGGCCTGCGGCCCAGCCGGTCGCGATACAAGGTCTATTACATCGACGAAGTCCACATGCTGACGACGGCGGCGTTCAATGCGCTCCTCAAGACCCTCGAGGAGCCGCCGGCGCATGTGAAGTTTTTCTTCGCCACGACCGAGCCCAACAAGATCCCGATCACCGTGCTCTCGCGGTGCCAGCGCTACGATTTCGCCGGGATCGGGCCCGACGCGATCGCGGCGAGCCTGGCCGGAGTCTGCGCGAACGAGGGCGTGGAAGCCGAGCCCGAGGCCCTCATGGCCGTGGCCCGCCGCGCGGGCGGCTCGCTCCGCGACGCTCAGTCGCTGCTCGAAAGCCTGCTCTCCTCGGGCGCGTCCCCGCTCACCGTCGAGCTGGTCCAGAGCCTCTTGGGCACGGCCAGCGAAGAAATCCTGCTCGAATTACTCGAGGCCCTGGTCGATCACGACCCCGCCGCCGCCCTTCGCCTCTTTGCCCAGACGCAGGGCGCTGGGGTTCAGCCGGGGGATCTCCTCGCGAGCCTGACCGACGTCGCCCGCGACGCCATGGTCGTCGCCCTGGGCGCGGAATCGGCCCTGTTGTCGGTTGCCACCAGGCTCGCGCCCCGGCTGAAATCGATCGCCGCGAGATCGACCATCGACTCGATCATCGCAATCATCCAGATCCTGGCCGAGTCTCGCTCGCGGATGAGAGGGAGCTCGCACGGGGCGCTTCTGGCCGAGATCGCGCTGGTGAAGTCCGCCCGGCTCGAGCAACTGACGGCGCTCGCCCCGCTGGTCGAGCGGCTCTCCGCGCTCGAGGCCGACATGCTCCCCGCCTCTCGCCCCGAGTCGGTCACCCGGCGCAAGCTTGTGGCCCTCGAGACGCCGAGCGACCGGATCGAGACGCGGCCCGTCCCCGAGCCGGCGCCACTCGAGCCCAAGCCCGCGCCCGAGCCGCTCAAGCGCGGCCGCGGGCCGGCGCGGGCGGCCGCCGATGCCACCCTTCCGCCCACGCCTAGCCCGCCGCCCGAACCCCACATCCTCGAGCCCAAACCTGAAGCCCCCGCACCCGAGGTCGCGCCCGGGACCGAGCTCGAGGTCCTGAAAAAACACTGGACCGAAATCCAAAAGAAGGTCGGCCCAAGGGGCTGGGGGCTCAATCAGGTCGAGCCGGTGCTGGTGGACGGCGACGTTCTGTACATCGCGCCCAGGCCGGGATACAATCTTGATAAGAGCTGGTGGGTTGGCGAAGTGCCCGCCAAGACCGAGGCCGTCGCCTCGAAATTAGCGGGTCGCCGGCTGAGAATTGAATATGATCATGCGAGAGGCGACGGATCGTCGCAGGCCTCCGCGCCGGCGGAGCGAACGGCGGCCGTCGCCGCCGACCCGTTCATCCAGAAGATCGTCGAGCTGTTCGAAGCCCGCCCGCTCCATCTCGAGTTTGACGACGCCGATACGCCTGGCTGACGGTCGAGGAATCGGCTCGGGGGCTCTGGCGCTTTTACAGGACTGGTGGACATCGTGTTCAATCAACTCGGGGCCTTCGCGGACTTGATCAAGAACGCGGGCAAGATTCGCGAGGCGGCTGAAAAAGCCGTGGAGTCGCTCGGCCAGGTGGTGGTCGAGGGCGAGTCGGGGGGCGGGGTCGTGAAGGTCAAGGCCAACGGCCGGCTCGAGATCGTCTCGGTGCGGATCGCCGACCAGCTTGCCGCCGATCTGGATCGCGAACTTCTGGAGGACCTGATCGCCGCCGCGGTGAACTCGGCCCTGGTTCGGGCGCGCGAAGCCGCGGCCGAGTCGTTGTCCACGCTCGCCGGTCCGTTGCCGCCGGGGCTCTTTCCCGGGCTCGGTCCGCTCGCCGATCCCAGCCGAGGTTCGCCCTGATGGCCGGACCCGCGTATCGGTCGGCCGTCGACCGCCTGGTGACGGCCCTCGGGCGATTGCCCGGCATCGGCGCCAAATCGGCCGACCGGCTCGCCCACCATCTGCTCAAATGCCCCGACGCCGAGGCCCTCGAACTCGCCGAGGCCATCCGCGCGGCCAAGGAACGCATTCGCCTCTGCCAGGTCTGCTTTCACCTCACCGACGCCGATGAACCGCTCTGCGACATCTGCCGCGATCCCCGCCGCGACCCCTCGATCGTCTGCGTCGTCGAACAGTCGCGCGACCTGATCACTCTTGAGAAATCGCGCGCATGGACCGGCCTCTATCACGTCTTGCTGGGCCGGCTCGCGCCGCTGTCGGGCATCGGACCCGACAGCCTCACCATCGACGCCCTGGCCGCCCGCGTCGCCGCCGGTCAGATCCGCGAGATCGTCATGGCCACCAACCCCAATCTCGAGGGTGACGGCACCGCGCTCCTGATCGCCGAGCGACTCGGCCCATTCAACGTGCAAATCACCCGCCTCGCGCGCGGACTCGCGTCCGGCGGAACCCTCGAATTCGCCAATCGAGACATGCTCGCCGACGCCTTCTCAGGCCGCCAACCCCTCTGATGGCCCACGCCAAATCCACGCCGTCGAACACGCGCTACTTGCCCTCTTCGGCTAAATGGCATAGTATTTGCGGCAGGGGAGTACGTCGGCCGCGGCTTGGCGTGGACTTCGGGTACTCCGCCGGTGGCCTGGTTCTCGATCGTAACTCACGGATTCTGTTGATCATGCGACTCGATACCTCACAGCAGATGCGGACCGAGATGCGGCTCAGGATGGCGCCGCGCATGATCCAGGCGATGAAGATTCTCCAGCTACCCATCATGGCCTTGCAGGAGCACATCGAGCAGGAACTCAGCGAGAATCCGGTTCTGGTCGAGACGCTGGAATCGCCCCCCGGCGAGACCGATGGCGACGAGCCGCCTGCCCCCGTGGCCGAGCCCCAGGACGCCGAGCCCAACGAGTTCGACAGCCTTATCGGACTCGATGAGAACTGGAGCGAGATTTACGGCGACGAGGGCCCCAGGCGCAGCCGGGCGGCCCTGAGCGAGGAGTCCGATCGCAAGCTCGAGGCCATGCAGAACATGGCCTCGCGGCCGCGGTCGTTTCACGATGAGCTCGTCGATCAGCTTGGCTTTCTGGACAGCGAGCCGATCGTGCGCCAGCTCGCCGAGTTCATCATTCACAACCTCGACGAGCGGGGGTTCTTCAGGCTAGACCTCCATGAAGTCGTCCGCGAATTCGGCGGCCGAGCAACCTATGAACAGGCCGAGGAAGCCCTTGCGATGGTGCAGCGGCTCGATCCACCGGGCGTGGGGGCTCGGGATATCAGGGAATGCCTGCTGCTTCAGCTCACGCCCGATGTTCCCTGCCACGACCTGCTCCGCACTCTGATTACCAAGCATCTCGACGACCTCGAGCACAATCGCCTGCCCACGATTGAAAAGAAGACCGGCGTGCCGATCGATAAGATCAAGGAGGCGCTGGGGTATCTGGGGCGGCTCAACCTCCGCCCGGCCGCGGCGTTTGATTCCGACGAAGCGCAATACGTCGTCCCCGACCTGATCGTCGAGCCGGACGACCAAGGCGGCTACGAGGTCCGGCTGTCCGATCAGAACATGCCTCGGCTGTCGATTTCCCAGGTCTATCAGCGCTATCTTCGCGATCGGCAGACGGACCCGGAGACCCGCGAATACATCCAGAAGCGGATCCAGTCGGCGCGGTGGCTGATCGAGTCGATCGAACAGCGGCGAAACACGCTGCTCAAGGTGGCCCGGGCGATCATTGAGCACCAGAAAGACTTCCTGGACAAGGGCCCCGAGTTCATCGAGCCGCTCAAGATGCAGCAGATCGCCGACCGGGTCGGCGTGCACGTCACGACGGTGAGCCGGGCGGTCGATGACAAGTGGGTGCAAACGCCCCGCGGGATCTTCGCTCTCAAGCGGTTTTTTGGCGGGGGAACGACCAAGACCGATGGCGATGAGGTCGCCTGGGACATCGTGAAGCAAAAACTGCTCGACGTGATCGCCAAGGAAGACAAACAGAACCCGCTCGCCGACGATCAGATCGTCAAGGCAATGAATAAGGAGGGTTTCAACGTCGCGAGGCGCACCGTCACCAAGTATCGGCAGGCGCTTTCGATTCCCTCGAGCCGCCAGCGCAAGCAGTTTTAGGGCCTGGCGCCTCAGCCCGTCGCCGAGCTGATGCGGGGCGCGGCCACGACCGGCGCAGGGGCTTGCTCGAGCTCGATGACCGGCTTACCCCCGACCAGGCGGCTCATCGCGACGTCGTAGCCCAGGAACCGGATGTTTTCCAGGAGCGTCAAGACCTCGCCGCGGCCGAGCCTGCCGGCCAGGGCGAGGATCTTGCGGTCGTCGATGGTCAGGCTGTCGGGAGGAACCGACTGCGCGTCGACGTCGAGCGAGTCGTCGGCGAGATAGTCGAGCGACACCCCGACGGCCCGGGCCAACCGGAAGGCGTTATCGAGCCCGGGGCGGGACTTGCCCTGCAGGATCCGCGAGATTTCCGAGTCGCTGACCTGCGAGAGCCGCGCGAGCTTTTGCCCGTTCAAGCCGGCGCGGGTCATCAGCATCTGAAGTTTGTCTTTGAGTGTCATGACTCGACCATAAGCCGCATCCCCAATGCGGGGAGTGCGCCATTTCGGTTTTGCAAAAAATTCCCGAGAACGTAGTGAGGCGTGCGTTCTGGCTGGAGCCGGATCCCGGTTGCGAGGTCGGGTCATGAGGATTGTCAGGGTCGAGCGAACACTGATTTCGAATGATACCGCAACCGCGGCGACTTTCAATTTCAGATTTGAGAATCGGCGGGAATTTTCGCGAGCGGCCCGCGGGAAGGTTCGACCGGATGCGTCGGAGAACCGGTAGGGTTGGGCGAATCGTGAGGGCGCGGGGGCAGGCGGAGTGCTCAGCTTGCGCGGCGGACGACGAATTGGGCGAGCCGGGCGAGGGCCGTCTTGGCCTCGCTCGCGGGGAGAACGCCCAGGGCGGCCAGCGCGCGGTCGACGTAGATCTTGGCGGTGCGCCACGATTCGTCGAGCGCCCCGGAGCTCTCGAGAATGGGCTGGAGGCCGCGGCGGGCGTCGGCCTTGGCGTCGGCGAGGATTGCGCGGACGAGCTGGGCGGCCGCCGGGTCGCCGTAGGCCAGGAGCCGGATGATGGGGAGCGTGAGCTTCTGCTTCTCGAGGTCGGTCCCCAGGCTCTTACCGGTCTGGCGTTCCTCGCCCCAGATGTCGAGGACGTCGTCGGCGATCTGGAACGCGATGCCCACGTCCCGCCCAAACTCGTCCATGGCCGCCGTCGTCTGGTCGTCCGCGCCCGCGTAGGACGCCCCCAACCGGCAGCAAACCGCCGTCAGCTCGGCTGTCTTCCCCTCAATGGCCTTGAAGTACTCATCCTCGGTCAACTCGATGTTCCCCCGGCCGTGGATCTGGAGCAATTCGCCCTCGCAGACCTTGTTGGTCGCGCGGCCGATCCAGCGGCAGGCGCGGGTTGATTCCAGCGAGGCCGCCAGATGGAACGCATGTGTGAAGAGATAATCGCCTAAAAGGACGGCCGCCTCGTTCCCCCACTCGGTATTGACCGTGGCGGCATGCCGGCGAATCAAAGATTCGTCCAGGACGTCGTCGTGCACCAAGGTCGCGACGTGGATCATCTCCACGACGGCCGCCAGAACCGGATGGTCCTCGGTGAGCCGCCCGCTCGCCAGGCCCGAAAGGAGGACCAGCGTCGGCCGCAACCGCTTGCCCTGATAGCGGGCGCAGTGGTCAACCAGATGTTGCACAAACGGGAACTGACTGCCCAGCTCGGCCTGGAAGACCCGCTCGGCCTGGGCGAGCTCGGGCGCGATCAAGGCGTGCAGCGACGAGAGCCTGGGCTTCGTCTCCTCGAGATTCATCGGCGGTCGCGACGTCATGCCCACTTCTCCCTCGCTCTCCACGATTCCGACTCAGTTTCCGACCAGCCGATCACTCGGGTTCGGGCCGTGCTTCTTGATTCCCACGCCGATATGTCCCTCGCCGACCCCCGGTTTTTTCCTCGAGCTGGATCGGCCCGATCACGATCCCGCGGTCGACCGCCTTGCACATGTCATAAATGGTGAGCGCAGCCACGCTCGCCGCGACCAGGGCCTCCATCTCCACCCCCGTGCGCCCGTTCACAACCACCCGTGCCTCGATCACGATCGCACACGGTCGCTCAGGCTCCAGTACGAGCTCGACGCTGTCGAGCCCCAAGGGATGACACAGCGGGATCAGCTCACCCGTCCGTTTCGCCGCCATGATCCCGGCCAGGCGCGCGACATCAAGGACGTCTCCCTTGGATATCCGGCGGTCGAGCACGAGCTCGAGCGTCTCAGCCGCGAGCTCGACGCGGGCGCTCGCCCGGGCCGTCCGAAGCGTCTCGGGCTTTGCCGAGACGTCCACCATCCGGCTCCCGCCCGCCTCGTCAAAGTGGGTCAAACCCCCCATCGCGACGTCGCCCCCCAGGTTCGTTCAATTCAAACTGAACCTATTTTACGAAACGGCGGGGCGACGGCTAGGGGTCGCTGGGATGTTTCGGCGGCGGAGCCCGCTCGGAAGGAGGAAAGTGCCAGATCGCGGCCAGCCAGACGCCCTGCCGAGAGCGCGTGGCGACCATGCGGCCTTGGCCTCGTTCGAGCCGCGCGCGAAAGGCCGCCGGCCAGTAAGCCGAGCGCCTCGATACGACGACCCACTCGGCCTTGTCCGAGTCCTCCTGGTCACCGAGCACGATTCCCTTGCGCAGGAGCCCCCGACTGGTCGTGAAAATCCCTTGTCCGGGATAAAGCGTCGGCACCAGCGCCGCCCGGGCGCTGGGCGGCGCCAGCTCGGCCAACCGGTCGAGGAGCGCCTGGTCGACGGGATCGCTCCAGTAGGTGAGCTCAAGCCCCAGCCGCTCCGCCCCAGGAAGGCCGCCGACCAGGCTGTTGTAATAGCTCAGCCCAAAAGGGATCGTGAGGACGACGCCGGCCCCTTGCGCGATCAAGAAGAGAGCGAGAGCCAGGCGTGCTCGGAACCCGGAAAAGCGCTGCCAAAGCCGCTGGAACCCGAGCCCGGCGAGCATCGCCCACGAAGGGAAGACGACCAGGAAGAGCCGCTCCTGGTCGTAGACGGGAGCGCGGGTGCTGAAGAGTGCGAGGAAGAAGACCACCACGGCGGCCAGAAGCAGCGGGAACGAGTCTTGCCTGCGCGAGCGCAAGCCCGCCTGGAGCCCGACCGCGCCCAAAAGCAAGACGCCGGGGGGGACGGTGGCGACAAAGTAGAACAAGGGATAATGCCAGGGGACGTCGCGGTCGGCCATGACCCGCCCGAGGTACTGGACCAGGATCGAGGAACGGGAGACGCCTGTTCCAAGATAGGCCAGCAAGCGCGACCAGCCGTCGTACCAGAGCCAGGGCCAAAGGGCGACGAATCCCAGGAGTCCGGTGGCGAGCCAAACGAGCAACAGCGCGATTGCCCGCCTCTTGGGGAGCTTGAGAAGAAACCAGGATGCGACGAACAAGGGAAGAAACCAGGCGTGGATCTTGGTGAGCAAGGCCAGCGCCCAGAGCAGCCCGGCGAGCAGGGTCGAGCGCAGGGGTCGATGCGAGGCCGCGGCCGATTCGCCGGCGATGAGGGCCGCGTACCAGAAGAGGCACAGAAAGGTGTCGAGAGCCCCCAGGTGGGCGTGGGCGAAGACGCGCGGCATGACGAACAGGGCGAATCCGGCGGCGAGCCCGGCGGCCGTTCCCCAGCGGCGGCTGGCGGTTGCCGCGACCAGCCCGATCAGGATGCCGAACGAGACGGCCGGCGCCACCCGGCCGGCCACGACGTAGGTCGCCGTGGGATCGGGCCCCTTCCAGACGACCTGGAAGGGTTCGAACAGCGTGGAACAGATCCCCAGGAGCCAGCGGCCCAGCGGCGGGTGCTCGGCGTTGTCGCGAAAGACCCGGTCGACGACTCCCGGGCGAAAAAACCGCCAGCCCTCCGCGCGGAGGGTCGCCACGTACTTGCGGCCCGGTCGGACGTCGAGCGGTTCGTCGATGGTCAGGCCCGGTCCATCCAGAGTCGCGAGGACCGCCAGGCTGGCGAGAAGCCCCAGCGCCCAGCCCAAGCGTGGGTGCGCCAGGCCACGCCGGCGATCGACCGCGCTCGCGGCTGGTATGGACATCTCGTCACGCGTCTCCAGAGGACCGCTCGCCTTTGGCCCGGCCGCCGCCAGGTTTTCAACCGATCAAGAATCCGCAAGGAGGGCGGGTCGCAATCGGCGGTCGATCCGGGGTAAGATACCATCCTTTGTTCCGCGCCGGGTCCGCGAAAAACCGATTGATCGCCCAGGCCGAGGCCGCGTAGGGTCCCTGTCGGGCCGCACGCTCGAGGTCGCCTGGAATGCTGAGTCTTTCGCTTTCCGACCTTCCCCTGGTCGGCTGGTACATCGGAGTCCTTGTCCTGCTCGAGGGTCTCCTCTCCGCCGACAACGCCCTCGTGTTGGCCGTGATGGTCCGTCCGCTGCCCAAGGACGATCAGCGCGAGGTTTTGCGGTACGGCATCTGGGGCGCGATCGGGTTTCGCATCATCGCGGTAGCACTCTCGGCGATGCTGCTGAAGCTCTGGTATTTCAAGGTTCTGGGGGGGCTCTATCTGCTCTATCTGGCGGGTTCGCACTTCCTCAGTCGGAGCGCCCAGCCAGAAACCACCGCGGAGCTCGCGGCCCTGCCGTCCGGCTCGCGCCGATTCTGGCGCGTCGTCGCCTCGGTGACCATGGCCGACATCGCCTTCTCGATCGATTCCATCCTCGCCGCCGTGGCCATGGCCGACGGCTTCCCCGACCACTTTGGAATCCATTGGAAGCTGTTCATCGTCTACACCGGCGGCATCCTGGGAATCATCACGATGCGGTTCGTGGTGCGCTATTTCGTGGTCATGCTCGACCGCCTTCCCGGTCTCGCCGAAGGCGCCTACGTGCTCGTCGCCTGGATTGGCCTGAAACTCTCGATCAGCGGCTTGCACGACAAGGGCGCCCTCGGCGGCCACGTGCCGGAATGGCTGTTCTGGTCGGTCATGGTGCTGATCGCCGTGCTGAGCGTGCTCTGGAAGCCGGCGGCGGTCAGGCCGGGCGTGGAGCACGAAAAACTCGAGCTCTACGACCGCGAGTTCTGACGTTTGATCGACCAAGGCCGTCGCGGCCGGCACGTTGCGCCGTCAGTTCAGCTCGTGGTCGATCAGAACCTCGCGGAGCTTTTGAAACACCCGCGATTTCTCGTTGCTCACCGTCTTGGGCGCGACGCCCCAGGAGACGGCGATCTCGGCGGGGGTCTTGCCCAGGAGGGTGTCATGGATCAGGGCCGCCTCGCGGGCGCTCAGGTTTTCGGTGATCGCCTGGTGCAGGGCGTCGCGAAGCGTTCCATGCGGGTCGTGCCGCACGGCGTCCGAGGGGGGATCCACGGCATCCAGCGAGGTGTGCATCCGCTCGCGTTGGGCGCGCTTCTTGACCATGTCGACCGCGCGGAAGAAAACCACTCCCTGGGTCGTATCGCGATTGAAGACGTCCTTGACCTTGGAATGGCCGACGTCCGAGACCAGAGACTCAAACCGCGGCCGGCCCAACGTCTGAAGCAGGGTCGCATAAACCGCTTGTGAGCTGTCGTCGTGGTGCTGAGTCGGAATCCCCGCCCGATACCAGGCGCGATTGAGGTATTTGCCGAGCTGATTGAGCCCTGACATGACGGCCGAGGAATCCGGCTGGGCAGCCGATTCGAACCCGGCCGCCGTCTGGCTGACGCGGGGCTCGAGCAGATCGGCGACCCGCGACTGGACCAAGGCTTCGTCCCAGGTCGCCTTGGAGACACCCCCGTGCGCCCTTGGATCTTCGTCGAGACGCGCGGCCCCCGTGGCCTCGGGGTGGCCGTCGTGCGCGGGCGAACTCGGCGAAACCGCGTGCGCCTGGCCGCCGCTCGACAACAGCCGAAGCGCCTCCAGACCCTCCAGGGTCGGCCGATACTCGCGCCTTGCTCTCGACTTTTTATCCTCGCCTCCGGCCACCGTCTTCCCCTCCACGACCCTCCGCGGATCCTTTGCGCTCTCATCCCCTTCCCGATGTGTATCGCCAAATGCCACCACGCACCACCGCGCACACCCTCGTTTCTTTACGTTTCCTGAACCACAACCTCACCACGCTCACAGCCTCTAATCTAGAATGTCCACGCCATCCCAGCCAACTCAGCCTGTTGTTTATCAAATCCGAACCAAACATCGAGACCAGTTTCGCCCACTTTCTAAAGATCATGATTGGGTGCGTGCGCGCGCCAAGTCAAGACCCGCTGGTTTGCCGAACGGATTTAGGCCAGCGGGAGGAAGCCGCTTGTTTTTGGGTCATGGGAGCCGACAATGGTCGCTGGTCAGGGTGCGGCGTTACCACTTCGAAGGACCGGGATCGATGCGCAAAGCTTGTCCTGCAAGACAGATGCGGTTGTCTGGGCTCGTGTTCTGGGGGCTGCTCGGGATCGTTTTCCCGGCCGTGGCGCAACCCCCGCGGGTCGAGCGTAGGGCCGCGACGCATGGGGTCTCGGTCGAGAAGAATGTCATGATTCGAGTGCGCGACGGTGTCGCGCTGGCGGCCGATCTCTACCAGCCCACGAATGCTGGCGTGGTGGCGCCTGGAAGGTTTCCTGCACTGCTCACGCGTACTCCTTATGACAAGACGGGGGCCGAGCACGAAGGGAGATACTATGCCGAGCGGGGCTATGTCGTCGTGGCCAACGACGTCCGCGGCCGCTACGCCAGCCAGGGGACGTGGCGGATGATGGTGGACGACCCCGCCGACGGATATGACGTGGTCGAGTGGATCGCGGCACAGCCGTGGTCCGACGGCCGGGTCGGAACCTTTGGCACGAGCTATCCTGGCGGCACGCAGCACGCGCTCGCCGAGATGAACCCGCCGCACCTGACAACCTTGGTCCCGGTCGACGCCCTGTCGAATTGCGGCGTGAGCGGGATGCGGCACGGAGGCGCGTTCGAGCTCCGGTTCATGAACTGGATCTTTCAGATTGGAGCGCCAAACAGCCGGGCTGCGCTGGCCAAACCTGAGCTGCGACGGGCGCTCGTGGAGAGCGGTCGACGCATTCGCGAGCATGTCGACGCCCTGCCCCTGCGACCGGGGCTGTCGGCGCTCAGGACCGTGCCGGAATACGAAGCCTGGCTGATCGAGGCCATGCGCGCGGGCCCCGAGTCCGCGCTCTGGCATGCCAAGGGGATGTCGGTCGTCGACCACGTCGCCGATTACGCCGACGTCCCGGTGTTGCATGTCACGGGTTGGTACGATTCCTGGACGCGGCAAGTCGCCCTCAATTATGAGTCCCTTTCCCGCGCCAAGAAATCGCCCCAGCGGCTCTTGATCGGTCCCTGGGTTCACGGCGGCCAGGGCTCGAATCACGCGGGCGAGGTCGAGTTCACCCCTGACGCCGCGGTCGACCTGCTGGCGCTGCGGCTGCGATGGTACGACCGGTGGATGAAGGGCGTGAAGTCGAGCGACGAAGCCGCCGATCCGCCGGTGCTGCTCTACATCATGGGACTGGGCGATGACAGGCGGTCCGCGTCCGGCCGGCTCAGGCACGGAGGCGCCTGGCGCGCGGAGCGCGAGTGGCCGCTCAAGCGCGCCGCCGCGACGGCGTTTTATCTCCATGATGGCGGACGGCTCACGCCTGAGCCGCCCGGCGAACGCGCAAGCTCGACCACCTATACTTACGACCCCAGGACGCCCGTGCCCACGATCGGCGGGAACATCTCTTCGAATCAGGGATTGATCACCAATGGCGGCTACGATCAGCGCCCGCGCGACGACACCCACGCCGCCTTGAACCGGCTGCCGCTGTCGGAGCGCAGAGACGTCCTCGTGTTCCACACTCCGCCGCTCGAGCGCGACCTTGAGGTCACGGGGCCGGTCGAGGCCAGGCTCTGGGTCGGCTCGTCCGCGCCCGACACCGACTTCACGGTCAAGCTCGTCGAGGAGATCCCGCCCAACCCCGATTATCCGCTGGGCTTCGACCTCAACATCGGCGATTCGATCCTGCGGATGCGCTATCGCGAGGGTTTCGACCACGAGGCCGGCCTGCTCAAGCCCGGCGATGTCGCACCAATCACGATCACGCTCTATCCCACGGCCAACGTGTTCAAGAAGGGGAGCCGGATCCGGGTCGACGTCTCGAGCAGCAACTATCCGCGCTTTGACCGGAATCCCAATACGGGCGAGCCGATGGGGTCGTTTCGCCGCATGATCCCCGCCGACAACACGCTCTACCATGACGCGACCCATCCTTCGCGGGTCGTGCTACCGATCGTGCCGGCCGCGTAGGGTTAGCGGCGGGCGGTCTCAGTTGGCCCGGCCCAGATAATCGCCGGTCCGGGTGTCGACGCGCACGACCACGCCGGAATCGAGGTGTTCGGGGACTTGAACGGTCAGTCCCGTGGCGAGCTTGGCGGGCTTGGTGCGCCCGGTCGCCGAATTACCGCGCACGCCGGGGGCGGTCTCGATGATCACCATGTCGACGGTGTCGGGCAGTTCGATCGCGATCACCTCATCGTCGACCACGAGAGCCTCGATCCCCTCCATGTTTTCGGTCATGAACGAGGCCTGATCGCCCAGATCCTCGAGAGTCATCGAGAACTGGTTGTACGACTCGGAATCCATGAAATGGAAGGCGTCGGGGTCGCGATAGAGAAACTGGACCGGCCGCCGCTCGAAGCTCGATTCGGTGAGCGAATCGGTGCCGCGGTACGCTTTCTCGACGCGGTTCTTGGTCTTGAGATTCCGCGCCTTGATTTTATAAAGCGTGGCCGCGCCCCGCGCGGAAGGGGTCTGAACCTGGATGTGCTCGATCATATGCGGAGCGCCGTCGATCTCGACGACCATTCTGCGCTTGAAATCCTTGGCGGGAACCACGACGCACCAACCCCCTCTCGCGGGTATTTCGCAAAAACAAACCTCCCGGACGGCAGACGCAGATTGTACTGGCCGATCCTCGAATTGGTCAAAACCTCGTGTTGACCTTTCCATTCCGATCCCGCGAACCTTTCGCTGGGTCGGGCGTCCGGGAATCTCGAACGCCTTCAGATCGCGTGTGAGGCGTGTTGGGATTCCACCCCGATTCGAGGGGGGGCCCGCGTCTGGGCGGCGGAACAATCGCGGTCCTTTTTTGGCGCCAAGCCATGAACCGCTCTCGATATTTCCGATTGGCGACGCCGAGGCTCGACCGCGATTCAAGACGCGAGAGCGGTCTGTTTACGCGTGCGTATGAATTGCTCGACGACCCGACGACGCCGCGGCACGCTTACGACCGTCTGTACGAGGCCGTCGTCTGGTTCGAGCGGAATCTGCCGATTCCCGACCGGTCGCTGCTCACGCCGTTGGCGATCTTCTGGTTTCAAGCGCGGGCCGGAGCGATGATCAGGCGGTTCTGGGGCCTGGCGGCCGTCCTTCGCGAGCTCGATCACGACGTCCAGATTCTCAAGACCTCGCGACCGGGCTACGTGCTCTACGAGGACGACTTTCAGGTCGGGGCGGTCCCATTTCAAGACACCTTCCGACCGGCGAGCCGCCGCCGCGCCGGCATGCTGAGCGCGAGTCAGCGACGACCGAGCAGCGCGTGCAAGAACTGGTGGTGTGAATTGAACAACCGGCGGTAGCACAGCAAGACGACGCTCACGGTCCCCAGGGCGGTTCCGGAAGAGATAAGGAACATGATCACAATCTGATATTTAACCGCTTCCATGGGTCGGGCGCCGACCAGGATTTGACCGGTCATGACGCCGGGCAGGCTGACCAGGCCGACGACCATCATGGAGTTCAAGATCGGGATCATGCCGGTTCGGATCGCTTCTCGGATCGGTTGGCGGGCGGCTTCCCAGCGGGTGGCGCCGAGGGCGAGCAGCGCCTCGACCTGGGGGCGCCGCGCGGCCAGCTCGCCGCCAAGCCGGTCCATGCCCAGCGAGATGCCGTTCAAGGTGTTGCCCAGGATCATGCCCACGAGCGGAATCGCATACTGGGGCGAATACCACGGCCGGGCGTGGATCAGCCCAAGGATCGCGATCGAGCCCATGGTCCACGAGCTCGCCCAGACCGCGGCGATGCTATCAAGCCAGACGCCGGGAAAGCGCAGCTGAGTGCGCCAGACGGCCGCCGTGCCGGCGACCAGCGTCATCGCGATGATGAGCGCCACCACGACGTACCAGCGGTTCAGCCGAAAGACCCATTCCAGAACCAGCCCGATGAGCAAAAGCTGAACCACCGTCGCGACCGCGGCATGCATGAGAGGGCGCTCGAGGCCGAGCTTGAGGCCGATCGAGATCGCTCCGTTCAGCAACACCAAAAGCGCCGCCGCCAAGACCTGTGCATACGAAATCTGAATATAAGGGCTTTCCACGGCGTCATCCCCACGATCGCGCTCGAGCCGCCCGCGTCACGATTGCACGATTTCCATGCGCATGCGCCTGAACGCCGGATCGTCGACCGTTCAGGGTTTGGTCTCGTAGACCCAGACCTCTGGGTTTTCTTGACTCGGTCGGTCCGCCCGCCTGGGCACCCCAAGGTAGAGCCGCCCGCGATCGGCGTCGAAAACCGACGTGCGGGCGCCGCCGACGGTGGCGACCGTCGCGAGCGTTTCGTAGTGGTCGGCGTCGATCTGGCGAACGACCGCGATCGACCCCTCCCCGCAAGAAATGAGAATGAGCTTGCGTTTGGCGTCGAACGCGACGTCGTCGACGTCGCCAGGGATCGGCAAGCGGGCCACGACCTTGCCGTCGTCGCTGTCCATCACGACCAGGGACGGCGCCTGACGGCAGCCGACGAAGAGCCGGCGCTGGGTTTCGTCGATCGCCATGGCCGAGTTGTCGGTCGCCGGGGCGACCGGGAATCGACCGATGACCTGGTCCTTGTCGGCGTCGATCACCACGACCTCGCCCCCCTTTGAGTTCACGTACATCCGCGGCCGGCCGGCCTCTAACTGAAAGCCTCCGACCGATTGCGGCAGCGGGATGGGCGCGCGGAGCGAGAAGTCCCTGGCGTCGATGACGGCGAGCTCGGCGTCGGCGTGGACGACGTAGATGCGCTGGGTCTTGGGGTTGTACCGGACGTTGTCGGCGTCGACTCCCAGGGAAACGCTTTTGATCAGCTCGAGATCGTCGCCGTCGAACGTGTTGCAAACGCCCCCCATTCCGTTGCCCACGAAGACCCGATCCGCCGCGGGCGAATAGGCGACGCCGCGAATTCGACCCTGGCCGGGGATCTGTTTCCAGAGCTTGCCGCTCTTGAGGTCGACCACGTCCAGCGTGCCGCCGGCCGTGTTGGCCACGAACAGCCGGGCGCGGCCCGGGTCGAGGGCCAGGTGGTCAAGCCCTCCAACCGGCCCCTTCAGTGCGATGGTCGCCACCCGCGAGAGCGGCGGGTCGTCGTCGGCGGCCGCCTGGAAAGTCACGAGCACGGCCGCCGTGAAGATGCCTTTCGCGATCCAGATGTTCCAGAATCTCATGGATGGACGGAGCCTCCGTAAAGCCGCGGCCGCGGCGACGAGGGAATGAGACCAAATCGAGCTCGTCACTTGCCGGCCAGGGTCAGATCGTCGAATTGCGATTGGGCGTCGGCCTTGGACCAGAGGCCGATTTTGCCGGCCTCGGTGAACGTGGAATCCTTGACGTCGATATATTTTTTACCGTCATAATAGCACGTCACATGTTCGCCGGTCATTTCCGCCCGCAGGGTGTGCCAGCCGTCGGCGTGCGCGATGTCGGCGTTCTGGATCAAGACCCGCTTGCCATCGACGACCTTGTAGAACCGGTAGTTATCCTCGAGCGGATTGTAGCGGACGAGGTAATAGTTTTTCGCGTCCTTGGCGCGCCAGACGAGTCCGCCCCCCTGGTCGTGTTCGCCGGCGAGGGCCTTCATTCGAACGGTGAGATCGACGTCCTTGGCGCTCGTGTCGGTCGCCAGCGTCACGTTGAAGACCGAGTTGGGGTTCTTGGCCGTCTGCTCGAGCGCCCGACCGCGGTCGGACGCGGCGACCTTCCATTCGCCCACAAGGTTGGTGAATCCCTTGGCGATGACGCCGGCTTGGTCGTCGTCGAAGGTCCAGGTCCGTTGGGCGTCGTCGCTGGCGTAGAGAGGGCAAAGCATGAGGGTCGCCAGCGCGAGACCCCTCGCCGTCATGCTCCAGGTTTTCATTCGAGCCTCGCTTTCATGGGATTCCAGGGATCGACCGACATTGGAACCTCGCGACCATTGAACCGCTTGTCTTATGCTCTTGCCAGTCCGATCGGCTCGGCTTTCGCGGCCGCCTCGGGGATCAGGGCCTCGAGGCTTCGGAGCACGCTCGAGATCGACCCCGTTTGCTCGTACAATTCGAGCAGGTCGTCGGCGGGGAGCCGGCCGGTGGCGAGCCGCTGTCGGAAGGGCTCGAGCGCGGCCGGGTCGAATCCGCGGGAAGCGAGCACGCCTGGAGCTCTGTCGAGCACCTCGTGAGCGCGCTCGCGAACGATCGGCGCGTCCAGCCCGTCCACGGCGACGGCTCCCAGGTCGTAAATCCGTGTCTGCTCGCTGGCCCGGCCGCGCAAGCCGTCGTCCAGAAGGAGCTCGAGCCAGAGCAGAAAAAAGCCGTGGAAATCCTCGATCCGGTTGCTGGTCTCGAAGGTCTTGTACTCGAGCCGGCCGCGTTCCTGGGGGTGGAGTTCGATGGCCGGCGCAATCACGCTACGGCGGTAGCTTCGGATCGACTTGCCCACGCGGCCGCGGATCTCCCAGGGTCGGCCCCGATGAAACGGCGAGGCCAAGCTGAGGGCGGTCAGGGCCGGAGCGTAGTAATTGACCTTGGCGTGCAGGTCGGGGAAGTCGAGCCGGTCGTTGAGGTCGGCCGGCAGGCTGACGTTGATGTCGGGCCCGTAGGTCGTCATGGCCAGCATGGCCCACTGCCAGAAGTCATGTCGCCGCTTGTTTTGCGGCCCCTCGAAATGATCCTCGGTCGGGTGGTGCGACAGCGCGACGGCCCCGAATCCCAGGTCGCCAAGCGCCGTCCGCAGCCGCTCGTGGAGCACGCGCAGGCACTCGAGGCAAGTCTCGATCGAGGGGCAAACGGGGGTGCGGATCTCGATTCCCTTGGGCAACAGATCCCGGGGGCTCATCTCCGGTGCGGGCAGGTGATAACCCTCGACGACGTAGGGCATGAGCTTCCGGTGCGGCGGCTCGAGCTCCAGGCCGTCCAGTGGGGGCAAGTCGGCGAAGGGAATCGACTCGAGCGCGGCGTTGAGCGCGCTGAATTCGAGGTCGTGCCGCCAGAGCGGGCGATAGGTCTGGGCGTCGACCAAGAGGTATTCCGCCTCGACGCCGAAATGAAAGCCGCGGCCGTTTTCGCGGTTCCACGACGGGTTCTGGCCGTTCGAGCGAATCGTCAAGGAAGGGCTCCCTCGCCCGGCGATCGAGGCCGGGCTGGCTGGTCGCGGCGGGATCGCCGCCCGATTGGTCAACCGATCAAGGATCGAAGCATTTTCACATATTTGGGAACCGCGGTCCGCGGGTTTTCGGGGGCGTTGTACTCGAGCACGACGTAGCCTGAGTATTTCGCCTCGCGCAGGATGGCGACGACCCGTGCTAGGTCGGCCGCTTCCTTGGACCGCCCGCGGCGGCGGATCTCGGTTTTGACCTGGACGTTGATCGCGTAGGGAGCGCACTCGGCGATCTCGGCGTAGGGGTCGGGGCCGTGGAAATTGCCGGTGTCGAGATTCACGCCGAAGTTCGCGCCCTTGACCGCGTGGACCAGCCTCAAGAGCTGATCGGCCGTGACGGTGACCCCGCCGCCGTGGTTCTCGAGCGCGAGCATCACTCCTTCTTCCACCGCGTGGGGCAGCAGGGACTCGATCCGCTGGACCACGCGATTCTCGAGCTCGCGATCGGAGGTTCCTTGCAGCCAGTTCCCGCTCATGATCCGCAGCACCGGGGCGTCGAGCTCGGCCGCGCGGCCAATCCATCGGCGGACATGCTCGACTTCCTTGTCGGCGTCGGGGCCAGGCGGCAGGCAGAAATCGTTCATGACCGCCGTGCCCGAGACGTCCAGCCCGAGCCGAAACGCGTGCATCTTGAGTCGATGCAGGTCATCGGGGGCAAGCTTTTCGGGAAAATAGTACGAGGTCGGCTCGACCGCGTCCAAGCCCAGGTCGGCGGCCAGGTCGACGAAGCCGAACAGGTCCATGGACTTGTTGGGACCGGCGAGGGCGTCGCGGAACGAGTAAGCGGCCAGGCTGAGCTTCAGATGGCTGGGCCTGGTCCTGCCGATGGGACCGATGCCGCGGGCGCGGCTCGCGATGGCGAGCGGGGCGGCCGTGCCCAGAAGCGCTGTCCGAGCCAGAAACCGGCGGCGCGTCGCATGCCACATCGGTCGCGCTCCTCCAAGACGATCACGCGGAACGAAAACCCCGCCTCACGCGGATCATGACTCTCCGCGAGCGGGCCCGCCCGGATCAACTTAAAAGATCATTAAAAGTCGCTCATCTGGCCGTTCAGGGTTCCGCGATCTTGGTTCCCTGAAACGCGGCGACGCGCCACTCGCCCTCTCGTTTGACCCAGACGCGGAGGAAGCGATAGCGGCCGCCGATGGCCGCTCCCTGGGCGGTTCGCCCCTTTGGGCTCGACCGCCCGGTCACGACGGCCGTCTCGCCGTAAATC
>DAIDHE010000335.1 GCA_027459775.1 Planctomycetales bacterium | reverse complement strand
ACCTGAAACCCTTGCGGGGGCAAGAAGCGGCTGGCCTCGCCCCACACCGATCGGTGATGCCGGCCGTACGACAGGCTGGCCGTCCCGCCCCCCTCGAACCGCGCGGCGAACGTCTCGAAATCCGTCTCGTCAGCGCTCGTTTCACTCGACTCGAGGATCCGGCTCGAGGTTCCGACCAGCCGCTCGAAAGGGGTTCCGAAGATCGACCCGCACCAGTCGAGCAAGAAGCTGCCGGGATCGATGATCAAGGGCGCGGGCGCGATCTGGGTCGTCGGGCCCGGGATGGCGTAGCGGTCGAACCCATGCATTCTCGTGTGGCCCAGGATTAGCCGGGGCGCGCCCAGCTCGCCGGCCAGCAGCGCGCGCAGACGAATCGTGGCCGGATAAAACCGCCGGGAGAATTCGGTCATGAAGACCACGCCCGAGGCCTCGACCAGATCGACGAGCGGTTCGAGCTCGACGCGCTCGCCCGCGAGCGGCAGAGCGCAATACACCGGCTTGCCGGCCGCGCAGGCGAGTGCGGCCGGGTGCAGGCCGAACCACTGGCGAGAGAGCAGGTAGACCGCGTCGACGTCCGACCGCTCGACAAGCGCGCGCAGGCCCTCGCAGGCCGCGCATCTGAGGTGCGCGGCCTCGAGCTCGGCCCGTCGAAAGACCTGATCGTAGACCGCCGTGACCTGAAACCGATCCGACATCCGCGCCAAGGAAGGCTTGTGCCGCGTTTCCCAGAGCCGGCCCAGGCCGACGACCCCGACCCGGAGTCGTGCATTCCTCGACCCCGCCAAACTGGCCTCCTTCGCGATCCCCGCCTTGGTTTCTGAGAGCCCGACCGCGGTTGCGAGACGTAAGCAAGTTAACAGGTCGGCGCATTTTGGGCTAGCCAAGACAAAAAGCCAGGCGCGGGGGGCGTGTGCGGTTAAGATGTGGCTTCGGGTGGAATGAGGGCGACGTGCGGGGGAGCGGATCGAATGCGCGCGGTCGTGCAGCGAGTGAGCCGGGCGTCGGTCGAGGTCGACGGGGCCTGCGTGGGGCGGATCGGCCGGGGCTGGCTGGTTCTGATGGGCGTCGCCCAGGACGACCTGGATCAGGACGCGGCCTGGCTCGCGGACAAGGTCGTGAATCTGCGCGGCTTCGAGGACGACCAGGGCAAGATGAACAAGAGCGCGAACGAGGTCGGCGGGGGCGTTCTGGTCGTCAGCCAGTTCACCTTGCTGGGCGACTGCCGGGGCGGGCGCAGGCCCAGCTTCACCGCGGCCGCCCCGCCCGAGCTCGCCAATCGCTTGTATCTCGCGTTCGTCGACCTGGTCCGCGGCTCGGGCCTCGAGACGGCCGCCGGCGTCTTCAGGGCCGACATGAAGGTCGAGCTCGTGAATGACGGACCCGTGACCTTCCTGCTCGACAGCAAAAAGACCTTCTGATCCGGGAGAACGTCCCTTGGCGAATTCCAGCGGCGGCGCGGTCGCCCCTTATTATCTTGGCCTCGACGTGGGCACCCAGAGCGTGCGGGCCGCGCTCTTTGACGAACAAGGCCGCTCGGCCGCTTTTGGCGTCGCCGGCCTCGAGACCGTCTATCCCCACCCCGGCTGGGCCGAGCAAGACCCCGACCAGTGGTGGCAAGCCGCCCGAGCCGCCGTCGCGCGCGCCCTGGAATCGGCGCGAGCGAGCGCGGATCAGGTCGCCGCCATCGGCATGGACTGCACCGCCTGCACCGTCGTCGCCTGCGACCTTGACGGCCGCCCGTTGCGCAGCGCTCTCCTCTGGATGGATCAGCGCTCCACGCTCGAGGCCGAGACGATCAGCCAGACTGGCGACCCCGTGTTGCGCTACGTCTCGGGCCGCGTCTCGCCCGAGTGGATGCTGCCGAAAGCGCTTTGGATCAAGCGCCACCAGCCCGCCGTTTACGAGCGGGCCGCCCGGATCGTCGAATGCACCGACTGGATGATGTCTCGGCTCACGGGCGCGTGGACCCTGTCGCTGAACCACGTCGCCGTCAAATGGAACTACGCCCGCCCCGACGGCGGCTGGCCGGTCGCGCTTCTCAAGGCCGTCGGGCTCGAGGATCTCCCGGCCAAATGGCCCGAGCCGATCGTCGAGCTGGGCGGCGGCGACGCGCGCTTGTGCGCGCGGGCGGCGAGCGAGCTTGGCCTCAGGCCCGGCATCCCCGTCGCGCAAGGGGGCATCGACGCCTATCTGGGGATGCTCGGCCTGGGCGCGACGCGCGACGGCGACGTCGCGGTCGTGGTGGGCTCGAGCACCTGCCACCTTGCCCAATCCAGGGCCGGCGTTTTCGGCTCGGGCGCGGCCGGCTGCTATCCCGACGCCACCGTCGCCGGTCTCTACACCATCGAGGCCGGCCAGACGGCCACCGGCTCGATCCTCGACTGGTATCGCCGCCACTTCGCCGGCGACCAGGCGCGCGCGGCCGAAACCCGCGGCGTCTCGGTCTACGCCGTGCTCGACGAGCTGGCGGGCCAGGTCCCGCCCGGATCGCAGGGGCTGTTGGTCCGCGACGACTGGCAGGGCAATCGCTCGCCCTACAAAAACCCCGCGGCCCGCGGCGCGATCGTCGGTCTTTCCCTGGCCCACGGCCCCGGGCACGTCTTCCGCGCGATCCAGGAGGCGACGGCGTGCGGCACCCGCCACATCCTGGCCGACGCGGCCGCCCATGGGCTCGCCGTCGAACGCATCTTCCTGGGCGGCGGAGGCGCGAAGTCGGACCTCTGGCTCCAGATCCACGCCGACGTCCTCCAGCGGCCGGTCCTCGTCCCCCGCGAAAGCGAAGCCTGCGCCCTGGGCTCGGCCATGGCCGCCGCCATCGCCGCCCGCGTCCACCCCGACTGGGACCAGGCCGCCCAGGCCATGGTCACGATCGAACGCCGCGTCGAACCCAACACCGCGAATAAAACCGCATATGATGACTTATTCGCACGTTATGTCGAGCTTTATCGGCGGCTGAACGAGCCCGCGCTCATGGGCTAGGCTCGGGGCGGGGATTCACGACCCGCGCGGGGACGCCCACGACGGTTTGCCCGGGCGCGACGTCATGGTTGCCGAGCACGACGGCGCTCGCTCCCACGACGGCCCTCTCGCCGACCGTCACGGGCGCGACCAGCACCGCCCCCGCGCCAATCCGCGCGCCGTCGCCGATCGTCGTCCGCGACTTTCGCTCGCCGTCGAAGTTGGCCGTCACGGCCGTCGCTCCAATGTTCACATGCTTGCCCAGTACCGCGTCGCCCAGGTACGCGAGATGTCGCGCCAGCGTCCCCTCGCCCAGCGTCGAGCGGTTGACCTCGACAAAGGCCCCGACCTCGACCCCGTCCTCGAGCACGGTCCCATCGCGCAGATGCGCGAACGGCCCGATCCGGCACCGCGACCCGATCCGGACGGTCCCGCTGATCACCGTGTAAGGGTGGATCACCGTGTCGGGCCCGATCGTCGCCCGGCCGTCGATGTAGGTGCTGCCAGGATCGAGCAGGGTCACGCCCTCGGTCATCCAGTGGTCGTTGATCCTGCGCTGCATGATCGCCTCGGCCTGGGCCAGATGCTGGCGGGTGTTGACCCCGAGCGCATCGTCGGCCGTGAGCAAATGGAGCGCCGCCACCTTCTCGCCCTGAGCCATCAGCAGCGCGGGCGCGTCGGTGAGATAGTATTCGCCCTGGGCGTTGCCGGGGTCGAGCCGGTCGAGTGCGTTCCAGAGGCCGGGCAACTCAAAGACGTAGCAGCTTGGGCTGACCTCGGCGAGGGCGCGTTCCTCGGGAGTGCAGTCGCGCTCCTCGACGATCCGCAGAAACCGCCCGGCGGCGTCGCGGAGGATTCGCCCAAAGCCCGTCGGGTCTGGGAGCACCGTCGTTCCGAGCAGGCAGGCCGCTTGCTCGGAGCGCTGGCGCTCGAGCAGATCCGCCAGCGGCCCCGGGCGCAACAGCGGCTCGTCGCCGACCAGCACGAGCGCGGGCCCCCGATAGCCCTCCAGCAGCGGCCGGCACACCTTGACGGCATGGCCCGTCCCCAGTTGCTCGGCCTGGGTCGCGAACAGGACGTCGGGCTCGTCGCCGAGCGCGGCCCGCACCGAGTCGGCGTCGTACCCGACGACCACGACGATCGTCCTGGCCCCCGCGCCTCGGGCCGCGTCGACCACGTACCGGATCATGGGCCGGCCGCGGACCTCGTGCAGAACCTTGGCCCGTTCGGACCGCATCCGCTTGCCCTGCCCCGCCGCCAAAATGATCGCCACCGGTCCATTCATCGTGCGTGTGACTCGGAAAAAAGAGCGATGGATCAGTCGAGGAATGCCGCCCCCGTGGGATGGAAGCGAGTTCTCCCGCTTCGTCGCTGAACTCGACGGTGTTCGGCTTGTTCAGAGGAGGGAATCGGACCCCGCATCGAGAGATTGGGTCACACGATCGTTGATCCTCGCGGGCCATTCACCAAGGCGGTGTTTCATCGCGGTTTCAGAGACCTCGAAACGTAACGCCAACTCCTTGCACATCCACTTCGTCACGGGATCCGACCAACGCGACGCGGCGTCCGCCTCTCGAAGTCTAGGACGAATCTCCGGCCGGCCTACAATGTGAGCATACGACCGCCCAGCCTCCATGCTCAGCGTGGACGCTGGCATCAGGATCGCGGCCGCGAAGCGTTTCGCGTTGCGTTCAATGTCGTTCCATTGAGGGTGGTTGTGTAAAACGTGGAAATCGTGAGCGCCGTTGATCGCGTCGATAAGGGTTCGATGAAGCTGAACGTGAGCGAGCTCCTCCGCGACCGTCATACGGTAACGCGCCCAGCCGAGAGGCGAATCGTCGTCAGCGAGATCCTCATCAATATCAATGAACAACTCCCCGGTATCGACGTCACGCCATACCCCGCCCAGGATTCCGTGGTTCGCCTTGAGCTTCGGATAAAAATCGAGGTCGATCCCCTCGGATTTCTCGACCAAGAAGTCGACGTCGACCGGCGCTCTGAGGGCTAGTCCAAATCGAGACTCCAGGTCATTCTCTCCGAGTCGTTCAAGCTCTTTCGCGGTGGAGATCCTCACCCCGCTAGCCGGCATGAGTCGCTCCCTCGGCGCGGGATCCGATCTCCTCGATAAGACGGCTGATCGCCGCATCGTCAAGCTGAAGGTTGTCGATCGTCCGCAGGAGGGCCGGCACCATCTGACGGTCCGCCATGTGACGCAAGTCTGGGGGCAAACCGCCCGGCCGCCGGGCGGCGTCGTAGAGGCGCTGGCATTCCTCCGACCCGTCGACCAATCCCAGGGCTTCTGTGATCTCACTCAGTTTGACGGGGTCATCCACCGGATTACGCCTACCGTGCTCGATGTCGCTCAGGTTCGATGCCTTGAGATCCACCATCGCCGCGAACCGGCGCAACCCAAACCCCGCCGCCAGCCGATACGACCGCAACAATTCGCCAAAAGATTGCGCCATCGAAGAAGCCCCAAGAACAGCGTTATCACCAGTGATAACATTGTACGGATCGTGGAAAGAACGTCAACTCGCAAAGGTGAATCCCCGCGAGTCGCCCGTCTCACCCCCAGATGTCCGACGTGCAGTCGCCGGAGGGAAAGCGCATCTCGTGGGCGCGGGCGGGGCCGTCGGGCTCAGCGCCGAAATCCACGAAGAAGCGCTCGTCGAGCGCGAGCCCTCCCTTGTCGGTGTCGGCGTCGAGCTTGAGCATCAGCGAGCCCTGCTTGCCGATCTGGGGGTAGAACTGGTTGTCCCACGAGCTGACGAGTGAGTCGGTCACGTAGAGCCGCTTGCCGTCCAGGCTGAGCTGAAGCATCTGCGGGCCGCCGCGGGCCAGCGTGCCGCGGATCGTGGGGGCCTTGCCGATCAGCCCACCCAGCCAGACCTGGCCGGTGAGCCGGGGCTTCGACGGATTGGAAATGTCGTACTGCCGCACGTCGCCTTGCAGCCAGTTCGAGAAATAGAGCCAGCGGTCGTCCATCGAGACCACCAGGTCGCTGATCAGGCCCGGCACGGGGAAATCCCAGCCTTTTTGCTCTTTCCCCTCGACCTCGACGACCTTCTCGGCTTTCCAGCCCGCGCCTTCCTTATCAAAGTGCCAGAGCACGCTCGAGAGGGCGGCCCCGACGAAGCCGTGGGCGCTCTCGGGATTGTGATGAAACCGCACCTCGAGCGGGATCAGCCCCTTCTCGCCCAGGTCGATGCTCTGGGCGATCGACCCCTTGGACCAGTCCCAGAAATGCAGATGCCGGCCGTACTTGCCGGCCTTCACGTCGTCGAGCCGGAACCCCGGACGCGTGGTCCGCGGCGCCCCCCACTCGCTGCTCACCATCACGTTGTGGCGGGGTTGATACCAGAAATCATAATTGAATTTCATGCCCGTGAGGTCGGTCTCCCAGCGGCCGGCGATCTCGAAGGCGTCGTCCAGGAGCAGGAAGCCCCCCGGCCCGTCGAGCGTCTCGTTGCCCAGCATCGAGATCATGATCCGCCCGTCGGCCAGGCAGTGGACGGTGTGCGGGGCCGTCAGTTTCGTCTTGCGGACGATCTCCTCGGGCTCGATCACCTTGTGCATCCGGGGCGCGCGGGGGTCGATGGTGTCGATGATGTGGATCCGTCCCGACACGAACCCGGGAATGACCAGGTAACGGCGGGCGCGGAAGCCGTGGCAACTGCCGCAGGCGTTCCAGCCGAAATGGTGGAGCTCGTCGCCGATATTCGGCATCGCCAGCCGATGGACGACCCGTGAATACGTCTTGGACGACGGGTCGAGGTCGACGGTCGCCAGATAGTCGGGCTTGTTCACGCCGGTGCCCGTGTAAACGCCCATGACGTAAGCGAGCGTTTCGGGGGGCGACTTGCGAGCGTCCGCGGGCGAGGCGAACGAGCGGTCGTCGTCCGCGAAGCTCGGCCGGCTCATGGCCATCACGGCCGCCGTCGTCAGGAATTGTCTACGGTCCATGGGTTGATTCTCCGCGGCCTCGAGACGTCTTCTAGGATCAGGCGGTCATTCTACTCGACCAGACGGAATGGCTACGACCCGTTCTCGCCACGGCCGCCGCGAACCTTGAACGGCCGGGGTGAATCTGGCAGGATATCCGGGTTGATTCCAGGGAGGGCGGCCCGTCGCGCTGCCGGCCCCGAGTCCCGAGGAGCCCCCGATGTCGCTGACCACCGCCGAGGTCGCCAAGGTCGCCCTGCTCGCGCGGCTGCGCCTTTCCCCAGACGAGCTGGGCCCGTTCACCAGCCAATTGAACGCGATCGTCGATTACGTCGCCCAGCTCCAAGAGCTCGACACCCAGGGCGTCGAGCCGCTGGCGCACGGCGTCGACGTCCGCAACGTCTTTCGCGACGACGTCCGCGGGCCCGCCCTCGACCGCGCCCAGGCCCTCGCCAATGCTCCCAAACGCAACCAGACGAGCTTCCTGGTCCCCGCCGTGCTCGACTGAATCAAAGAGGATGGACGATCGATGAGCCAGGTCGCCGAGACGGCGTGTTCGCTTCTGAACCGATTGAACGCGGGCGAGACCACCGCCTTGCAGGTCGCCACCGACCTGTTGGCGAGGGCGCGGGCCCAGGAATCGCTGAATGTGTTTGTGCATCTCGACGCCGATCGCGTGCTCGAGCAGGCCCGCGCCGTCGACGCCGATCGCCAGGCCGGCCGGCCGCTGGGTCCGCTGGCGGGCGTGCCCGTCGCGATCAAGGATCTGCTCTGCGTCGAGGGCGAGCCGACCACCTGCGGCAGCAAGATGCTCGCCGGCTTCCGCCCGCCCTACGACGCGACCGTGATCACCCGGCTGAAACGGGCGGGCGCGGTCCTTTTCGGCAAGTGCAACATGGACGAGTTCGCCATGGGCTCGTCCACCGAAAACAGCGCCTACGGCCCAACCCTGAACCCCTGGGACCAGACCCGGGTGCCGGGCGGCTCGTCGGGGGGCTCGGCGGCGGCGGTCGCGGCCGATCTGGCCCCGCTGGCGCTCGGCTCCGACACCGGCGGCTCGATCCGCCAGCCCGCCGCCGTCTGCGGCGTCGCCGGCCTCAAGCCGACCTACGGGCGCGTCAGCCGCTACGGCCTGATCGCGTTCGCCAGCTCGCTCGACCAGATTGGCCCCTTCGCCCACGACCTCCGCGACACAGCGCTTTTGCTCGGCGTCATTTCGGGAAAAGACCCCAGGGACGCCACCAGCGTCGACGCGCCCGTCCCCGATTACGCGTCCGCGCTCGACCAGCCCCCCGCGAGTCTCAGGGTGGGCGTCGTCCGCGAGTTCTCGGGCGCGGGCCTCGACCCGGAAGTCGGCGCGGCCATCGAAGAGGCCGTCCGCGTCTATCAAAAAGCCGGCGCGACGATCGTCGACGTCTCGCTGCCGCACACCCGATACGGCGTGCCGGCCTATTACCTGGT
>DAIDHE010000217.1 GCA_027459775.1 Planctomycetales bacterium | reverse complement strand
GACCAGCCCCACGGGGTCGGTGACCGTGGCCAGTGCGCCTGTCGCGGGACCGCTGGTTACATAGGCATAGGTCGTCGTGTTGCCGTTGCGGTCGGCGACCGACGTTTCCTGGCCCAGACCGTTAAACTGGACGACCGAGCCGTCGGGATACGTGCGTGTCCAGCCGCCGGTCGCCGGAATCTAAGAACGTCCCGTTCACGCTTCCACGTCCCCTTTACGCTCCCAGTCTGCGCCGGAATCCAGGAACGTCCCCATTACGCTTGCCCCGTCCCCTTTACGCTTGCCCTTTTCGCTTGCGGTTGCCCGCCCAACACGATCCCGAACACGTCGCAGGACGACGGTTCTGGTTGAAGTCAGGTCGATAGCAGGCGTCAATGGCATGGTTTGAGGCTCAACGGGGAGGAATTCTTCTTATCTTGTGCAATCTTCCCCTACTTCCCAGTCTTCGTCGAGACATCGAAGTGACCCCATTTGCTCCCTGACCCCATTTGCTCCCCTGACCCCATTTGCTCCCCTGGTTTGTCCACCTTACCCTACCTTGGCTTTTTTGGCTCCTTGGCTTGATCATTATCCTTTAAGAATCCAGACCAGACTAACAGCGGGACTAGGATCGCGCAGGTCCAGTAGGCCGCCTCGGTCACGGCGAAGGCGATCCCGACGGCTACGAATCTCGACCGAGTGACGTGTGCAATTTTCCCATGCCGGGACAACTGATATGTTGCTCAGGGAGTCATTATAACGTCCCAGGTATCCACGTTCCACCCGCCACCAGATACAATCATAGCGATCACGAACGTGCTCACACACACGCCAACTATAAGCTGATTCCACCGCTTGTCGGTGGCGTCCGTAACGTACCGAGGTCGCCTGTTCAGGGAGCCCGCCTCATCGGCGACAGTAAAGGTCGCACGATGGATTGCTACGTACGCCCACAGCAATGGGACGGAGGCAGCTCCCAGAACAGTAAACTCGAACCAGTGTTGAGGGATTCCCCAGATGTGGCCGAGAAACCGGGAGGTCACCCCGATCAAACCAATGAACGCCAGGACGGGCACCGCTAACGAATGAAGAACGCGATGGAAACCGCCGGCCCGAGTGAGCCTTATCGGCATGCTTGGTCCCCTCCAGCGGAGCTCTCCTGGTCGTTTTCTTTCGGTGGCCAGCAGTTCGCAAAGGAAAAGAAGACATTGCTCATTTCCCCACAGGTCGATCCCAGAAGGTCGATCCCAGACATCAGGTCGATCCCACAGGTCGATCCCAAAAGGTCGATCCCAGACATCCACTGTTCCCAAGCAGGCCCGCTCCCCGTTCGTGGACTTTCGATAGATGTGAGTCAATGTGAAGTAAATGGTTAGAGGTCGATCCCACGCCGGAATCGAGCAATATCCCCTTATTGCCTTATGGATCGGCCGCATGGAATCGCGGCCAGCGAAGTGTGAGCCGGAGGTCGGGCGAGGGCGAGGTCTCGAGCCGCCCGCCATGGAGCGCGATGGTCCGCGCCAGCAGCGGCAGTGCCAAGCTGTCGACGCCGATCGAGGGCCGCCGGGGCGCCTGCACCTGGCCGACCGGAGTTCCTGAGCCGACCGGGGTTCCTGGTCCGCCCTGGGGCCCGTCTTCCTTCCAGCAGAGCTCGAGCTCGTCGTCGTCGATTCGCCAGACGAGCAGAATCCGCGAACCCAAGGGCGCGACCTCGGCCCGCCAGGAAACGAACGCGTCGAGACCCAGCGTGAACGAGGACGGATCAAAGTCCGAAGGTGGATCCTCGCCAGGCTCGTCGACATCAAGCACCAACCCCCGCGCCGCCAGCAAACGCCGCCAGGTGGGCAACCGGTCGCTGATCAGTTGCCCCAGCGGACAGCGGATCGTCTTCAGACCCTGGGACTTGTAAATCAACTGGAGCCGGTCCAAAAGGGTCTCGACCGCGCCATAGACCCGCTCGAGGTCGGCCCAATCCACCGACTGACACCCGCTCGCACCCCGACGCAAGATGTACAGGCTCATCTTGATGCCGTTCAAGAGGTTGCGAATCCGATGGATAAAAACACTGGCCGAGTCCTTGAGCGATTCGACCCGCTCGTCGCTCGAGACCAAGGGCATCAGCGAGGACGACAGACATGTCGTCGCCCCCTCTTCTCGTCGAGGCAAACTCATGAAGCAAACACCAGATGCGAGGCGGAATCCGGACTCAGTTGGGCGATCATGGCAAGGTGGTGATCGGCACCGCAAGTGTGCAAACCTGGTGCCATGAATCGGGATCGCCCTCGCTTGTACGACGTAACACCTTGCAAGGAGTGCTGTTGAGATTGTAAACAAATCTCAAATAAGCTCGTCGGGGGAGAACGAAAAGAGAAGCCAGGTTCTCTCTCTGGTCTACAGGGTGGTCTGACTGGGAAGCTGAATCGCCGCGCCCGCGGTCAGGTGGCGTGGTCGGCGGTTTGAAAAACCTCTCGATACAAGGGCCGCGCCCGCGGTCTACCCGGGACCGCGGGCGTTCCGCCCGCTCATGTTCGTGCGGGCGGGACGCTTGCGGTGGGGTGGTGAAGAGTGGATTGTGACGGGTCTTTTCCATGACCCCGGTTTTGTTGCGATTGTCAGGCTGGGGATCGACTGGTTTCCGTTGGCCGGGTCCGGGCCCTCACCCGGCCTTCGGCCACCCTCTCCCGGAGGGAGAGGGTTAGGTGTTGATCCTTCTCCCCGCGGGAGAAGGTGCCGCGTAGCGGCGGATGAGGGAGGCCGTGGCAGGGAATCGGCCGCCACGGAGTCCGATAGGCGACGGCGTTCTTGATCTCGTCCCATTCGCGCGACAACCCCCCCGAGACGGCGTGCGCACGGGAACCATGTTCGAGACCAGCTTTTCACCACCCCACGCCCGCGGTCCCAGAAGAAGCAAGCACGGGGCCGGCCGATTGGAGGCGCGGCGACCCAGACGAGGACCATTGAGCAAAATGTAATGTGATTCCTTACGCGCCTGGCTTGCTTGGAATCAGGAAGCTTGCGAGCAGTTCGAGGTCGGATGAGAGGTGGGGCTGTTTGTACTGCTCGAGTGCTCCGCCGCTCTGGGCGAGCCGGCGTCTCTGGAACTCGGCCCAGCCGCCGTCGGCGATGGCGCGAACGGTTGCGGGGGCGAGCCGCAGGGTTTGCTGGCGGTTGTCGTACTCGTCGTTTTGCGCGCGGAGCTCGTGCTCGAGCCGCGAGGCCAGTGCCTGGGCCGAACCGGCGTGGGGGAGGTCGCCTTGCTCAACCAGTAGAACATAGCGCGGAGGCTCGCCCCACTCGGGGACGAGGAGGTAGGACTTGAGCGCGAGATTGAGCGCGCGCTGGGCGCGTTCGACGGCGGCGACGACCTGGTGCTCGGAGAGTTTTTCGCCGCTCAGGCTCGAGAAATGAGCACCTTTGTTGAGAAACTCGATCAACGGCGCGCGGCCGACGAAGCCGCGGCAGCGGACCATGTCGTGGATGTTGTAGCGAAAGAGGCCGCCGGCGGTGGTCATGACGATGAAGTAGTCGCGGCCCTCGATCAGGTCGGCGGCCTCGACGACGTCGGGGGTTTCGCTGTCGGCCAGCTCGGCGGGGATGAACTCGAAATAGTGGTGCAGGACGTCGAGGACTCCGGCGGGCGTTCCGTCCTCGATCGGGATGGTCATTCGCCCCTCGGAGGCGATCAGCCCCACGTCGCGCACCGGCCGATCGCCGAAATACTCGGGATATCCGCGCAAATAAGCGCGCATCGTCCCGCCCGTCCAGTTCGAGAGGAACTGGAGGTTGGGCCAGTAATCCTTGGGCAAAAGCCGGCCGGTCCGGTTGGCGATGTCCTCGAGCGCGCGGGCCGTCCGCTTGCGCTTGCGCCTGAGCTTGCCGCCGATCGAGCGCAGAACCTGGCCGGGAATGGAGAATCGGGGGTCGATCGTGCCGTCGGCGGTGTCGCGGATCAGGGTTTCCTTGAGGCGGTCGCCGAGCCGGGCGATGGCCAGGATCGTCGACGGGTTGGCCGCGATGATCGTGCCCAGGTCGCGGTGGATCGAGGATCGCAGGGCGACGTAGTATTTGGCCTCGACGTCCTTGATGAGCGAGGCGGCCTCGGGCATGCAGTATTTCGTGCGAACCAGCCGGCTTTGCATGTGGGCGGTGAGCCCCGTGATCGCGCCGCAGGGGATGCCGGAAGGGGTCGTCCGCTCACGCCAGTCGCTCGCGAGCTGAAGGATCGGCTTGAGCCCGTCCTTCATCATCGCGGGGTGCGAGTCAAACGCCAGGATTCCCCACGTCGTCCAGCCCGCCCGGTAGTCGGCCAGCGATTCGCGGGTGACCGGGATCGTCTTGGGCCGGTTGGTCGTGCCCGAGGTGAGGGCGAACATCAGCACGTCCGTGCCGGGGCCGAAGAGTGCACCCGTGTCGCCCTGGCGGACGCGGTCGATATAGGGCTCGTGGCGGTCGTAGCCGCCGATGGGGACGCGGCTGCGAAAGTCCTCGGTGCGCTGAATCTCGTGGAAGAAATGGTCGCGGCCGAACTGGGAGGGGGCCGTCCGCTCGACCAGCCGGGCGAGAAGCGCCCGCTGGACCTCCGGGGCTTTTTCGGCCGCCGCGAGAAAGAGATCGGCCTGAGCCCGCGCTTTGCGAGCGACGGGAGCGCCGAGAAGTCGTGAGAGGAACTTGATCATGGGGCCGTTCCTGCCGGGTTCGTGCGCGGCCGGGTTCAGCTCGGGATCGGGCTGGGCTCGACCGGGGCGACCTCGGGGGCGAGCGTGAGGGACGCCGCCGCGGTTCGTGAAACGGCGACGGTGGGCCTGGCGAGCGGCCGCCGCGGGGCGTACGCCGCGAGGAAGGCGAGCACGCGCTCGGCGTAAGCCTCGGGGTCGGCCTGGCGGCAGCGATTGTGCTTGGCGTCGGGGACGAGCCAGAACTCCCTGGGCCCGTCGCCGTAGGCGAAGAGGGACTGGGCGATCTCGGGGCCGATGTAAACGTCGCGCGCGCCGTGGATCATGAGCCAGGGGCGGGGCGCGAGTCGGGCGACGGCCGATTCGACGTTCTGGAACCGGCAGCCGAGCCTGCGTTCCGAGTGCCGCCGGGCGACCCAGGCGAGGATTTCGTAGACCCAGTGGGGTACGACCTTGCGGATCCACTGGGTGGGCACGTAGATTTCCGCCCAGCGCACGATGTAGGGGACCATGGTGCCGCGGGTTGGGAAGGCGCCGTCGGTGATGACGCCCCAGACGTCGGGCTCGTCGGCCGCGGCGAACAGGCTGACCGTTCCGCCGCGGCTCACGCCAAAGAGCCCGAAGCCCGCGGGGTCGCGATCGGGGCGCGAACGTAAATAGCGAAGTGCGCCCTTGAGGTCGCGAACCTCGCGGTCCGAGACCCACTGGAGCGGCTCGTAATCGGGCTGGCGCTCGCTCTCGCCGTGATTGCGAAAATCGAACGAGAAGACGTCGAACCCGACGTCGCGGAGGTGGTCGATGTAGGGCTGGAAGCTCCAACGATCGCTCAAGAATTCATGACAATAGACGAGGACGCCGACGCGGAGGCTGGTTCGGGCCTTGAAATAGGTTCCCGACAGTCTCACGCCGTCGTCGGCGGGGAAGCCGAGAGACTCGCCGTCGGCGGCCGGGGAGACCTTGAGGGGCATGAAGACGGGGCGGTCCTCGAAAATGCGTACGATCTTGGAGGTGTACTTGACCGCCAGGTAGAGGACGCCGGCGCATCCCAGTACGAGCGGGACGGCCAAACCGGCGGCGAGCAGCAAGAGCAGCGATTCGAGACCGGTCACGGATGCACTCCTCGGCGAGGCTTGGGAGGGAAACTCGCGGGGGGACGTCGAGGCTTGAACCAAGCCGAGTGTCCCGCGGACGCTCGACCCTCGCGCGTCTGGTGAGACTCAGGTGTAGCGCTTCAGTATCAGAGTAATATTCTGGCCTCCGAAGCCAAAGCTGTTGGAGAGCGCGACATCGACTTTTCCCGCGCGGGCGGCGCCGGGGATGTAGTCGAGATCGCAGTCGGCGTCGGGGTTTTCGAGGTTGATGGTCGGCGGCATCACGCCGTCGCGGATCGCCAGCAAGCAGACGATGGCCTCGACGCTGCCGGCGGCGGCGATGAGGTGGCCCATCATGCTTTTGGTGCTGGAGATCGGGGTGGTGTAGGCGGACTCGCCGAGGACGCGTTTGATCGCCAGGGTCTCGACCTGATCGTTGACCTTGGTGCTGGTTCCGTGGGCGTTGATATAGTCGATGTCGCCGGGTCCGAGCCTGGCCTCGTGGAAGGCCTCTTTCATGCAGGCGATGGCGCCGCGGCCCTCGTCGTGGCTGTCGGTGATGCGGAAGGCGTCGGCCGTCGAGCCGTAGCCGGTGATCTCGCCGTGGATCCGCGCGCCGCGGCGGAGGGCGTGGTCGAGCTCCTCGAGCACCAGCATTCCCGCCCCCTCGCCCAGGATGAAGCCGTCGCGATCGCGGTCAAAGGGGCGGCTGGCGCGCTCGGGCTCGTCGTTGCGCGTCGACAGGGCGGTCAGCAGGATGAACCCCGTCACGCCAAACGGATGGATCATGCTGTGCGTGCCCCCCGAGACGATCACGTCGGCCGAGCCGCGGCGGATCATCTCGAACGCCTCGCCAATGGCCTGCGAGCTGGCTGCGCAGGCCGTCAGGCAGTTGCAGTTGGGACCCTGAGCGCCCAGCACGCTGGCGAGATGGGCCGACGGCGTGCCCGGCTCTTGCTCGGCCTCGCGAACCGCGTGCAATTCCCGGGTGCCCAGCCGGGTGAATTCGGCGGTGTCGACCCGGTTGTCGCGCGTGGTCTCGCGGATCAGATTGACGAACCGCTTGAAATCGTGCTGCCCCTCGCCCGAGCCCAGATAGACGCCAAACCGGCGGGGGTCGACCGCGCCCCGCTCAAGCCCGGCGTCCTCGATCGCCATGGTCCCGGCGGCCAGCGCGAAGACGGTGTTCCGGGAGTGCTCCGCGAAGCGGTCCGCGTCGTCGAGATAGTCGCCCAGGCGGAAGTTCTTGACCTCGGCCGCGATCCGGGTAGGGAAGGTGCGGGAATCGAAGAGGGTGATCGGTCCCACCCCGCTCTCGCCCTCGAGCAGGGCTTCCCAGGTCGATTCGACGTCGCGGCCCAGCGGCGTGACCATGCCCATTCCCGTGACAACGACTCGCCTCATGATCGTGGATTCCTTGCTCCGGTCGGCTCGTGAAAAAAGACCCGATCAGGCACGCGGGCCGCCGGCCTCGGGATTGCCCCGGACGACCAGGGCGGCCGCCTGGCCGAGCGGCGTGATGTTGGCGGTCACGAAGGTCGGGTTCGCGCAGGGCCGGGGCGCGCTCTGGACCACGTCGATTTCGCATTCGGGGTCGGGATGATCGCAGTTGAGGACCGGCGGGATCAGGCCGTGATTGGCGGCGAGCAAGCTGGCGATGAGGTCGACGCCGCCCGCGCCCGACGCGAGATTGCCGATGTAGCCCTTGTACGCGGCGACGGGGACGCCCTTGGGTCCGAACACGCGGGCGATCCCGCGGGCCTCGGCCAGGTCGCCGATCCGGGTGGCCGACCCGTGGGCCGAATAGTGCCCGACGGCGGCCGGCTCGAGGGCGGCGTCCTCGAGGGCGGCCGCGACGGCGATCTCGACCCCGGCCCCATGGGGATCGAGGCCTCCGGGGGCGTAGGCGTCGCAGCCCGAGCCGCCGCCCAGGAGTTCGCCGTGAATCCGCGCCCCCCGCGCCAGCGCGTGCTCGCGCTCTTCCAGAACCAGGATCCCGGCCCCCTCGCCGGGCACCCAGCCGTCGCGTTCGAGGTCGAAGGGCCGGCAAGCCCCGGCGGGATCGCCGCGCCAGGACGACATATTGTGCAACAGGGCCATCCGGACCAGGCTCAGCGGATGGATCTTGGAATCCGCGCCCCCGGTGATCATGACGTCGGCCTTGCCCCGCCCGATGATCCGGGCGGCCTCCAGGATCGCCAGGTTCGACGAGGCGTCGGCTTCCGTGATGGTGTTGCTCGGCCCCTGGCAATCGAGCAGGATCGAGATGTGGCACGCCAGCATGTTGGGCAAGTACTTGAGCAGCCAGATCGGCTCGATCATTCCGATCGATTCCCGGCCCCAGGTCTGGAAATCGAACGAATCGCCGGTGAACGCGTGGACGATCGCCGGGGCGAGCTCGTCGAGCTCGCTCGAGATCAGCCCCGCGCCGAGGTCGATCCCGATTCGCGTGGGGTCGACCCCCCCCTCGCCCAGGCCGGCGTCGGCGACCGCCAGTTGGGCCGCCGCCACCGCGAGCTGGATGTCGCGGGCCATGTACTTGCGGCTCTTGCGGAGGGTGCTCCAGTTGATCCGCGGCAGGGTGTATTTCTTGAGGTCGCACTCGCCGATTTCGGCCCCGACGCTGCTTGGCAGCCCCGCCGTCTTGAACGCCGTCAGCGGACGGACCGCGCCCCGGCCCGCGACCAGATTCGACCACGCCGCGGCCGGACTATCGCCCAGAGGAGTTACCAGACCGAGTCCGGTGATGACCACGCGGCGTTCGTAACCAAGCATGTATGACTCGCCGTTCTACCTGGTGCGGACCCCAACCCCGTCAACTCCCTGGTCGCTGACCGCCCGAGCTCCACCTCGATATTATGACGTCCGTGGGCAACTCTGGGGGCATAAACTCACCGCAGCTCGCGGATTTTTTCCAAACGGCCCCCGCCTCGCCCCTCACGACGGCGTGCCGGCGCGTGCCGGCGTGGGACGCCTGGAGCGGCTATGCGGAAGACGCGGGCTGGTGGGGCAATCCGTTGGACTCGGGATCCGGCTCGGCCGAAGTCGCCGCCTCGCGCGCCCGTTCACGGGCCTTCGCGAGGTCGAGAACGCCGAGCAATTGTTGAGTGAAGACAAAATTCTTGGGGCCGAAGATCTGGTTGGCTCGGGAGTTGTCGAGGTGCGCGAACACGATCTCCACGTCGGCCAGCAGTTCGCCGTTGAGGAAGGCCTTGGCCTCCACGACGGCGCCTTCGCTGCGCAGATCCTTGAGGGTGACCTCGTAGATGAGCTGGTCGCCCGCGCAGGCGACGCCGAAAAACTCGGCGCGGGGGATCTTGGCCAGGACGACCTTCTCGGTGAATCCGCCGGCCTCGCCAACCAGGATTCCTCCGGTCTGCGCCAACCCCTCGATGATGAGCGAGGCCGGCATGACCGGATAACCCGGAAAATGGTCGTGCAGGTGCTCTTCCGCGAGCGTCAGGTTCTTGATGGCCCGGGCGAATTCGCCGCTGCGAAACACCAGGAGCTTATCGATCCAGATCCATCGCATCCCGAGAGCCCATCCCAGAGATCGAGTTGACCGAGGTCGTCCCTTACCCGGAGCGCCAGCCGCCCCAGCAAGCCGTGATCCAGCCCGGGGGCGGCCGGCGGCCATGCCAGCCCCATGCCCCTCGAGCCCAGGATCGACGCGCTCAGGCCGCCAGCTTGCTCTGCACGTAGTGGACCAGCATGTCGACCGTGTACAGGTCGCCAATCCGCTCCAGATCGGGGTCGGCCTCGAACTTGGAGAGGTCCGCGAACGGAAGCCGGCTTTTGAGCTCGGCCAGCCCCTTCGCGGTCAGTTTGCCGTCCGACACCCATTCGGGATCGGCCATCAGGTTTTCGGGGAACAGCTCGCCGCGGGGAATCTTGATCCCAAAATTCCGCTCGAGGCGAAACACGATGTCCAGAAAGTCGATCGACTCGGCGCCCAGATCGCCTTGCAGCGTCGCGGCGCGGGTGACCTCGTCCTCGTCGACGCCAAGCGCATCCACCAGAGTGGTCTGGACCTTCGCGTAAATCTCTTCGTTCGTTGGCATGTTTTCCTCAACAACGTGTGGGATCGCCCCTCATCCCCAAACCACAGCGGGCTTCCACTTCGCCAGGGATCGAGCCGACTTTGGATAATCGTCGGCCGAATCTCGGTTGGAACTTCAGAAGCGGCGAATCAGAGCGGCGAACACGATCCCACCTCGGTGTCGGAGATCGTCTCGGGAAACCCGGAACTTCAAATCGCCTTATATCATGTGCAAAATCGGCATCCGATGCAACACCATCCCGCCGGGCGCGGTCGGGCGGGGGTTCCCAGGCCCCGGCTGGGTCGCTGTGACGGGGCGTCGCGATCGAGCCGAGATCCGCCTCCAGTTGCTCCATTCGGTGGATCACTCAGGATCGGCGGCAACCCGGTTGTGCCTTCGCTCCTCTGCGTTTTGCAACGTGTCAGCGAAGTCTCAGCCACCGTGACCGTGGGAAATCCTGGCGTTTTTGCGAATACGCCCACCATGCAGCCGTCATATCATTCACGGCGTGATGGGTGCTCGTGCAATGTCCCTCCTTTCCTGTCCCTCCCGTCCCTTGTTACCTTGGTACAAGGTTTGTTTGATCGTCAATCATTGCGGAGTTGAATTCGATGTCGAATCCCTCGCGTCGAGACTTTCTCAAGACGACCAGCCTGGGCGCGGTCGGATTGTCGGCTCTGGACCTGGTCCAGGAAACGAGCTTCGCGAGTGAGGGAAACGCCGTCGCGGCGGACGTGCTTCCGCCCCACCGTCCCCTGGCCGTCCCTGGAGTTCATGCGTACCCGACGCGGCACAGCGTCGCGGGTGGAGAGACCCTCGAGCTGCACTCGAGCACGAGCCGGCCCTATCGCCTCTCGATTTGCCGGCTGGGCTCGAGTCTTGACGATTCTTCCGGCGACGCCGTGCTCGAGACCTTTCCCGAGGCGCAGCCCCTGGAGCACCCCATCCACCCGGGTTCGTATGTCCATTGCGACAAGAAACTGGTCGGGCCGCTGCCCGCCCTGACGCTTGAGTGCTGGGTGCGTCCCTGGTCGATCGTGGCCGATGCGGGGCTCGTGACCCAGTATGACTTCAAGGCCGCCTGCGGGTTTGGTCTGTTCCTGGCGCCTGGGGGCGCTGTCGCGTTTTATGTCGGCGACGGCGGGGCTCATCGTGCCGAGTGGCTGGTCTCGAGCGCGGGCGGCGTGCTCAAGGTGGGTCGCTGGAGCCACGTCGTGGGCGTGTGGGACGGCAAGGAGAAAACGCTCTGGGTCGACGGCCGGCGGGTTGGACAAGGAGCGTTCGAGGGGACCGCGGCGGGCGGTTCCTCGCCTTTGCGATTGGCGGCCCACGGCGACGGCGGCGCGGCCGCGCGATTCCTCGACGGCGACCTCGCTCAACCGGCGATCCACGGACGGGCGCTCGGCGAGGCCGAGATCGCGCAAAGACATCGCGACCAGGGTTTGACGCCTCCGCATGGTCAAGATGTGATGGCTTATTGGCCGCTTGATGAAGAGCGAGGCGCCCGGGTCGCCGACGCGTCCGGCCGGGGTCACGACGGTCGGATCGTCAACCACGCGACCTGGATGATCGGCGGTCCGTCGTTCGACGCGGACGTCCCCCGGTTTGGCGGTTACGACCCCAAGCTTGACCCCCGGCGCGGGCACGGGCTGCGGTTCGCCTCCGACGATCTTTACGACTGCCGCTGGCCAGTGACTCACCGCTGGGTGGTCCCGGTCGATGCGAAGCCTGGACTGTACGTCGCGCGGTTCCACTTTGACTGGGAGGGAGAGCCGCGGGTCGCCCACACGACCTTCGTGGTCCGTCGAGCCGCGGGGCGGCCCAGGCCGCCTATTCTGGTGCTGGCCTCGACCAACACTTGGAGGGCCTATAGTGGAACCCCGTTTGCGCTCACGCCCCGGCAATCGCGGTTCCTGGCCGGGACGGGAGGCGTGGGGAAGGTCGTCCCCGGGGTGCCAGCCTTCGACCTTTACCGCACTCACCAGGCCGATCAGGGCAGCTACCAGGTCGGCTTGCGCATGCCCTGGCCGGCGGCCGGTCCCTACGTTCTTTATGGCGAACAACCGGGATATAGCCACCTGGCGCGCGCAGACCGGTTCGCACACGTGTGGCTCGAGCAAAACGGCTACGACTATGACTTGATCAGTGATCTGGACCTTCACCATCGCCCCGAGGTCTTGAAAGACTACCGCGTCGTCGTGATCAACGGTCATAGCGAATACTGGTCCGCGCCCATGTTTCACGGCCTGGAAAACTACCTGAGCGGGGGCGGGCGCGTGGTGGTTCTGAGCGGCAACACGCTGTTCTGGCGCGTGAGCTTCGATCCCGGCGAGACGGTCATGGAGTGCCGGAAGGTCGACGCGGCGGGGTTTCAGGTTCCGCCTGGCCGCCGCGGCGAGGCCTGGCACAGCCACGACGGCTTGCGCGGCGGCATGATGCGCGAGTGCGGCTATCCCGGTTGGCGGCTGGTCGGATTGGACACGCTCGGCTTCATCGATCCCGGAAAGGCCGAGAATTTCGGGCCGTATGTCGCGGAGCTCACCGACCATCCGTTCTTCCAGACTCCGGAAAAAACCGATCTGAAGCCCGGCGACCGATTCGGCTGGGCCGGTCCGGGGAAAGCGCCCATGGCCAACGGGCACGAGATCGACGTCCGTCCGTCGACGCTCGCGAGCCTGCAGCAAGAGCCGTCGCCCGCGGGCGGGGTCGTGCCCGCCGATCCGCCGGGGATGGTCCGCCTGGCCAATGGAAGCCTCTCGTGGGCGAGGTCGGGGGTCGCCTTTGATTTCTTTTTCAGGCGCATCCAGCCCAAGACCGACCAGGGCGGGGAGCTGATCGATTGGCGGCGTCCGGACGGCGGACGCGTTTTCAACGCCGGCTCGATCGGCGCGGGCTGGGCCTTGCACGCCGACCCCCGCTGGAGCGCGATGCTCCGCAACGTGCTCCATCATTTTGGGGTTCCAGGATCCCAGAAAAGCGGCTGATGGGGCTCGAGCTTGAGCTCGTCGCGAACGAACACGCGTGGGAGAAACCCGAGGCTGCCCGAGCCGGTCTTCCGATCACCCTGGGGCGGACCTGGGTTGCCCGCGGCGGTCGCGACGGTCAACATGGTGAGAGACAGTGCGCCGACCGCGACTGATCGGCGCTCGGTGAGGGGAGGTGATCCTCCGATGCTCTCACTCAAGATCGGTCTCTTCGGCGTCGGGCTCGACGCCTACTGGCCCCAGTTCGCGGGCCTGCGGGAACGATTGCAGGCGTACGTGGCGCGGGTGGCCGCGAAGCTGGGGCGACCCGGCGTCGAGGTCGTCAACCTTGGCCTGATCGACAACCCCGACGCCGCGATGGAAGCGGGACGCCGGTTCCGTCAGGCCGATGTGGATCTGATCGTCATCCACCTGACCACCTATGCGTTGTCATCGACCGTCCTGCCGGTCGTGCGCAGGTCGCGCGCGCCGGTCCTGATTCTGAACCTCCAGCCCGGGCCGGCGATCGACTACGAATGGTTCAACCGCCTGGGCGATCGCACCCGCATGACCGGCGAATGGCTGGCGTACTGCTCGGCCTGCGTCGTGCCCGAGCTCGCGAGCGTCTTCCGCCGCGCCCGCATCCCGTTCCATCAGGTCACCGGCATGCTCGAGGACGACCCAGAATGCTGGGCGCAGGTCGACGACTGGATCGAGGCGGCGCGCGTCGCGCACGCGATGGAGCACAACCGGCTCGGCGTCATGGGGCATTATTACGGCGGAATGCTCGACATCTATTCGGACCTGACCCAGCAGTGCGCGGCCTTCGGCGGGCACGTCGAGATCGTCGAGGTCGACGAGTTGTCCGGGCTGCGCGGCCTGGTGGATGAGAGCGAAGTTCGCGACCGGGTGGCGCTGTTCCATGACGTCTTCGACGTCCAGCCCGATTGCCCCGCCATCGATCTCGAGCGGGCGGCGCGCACGTCGGTGGCCCTCGACCGCATGGCCGAGGGGCATCGGCTCGGCTCGCTCGCCTATTACTACCAGGGGACCGGCCTTCCGGAGAACGAGGAGACGATCAGCTCGATCATCCTGGGAACCTCGCTCTTGACGGCCCGCGGGATCCCGGCGGCCGGCGAGATGGAGATCAAGAACGTCCAGGCGATGAAGATCCTCGATACGTTCCGGGCCGGCGGCTCGTTCACGGAGTTCTACGCCATGGATTACCGCGACGACGTGGTGCTGATGGGGCACGACGGGCCGGGGCACATCGCGATCGCCGAGGGAAAAACAAAGGTACGCCCGCTCCGGGTGTACCACGGCAAGGTCGGGCGCGGGCTGTCGGTGGAGATGTCGGTCAAGCACGGCCCGGTCACGCTGCTCTCGATCGTCCAGACGGCCGACGGCCGGGTCGAGCTACTGGTGGCCGAGGGTGAATCGGTCGCGGGGCCGATCCTCGAGATTGGCAATACCAACAGCCGTTACCGCTTCGCCGTGGGGGCGCGGCGGTTCGTCGAGCTCTGGAGCGAACACGGGCCCGCCCACCACTGCGCCGTCGGAGTCGGCCGCCTGGCTGGCAAACTCGACAAGCTCGGCCGCCTGCTGGGCCTGGCGACCGTCCGCGTTTGCTGAGAGGCCGTTTTGAAACAGCCTCTTGGCCACAAACCAAACGATCACTCAACGGCTTCAACCGGGGGTTTCCATGAAAACGCAACGAACCGCGGCGCGATGGTCGATCGTCGTCGCCAGCGTGCTGCTGGGTCTGCTGGGTCTCGATTCGT
>DAIDHE010000309.1 GCA_027459775.1 Planctomycetales bacterium | reverse complement strand
GGTGACACCGAGCGCCGCCACCGACACGACCATCACGAGTCGCGACAACATGACCCACACTCCCGCTGTCTTGAGCTTTATGTCTTGCACGGGGCCGTCCAGAACATCGCGTCAAGGGGTCAATCAGGGGGGCAATCGCTTCGACTTTCGCCATCTTCACCAGTCAAAGATCATCGACTCGCGATTGTGGGTACTTTAGATAATTAGGGCAATTCGGGAAGACCGTTTCGCATCCGGTCGATTTCACCATGGCGGTCCTTCAACGGGATGCGTAGGATCTTCGGGCGCGGATCTTGGGAGACGAGGGATCGAGGAGCCGCCAGGGCATGGGACGAAGAGTGCTGGTGACGGGTGCTGGCGGGTTCATTGGCAGCCACCTGACCGAGCGTCTGGTGCGCGACGGCCATCGGGTTCGCGCGCTCATCCGCTATACCGGCCGGGGCGACCAGGGGAATCTGAGCGATCTGCCGGCCGACGTTCGGACCAATCTCGAGGTGGTCCGCGGCGATCTCAAGGATCCGGTCTCGGTTCGCGAGGCGGTCGGGGGATGCGATTGGGTGTTTCACCTGGGCGCGCTCATCGCGATTCCCTATTCCTACGAAAACCCCTACGACGTCGTGCAAACGAACGTCCTCGGGACCGCGCATGTTCTCGACGCCTGCAGACGCAGCCCGAGTCTCGAGCGCCTGGTTCTGACGTCGACCTCGGAGGTTTACGGGACGGCCCAGCGCGTCCCGATCGACGAGGGGCATCCGCTGCGGGGGCAATCGCCGTACGCGGCGTCGAAAATCGGCGCGGACGCCCTGGGCGAAAGCTACCATCGCTCGTTCGGGCTGCCGGTCGCGATCTTGAGGCCCTTCAACACGTTTGGCCCGCGGCAGTCGGCTCGCGCGATCATCCCGACGATCATCAGCCAGGCCCTGTCGCGCCCGGTCGTCCGGCTGGGTCGGCTCGATCCCCGACGCGACTTGACTTACGTCAAGGACACGGCCGCGGGCTTCGCGGCGATCGCCGCCTGTGACGCGGCGCTCGGACGGGCCGTCAATATTGGGCGGGGCGAGGATGTTTCGATCGGCGACCTCGTGGAGTTGATCGGGCGGCTTCTCGGAAAGCCGATCGCGATCGAAAGCGACGCCGCCCGGGTGCGCCCCGCCGCCAGCGAGGTCGAGCGCCTGCTCGCGGGGACCGCCCTGGCCGGCGAGCTCTGGGGCTGGAAGCCGGCCTATACCCTGGAGCAGGGGCTCTGTGAAACCATCGCCTGGGTCGCCGATCACCTCGATCGATTCCAGGTCGATTCCTACGCGACCTGACCGATGACGGCGCATGAGTGGTTGCCAAACCGCGAGCGGGGTCGCTAACGTAAAAAGTGAAAGTGGAGCCGCAACCCACCCGCCTGACCGCATCGCGGCGTCAAGAAGCAATCCTTTTTGATCCCCGCTCGGAGTGATTCCAAGGTTTCGTATGAGCATTGATTGGCTGCCTCTCCGCGACGTGATTGAGCAAAACGACCGCTTCCTGGTGACGACTCACGTGCGGCCCGACGGCGACGCCCTGGGTTCCGAGGTGGGGATGGTCGGGCTGTTGCGGCAACTCGGCAAGGACGTCCGGGTCGTGAATGGCAGCGTCACGCCGGCGCGCTATGACTTTCTCGATCCCTCCGGCGTACTGTTCGAGCATCACGCGGCGGTCGCCGACCTCGACTCACTGAGGGAGGGGCGGGCGCTCGTCATCGTCGATCTGTCGTCCTGGACTCAGCTTGGCGACATGGCCGAGTTCGTGCGGAGGTTTCCGGGCCCGCGGGTCGTGATCGATCATCATCTGGGCAACGACGACCTGGGCGCGGTCCTGTTCAAGGATCAAACGGCCGAGGCGGCCGGGATCCTGGTGATGGACGCGGTCGCGGCGGTCGGGGGCGTGCTCGACCCCTGGATCGCGACGGGCCTCTTGACGGCGATTGCGATGGACACGGGCTGGTTTCGCCATCCCTCGACCCGCCCGCGCACGCTCCGGGCGGCGGCCCAGCTCATGGAAGCCGGCGCTGCCATAAGCGACATCTATCGCCAGATCTACGAGCGCAACACGTTGGGCCGGATGAAGCTCATCGGCGAAACTCTGAGCCGGCTCGCGACCACGCTCTCGGGCCGGATCGCCTATGCCACGGTCACCCGCGACGACCTCGCGCGGGCGGGGGCGGTCCCCTCCGATTCCGAGGATCTGGTCGACTACACGACCAGCGTCCGCGGCGTCGAGCTGGGCATGCTCTTCATCGAACAGCCGCGGGGGGGAGTGCGGGTCTCGATGCGCGCCCGCACGGGTCTCGATTGCTCGCTCCTGGCGCGGTCCTTTGGCGGCGGCGGTCATCATGCCGCCGCGGCGGCCAGCCTGCCAGGCACGATGGAGGAAACCCTCGACATGGTCTTGCAAGCCGCCAGGACCGCTCTCGAACAACACGCACCCCGCGAAATCAGCGCGAAAGCGCCCCGCTAACGACTCGTCCGCCGCGGCGGATCACGCCCCTGGACTCACACCACCCCTAAGGCGATCATCACGATGTCACGACGCGACCTGCTTCGCCGCCTGGTTTCGATTTGCAGCGCGGGCCTCGCTCTGCCGCTCGCGATCCCGGGCCTGGCCTATCTGCTCTCGCCCCTCAAGAAGGGCTCGGGCGGATCGTCTTATGACGCTCTCGCGCGGCTTTCCGATCTCAAGGTCGGCGAGCCCCGCGCCTTCGCGGTCATTCGCGACCTGCGCGACGCCTGGGTCAAATACCCTCGCCAGCCGATCGGAGCGGTCTGGTTGATACGCCAGCCCGAGGGGGTCGACCCTCCCGTCGTCGCGCTCACCGCCGAGTGCCCGCATCTGGGCTGCGCGGTCGCGCTCGCGGCCGACGGCAAATCGTTCCTCTGCCCTTGCCACAACAGCGTCTTCGGCATCGATGGAAAGCCCCAAAACGCCGTCTCCCCCCGCCCCATGGACCCCCTCGACATCCAGATCGCCAAGGGAGACGATCCCGAGATCCGCGTCAAATTCGAACGCTTCCGCCCTCAGTCGGACAGGAGAATCCCCCTTGCTTAAGCCGCTCGCCGACTGGCTCGACGACCGTACCGGCTCGCGACGGCTGCTCGCGGCCGCGCTCGACCTCCGGACGACCGCCGCCGCGCGCTGGCGGAACACAATCGGCCCGGTCTTCGCGATCCTGTTCGTGATCGAGGCCTTCACAGGGCTGTTGCTGATGCTCGCGTACAGTCCGTCGTCGTCAACCGCCTGGGGAAGCGTTTTGTACATCGATCACGCACTCTGGATGGGCTGGTTCATCCGCGGCGTGCATTATTTCGCCGGCCAGGCGATGGTGATCCTGGGCGGGCTCTACCTGCTGCGGGCGCTCTGGTCGCGCGCCTATCATCGGCCGCGCGAATTCAACTGGTGGCTGGGCCTCATCCTCCTGTTCCTGGCGGTGAGCCTGAGCCGGACGGGCCACTTGCTCCCCTGGGACCAGGAAGGCTACTGGTCCACCAAGATCGAGACGAATATCGCCGGCGGCGTGCCGATCGCCGGACCCTATGTGCAGAAGCTCGTGGTCGGCGGCGACGAGTACGGCAATCTGACTGTCACGCGGTTCCACGCCGCCCACGTGGTGCTGCTTCCGGTCCTTTTGGCCGTCTGTCTGGCGGCCCAGATCGCGCTTGGCCGCCGCCAGGCCGTCGCCCCCCCCGCGGGCGAGTCGACGGGAACGGGCTCCTCCTGGCTCGAACACGCGCTCAAGAACCTGGTCGCCAGCCTGGTCGTACTGGCGGTCGTCATCGGGATCGTGCTGGCTCGCGGAGGCGCTGAGCTGGAGGCCCCGGCCGACCCCACGAGCGGCGATTACCCCGCCCGGCCCGATTGGTACTTTCTCTGGCTGTTCCAGTTGCTCAGGATCTTCCCCAGCGAGCTCAGGTTGGTCGCGACCCTGGTCATCCCCGGCGCGATCGTGGCCGTGCTCTTCTTGATTCCCCTCCTTGACCGCCTGCTGCCGCGCGGGCTCGCCCACGTCTTGGCGTGCGCGGTCGTGGTCGCGCTTCTGGGCGGGGCCGGCTACCTGAGCTGGCGGGCGCTCGCGGTTGACGCCGCCGACGCCCACTATCACGCCGCGCGCCAAGAGGCCGATGCCGCGCGCGATCGCGCGATCGCGCTCGCCCGCGATCCCAGCGCCGGCGTCCCGCCCGAGGGCTCCACGTTCTTGCTCAGGCTCGATCCGCTCACGCGGGGCAGGGGGGTTCTCGAGAAAAAATGCCTGGGATGCCACGTCTTGGACGGCAAGGGCCAGGGCGAGCAGACCGCCTCGGACCTGGCTCGATTTGGGTCGCGGGAGTGGCTCACGGGGATGCTCAAGGATCCCGCCTCCAAAACCTACTTCGGCGCGGTCGCCGGCGCCGAGGGCATGGTCGAGTGGAAGCGCACCAGCAAGCTCAAGCCCCAGGAGCTCGAGCAGGTCGTCGATTTCGTCGCCCTGTTCCCCTCGATCCCCGACGACCTCACGCCCGACGAATGGCTCTCGAGAAAGGAGATCGCCGACCATCCGGGCTTGCCCTTGTTTCATAAGGACTGCGGAACCTGCCACGTCGTCGAGGGGCTCTGCGAGGGGGGCACCCGCGACGCGCCTGGACTCTTCGCCTGGGGCTCGCACCGCTGGATCGAGCGCATGGTCCGCAAGCCCGCCGCCCTCGATCGCTACGGCTATCTCGAGCCCAAGCATCAAATGCCCCCCTTCGCCGCCGAACAAGTTTCCAGCCGCGACCTCGAGATGGTTGTTCGCTTCCTGAAGGGCGACTACCTGAAACCGGCCGCCCCCCGCTGAGCCGCGGGTGCGCACCAGCCCGCCCGTCCGCGAAATCGCGTCCCGATGGGAACCAAAAAAGCGCGCCAAAGACGCACCGATAAGCACGCTCTCGGGACGCGAGTGGTCAGTCGGCTTCCCAGATCGGCCAGACGCCGAAAAACTCGAAAAAACTCGGGCTTTCCCCTCGATTTTTCTTGATCTCGCGCGGATCGCCTCGGTAGACTTCCGACCGTCGCGAGCCATCGCGGCGAGTGCTATCGGAACTGACGGATCAAGATCGCTTCACTCGTCTTTATTCACACGGAGGGTTCACGGGAAGACCAGCGCCCGGCGCGCAGGACGGGGGAAAACCCAGGCCCCCAGGTTCGAGCTCAGGTCGTCTCGCGGCAGCCCCGGGTCTTCGCTCAGGCGCGTATCCCGGGTTCACGACGAATGGATTTCGCCACGACCATTTCATGGAAGGGATGTCATGAAGAATCGTCCTCTGATCGGCGTCAACACCGACTTCCGGGCGACGGCCAAGGGCCGTACGCCGCACAGCTTCATCAACAGCGGCTATTTCGAGTGCCTGCTGTCCGCCAATGCACTCCCCATCTTTATCCCCCCGCTCATCCGTGAATCCGACCTCACTCCGATCCTGGATCGGCTGGACGGGGTCATGCTTACCGGCGGGGACGACCTCGATCCCCGCAAGATGGGGCTCGCGCCGCATCCCGCCGTCACCACGGTCTGCGAACGAAGGGAACTCGCCGACCGCCTGCTCTGCAAGTTCGTGCAACAGCGCCGGCTGCCCACGCTGGGAATCGGCCTGGGCATGCAAGAGCTCAACGTCGTCTCCGGCGGCGGGCTCTACCTGCATCTCCCCGAGGATCTCCCCAAGAGCATCCCCCATCGCGACCCGCTCGGGGGCGCGCACATGCACATCGTCACGCTCCAGCCGGGCACGCGGCTCGAGAAGATCTACGGCCCTGGCGAGATCCGGGTCAACAGCTACCATCACCAGGGCGTCCGCAAGCTCGCCCCTAATTTCAAGGTGGCGGCGACCGCCCCCGACGGCCTCATCGAGGCCTTCGAGGGCAAGGACCACTCCTGGTGGGTGACGGGCGTGCAATGGCACCCTGAAAACGAGGGGCACATTTCGCTCGACATGCAGCTCATCGAGGCCTTTGTCGAGGCGGCCGCCAAGAAAAGCGGCCCCGCCCTCGCCAAGGTCGGTTGAAATCGGCCCCGATCGCGACGCGCACGGCCAGGACGGCCGAATCCGCCATGACGGCGGCGCGTCGCGAATCGTGGCGCGCTCGACCACGCGGCACAATTCGAATCTTCATGGAACGACCCGGTCCCCGCGACGGCGCTCGTTGACGAGTAAGTGGGCCATGCGAATCGGCACGGGAACGCGGTAACGCGGCGTCATTTCGCGCACGACCTGGATCGCACTCGCGATGTCGCAGCGATGCCCCACCGAGACGAAGACCGGCTTGACCCCTGCTCGGGTGCGGACGACGGTCCCGATGGGTTCTTCGTGATCGTACAGCGGGGCGACGCTGCCCAGGGCCTCGCCTGGCGGTTCATGTCTGCCATACAGCCGTGACTTGGCGCAGCCGATCGTCGGCAGGCCCAGCCAGAGCCCCAGATGACACGCCAGCCCAAAGCGCCTGGGATGCGCCTGCCCCTGACCGTCGCAGATCACCACGTCGGGCCGCGTCTTGAGCGCTCGAAAGGCGTCGAGAACCGCCGGCGCCTCGCGAAAGCTCAGCAGCCCCGGCACATAGGGAAACCGCGCGTCCTGGACGACGACCGAGCGGTCGACTTCCTCGAAAGTCTCCCTTCGCACCACCACAACCCCCGCGTAAAGCCGGGTCTCGTGGCGGTTGTGCGAGACGTCGGCCGCGGCGATGGTCGCCCAGCGCCCGAGCGGCCGGTCGTCCTCGACCCGCGCCGCCAGCGCCTGCTGAAGCGCGCGGGCCGCGCCCGGGCTCAGATCCCAGTCATGGAGCCCTTCCTCGATCCGCAACGAACAATCCTCCCGCGCCAAGCCCATTCGAGCCGTTCTAATAGACCAGCGACATCGCCGAGACCATCGCCGGCTCGATCTCGCGAATCACGCGGGCCGCCCGCTCGATTTGATCGCGATCGACGTCCAGGTGCGTGCAGGCGCGAATCACCTGGGGGCCAAGCACGCTCACGAGCACCCCGTGCGAGCGCAGATACGTCGCGACCTCGGCCGCCGAGCCCAGCGCGGGGTCCACGACCACCCAGACCAGATTGCTCTCGACGGGCCCCGACTCGAGCGTGAACCCAAAAGCACCCGTGAACGCATCGGCCAGGATCCGGGCGTGTTCGTGGTCGTCGCTCAGCCGCTCGATGTGATGGTCGAGCGCGTGGAGAGCCCCGGCGGCGATCACGCCCGCCTGGCGCATGCCGCCGCCCAACAGCTTACGAACCCGCCGCGCCTGCGCGATCAGGCTCGCGGAGCCCGCCAGGGCCGAGCCCACGGGCGCTCCCAGACCCTTCGAAAAACAGACCGACACCGTGTCAAACAGCCGCCCCCACTCGGCCGCTGGCCGGCCGGTCGCGACGACCGCGTTCCACAGCCGAGCGCCGTCGAGATGCATCGCCAGATTGTGCTCGCGCGCCCAGCGAGACACCGCCCCGACCTGGTCGATCGGCTGGATCCGGCCGCCGCCCCGATTGTGGGTGATCTCCAGGCAAACGAGCCGGGTGCGCGCGTAATGGGCGTCGTCGGGCCGGACCGCGCTTCGGACGTCGTCGACCGTGAACAGCCCCCCATCCCCGGCGAACGTCCGGGCCGTCACGCCCGACAACCGCGCGATCCCGCCAGCCTCCCACACGTAAACGTGCGCGGTCGAGCCGCACAAGAGCTCGTCCCCCGGGCGCGTATGGATCGACACCGCGATCTGGTTGGCCATCGTCCCCGACGGAACAAAAACCGCCGCCTCCTTGCCCAGCAGCTCCGCCGTCCGCGCCTCCAGCCGCTTGACCGTCGGATCGTCGCCAAACACGTCGTCCCCCACCTCGGCCTCGGCCATCGCGCGACGCATCGCCGCCGTCGGCTTCGTGACCGTGTCCGATCGCAGGTCGATCGGCCCGCCGGGATTCACCATCTCGAGCCCCCCCTCACGTTCGCCGCCCCGGCCGCCGGTTCTTTCGCAGGCAAGCACCCGAGCGCCATGGAACCACTCTGGACATCCACCTAGAATAGTCGCCATGAGCTGGCAATCAACGAAAATCGACGGCGCGACGATCCCACCCCCCGCCGCCGTGGGACTGTTTCGCATGAGGGGGTTCTGATGGGTTATCGCTCGCTAGGCGAGTGCGTGCGCGATCTCGAGGCGTCCGGGCGGCTGCTCGCGATCGAGCAAGAGGTCGATCCCTACCTCGAGGCCGCGGCCGTTCAGCGCAGGGTTTACCAGGCCGGCGGGCCAGCCCTCTTGTTTCGCCGCGTGCGCAATTCATCGTTCCCGCTGGCGGCCAATCTGTTCGGCACGCTCGACCGGGCGCGGTTTCTGTTTCGCGATTCGCTCGAGACGGTGCGGCGCCTGGTCGAGCTCAAGGTCGACCCCGGCCAGCTGGCGAAAAACCCCTGGCGATATCGGGGCATGCCCGCGGCCGCCCTTCGGCTCTTGCCCAGAAAGGTCCGCTCGGGCCCGATCCTGGCCCACCAGACCACGCTCGACCGCCTGCCCCAGGTCCAGTGCTGGCCGGCCGACGGCGGCCCCTTCATCACATTGCCCCAGGTTTATACCGAGAACCCCGACCGACCGGGCCTCATGCATTCAAACCTGGGCATGTATCGCATTCAGCTCGCCGGCAACGAATATGAGCCCAATCGCGAGGCCGGGCTGCATTATCAGATTCATCGCGGCATTGGGGTCCATCACGCGGCGGCGATTCGCCGCGGCGAGCCGCTGCGCGTGAACGTGTTCGTCGGCGGCCCGCCAGCGCTCACGCTGGCGGCCGTCATGCCCCTGCCCGAGGGCCTCTCCGAGCTGGGCTTCGCCGGGGTTCTCGGCGGCCGGCGGCTCGCCATGGTCGCTCCCCAGGGATGCCTGCCCATGCCCGCCGAAGCCGATTTCGTGATCACGGGCTCGATCGACCCCACCCGCCGCAAACCCGAGGGGCCCTTTGGCGACCACCTGGGCTATTACAGCCTCACCCACGATTTCCCGGTGCTCAGGGTCGAACGGGTCTTCCATCGCGAGGGGGCGATCTGGCCGTTCACGTCGGTCGGCAGACCCCCCCAGGAAGACACCAGCTTTGGCGAATTGATCCACGAAATCACGGGCCCGATCATCCCCAGCGTCCTCCCCGGCGTCCACGCCGTCCACGCCGTCGACGCCGCCGGAGTCCACCCCCTGTTGCTCGCCCTGGGCAGCGAACGATACACCCCCCAAGACCCCGTCCGCCGCCCCCAAGAAATCCTCACCACCGCCAACGCGATCCTCGGCCAGGGCCAGCTCTCCCTGGCGAAATACCTCGTGATCGCCGCCCAGGAAGACGACCCCAGCCTGGGCGTCCACAACATCCCGGCCTTCCTGGCCCACGTGCTCGGACGGGTCGACTGGCGCAGGGATCTGCATTTTCAGACGTGTACAACAATCGACACGCTTGACTATTCGGGCGACGCGATCAATCAGGGCTCGAAGGTCGTCGTCGCCGTCGCCGGCCCGATCCGCCGCGCGCTCAAGGGCGAGATCCCGGCCGAGCTCCCCTTGCCCGACGGCTTTCATTCGCCCCGGGTCGCGCTCCAGGGCGTGCTGGCGATTTCCGGACCGCCCGCGCGCGACGATGCGCCCGAGATCGCCTCGCTCTGTCGAGCGCTCGGCCCCGAGGAGATCCCCGGCTTCCCCCTGATCGTCGTCGTCGATTCGAGCGAGTTCACGGCCGCGACCGTCCGCAATTTCCTCTGGACGGTCTTCACCCGCTCAAACCCCGCGGCCGATATCGACGGCGGGGGCGCATTCACCGTCAAGAAACACTGGGGCTGCACCGGCTCGCTCGTGATCGACGCCCGGCTCAAGCCCCGGCACGCGCCTCCGCTGGTCGACGACCCCGCCGTCGAGCGCAAGGTCGACGCCCTGGCCGCCCCCGGCGGCCCGCTCCACGGCGTCTACTGAACGTACCGGGACGACGAATTCACCGCGGGGCTTCGCTCTTGAGCCAGCCCATCAGCCCGGCGCGCAGCTCCTGGACGCGCCTGGGATACTGGGCCGAGAGATCGCGGCGCTCGGCAGGGTCGCGGACGACGTCGAACAATTCCGGCTTGCCCTCGGAGGTGATCACCAGCTTGAACGGATCGTGGAGCGCCGCGAGTTGATTTGAGCCCTCGCTACGCCATTCCCAGAACAGCGTGCGATCGGGGGCTGGCGCCTGGCCGCGCCAAACGGGCAAGAGATTGAGCCCGTCGACCTTCCAGGCCGGGTCGACCGAGCCGCCCGCGGCCGCGACGAACGTGGGCAACATGTCGGTCAAGCTGACAATCTCGCGCCCGACCGCCCCGGGCGCGATCACGCCGGGCCACGAGACCAGCCCTGGCACCCGCACGCCACCTTCCCAGAGCGTCCGCTTCTGGCCGCGGAAGGGATGGTTGCTGTCCAGGGCCGCGCTCGCCCCTTGATTGCCACTCTCAAAAGTCGCGCCATGATCGCTGGCGAAGACGATCAGCGTATGGTCGATCAAGCCAGCGCTCTTGAGCGAATCGACCACGCGGCCCACGCAGCGGTCGAGCCGGGTGACCATGGCGGCGTAGGAAGCCTCGATTTTTCCCATCTCGCCGTGGCTGGCGAACGTGGACTGGTGGAGGGCCACTTCCTCGGCCGGCGCGGCCACGTTGAAATGGCTGCCAATCAGCGGAAGGTAAACGAAAAACGGCGCGCCGGCCGATCGGCCGATGAACTCGACCGCCTTGTCGGTGACCAGGTCGTCGAAATAGCCCGCGATCGGAATCTCCTGGCGTCCCGACCAGATTTTCTTGGGGAATTTCTCCCAGGCGTCGCGGGCGTCGGTGTAGCCGAAAAACTCGTCGAATCCATGGTCCATCGGATGGACGTAGGTCGTGCGCCCGCCCCGCGGCCGGCCGTGGTGCCACTTGCCGAAGATACCGGTGTGGTATCCCAGCGGCTTCAGGGCCTCGGCGATCGTCGTCTCCTCGGGCGGGAGATCCTCGTCGTTCCTGCGTACGCCCGAGTGGACCGGCGTCTTGCCGGTCATGAGGGCCGCCCGTGAGGGAGCGCAGACCACGGCCGCCGTATAACAGCGGTCGAGTACGCGGCCCTGCTTCGCGAGCGCGTCGAGCCGGGGCGTCGCCCATTCGGTCCGGCCGTGAAACCCGACGTCGCCATAGCCGAGGTCGTCGCCCAGGATCAGTACAATATTCGGCCGCCGGGGCGCCTGGGCGCGACAGTTCCTGTCGCCGCCGAGCCCCACGCATCCCAGAAACACAACCGCCGCCAGCCGTCCCAGTCGTCGCATCGCTCGAACACCCCCGCGCCCTTGACGCATGTCGTCACGCCTCGTACGCCCTTGAGCGTCCAGTCTGGGGGACGCGGAGTCGCCGGTCAATCGTCTGGTCGTCTGGCCTCGGGCTGGCGGGGTATGCAAGCGGCGAGATGGTTGCTTTGTCCTTTCGACTCCATGTGCAGGCATCGATCTTTGGCCGTCCTTTCCGCCCGCTCAGCCCTTCTGAGTCGAAGCCTCGGAAGGCCGATTTCGGGCCCTCGGACCGCGATCGCCTTTGGCGTCGCCCTGGCTTGAGGCGCCAGCGTCTCGGGAGTCGCCCTTGAAACGCGCGTTAACACGCTCCACCGAAGTACGCCCCTCGTACTCCCGTGCGAACTTCCTGGTCGCCCGCGGCGGGGCTGGAAACCGACGCGGATCGATCGCGCGCTTCACGCGCGCCGTCTAGCCGTACGACTTGCCCGCGTTGCCGACCTTCGACTTGCCATCGGGCAAGGCGGCCAGCAATCGACGGATGGTTTGCAGCGAGGGGCTGTCTTCGAGGCGGTCCCAGTCGAAAAGTCGTCTGGCAGCCTGAATGACCATCATGGGGGAGGTTCCCAGGGGTGATGAGAGCCAAGGACGAGGCCGCTGACGGTCATTACGCGACAAATCCCCGAAATCCTTGGAGCTTGGTCGAAGAATCGTGAAAAAAAAGTCCGGGCGCGGAGAAACACGGGGAAAACGGCCCGATTCATGGGGAATGGCATTCGAAGCCGATCCGGGGAGCCTCATCCGCCAAGGACTTGCGCACAGAGCAACCGTCTCCGTTGGTCCATGACGGACTTGACGATTGCTGAGGATGTCGTCATGGTATCGTCGTCGAGAGGGTGACAGGGCATCAAACACGGTTGATTCCTCCGCCCCCGGCTCGGTCCCCGCTGAGTCGGACCGAGGCGGGGTGGGGCGGAACGCGGCCCATGAAGCGGGGGTCCGGCGGATCGAACCCGCTCCCGGATCTGGAATCGGGCTGCCAGGGACCAAGGACGAGTCGGATTTGGCCAAGCAATGCGTGCGGCCGAGAGCCGTTCACGACCCTCATTTGGCTCAATGGAATTCAAGACAAGGAGGAACGCTAGGATGCGCATTTCGTTCCTCGGTCTGTTGCTCGCGGTCGTGATCACGTCCTCTGAAGCGGCCGCATCGCCGATGACCCTGATCGACGGAACGGGATCCATCGTGGGACAAGATTACAGCGGCGGTGAAACCACGGTCAGCCCTACCACTTCGACGAGTTTCGTGATGGCAGGCTTCACGGGTGGACCCACGAACGGCGGTGAGGTCTATCCATTCGTGGGAAATGACTTTTTCCATATCCAGGCGTGGCTTATGACGACCCCTGTCGGGTTGCCTGGCTCGGCGGATTATCAGATCGACATCTACGGCGACTTCACGAGCGAGGCATTGGGGGCGTTACACTTTGCAAACAGCGCGTTGGGACTGCCCGCCTACGGCACGGCGATCGGGAAGGTGACCTCGATTCTGGACGTGGGAGTCAGCGCTCAGCAGATGTCCCACTACCTCCCCCTTTCCGTGGCCACGGCCATTCTCAATCCGGAGGCGTTGCTCGTGACGACCTCCGTTCAGGGCATGGATAATCAGACTTACATGACGCTGACCATCAATCCGACCGCGCTCCCGGAGCCGTCCTCGCTCTTCGGTTGGCTCACCGGGGTCGTAACCGTCGCGGCGGCACTGAGACGGACGAGCAAGCGAACGGCTTCCTGAATCGGTTCGATCGGTGTTACGCAGGCGTACAACGCGACGGTCAACGGCGTTCCGACATCGTACTTCGTTCTTGAGTCCGCTCTTCCGGCCGGCAACTACGAGGTCGCGCTCGATCGATGTTTCGACGGCTTCGACGTCTTGGCCAACACCGTTGATGTAAGGGGCACGCTCTCCACGGCCGTCGTTCTGCCCACCGACATGAATAACGTCTTGATCTCTGGTAACACGTTCGTCGGCGACCAATCGGCCGCCTACAATTTCGACGGAGCGCTTTACGAGAGCCAGGCAATTCGCGTAGAGACGACCGGGACAAGCGGCTCGGGCCCGCAATACCTCCCGAGCGGCCAGCAGGCGCCGTCGGGCTCACCTTTCATCTACGACGCCACGTATGTATCGTTCACGCCTCTCTTCGATGTCGTGATCAAGAACAATACGATCCAGGGCCCCATCGGGGGCGTACAGATCTACACGGCGGATCCGGGCATCGTATCCTGCGAGCGAACGTATGCGTACATTCAGATGACCGGCAACACCTTTGAGTACACTTATCAGGATTCGAACGTGATCGGCATTGGGAGCGAGGGCGCGTACTCCGACATCGTGCCAGGAAGTTCCCCGCTGGCGGTCGTCCCTGATCCCAGCGCCTCCTATTTCGTCGACCCCCGCCAGTTCAATGTAGCAGCTTCGGACAACACGATCGCCTGGGTTGGGACCGCCGGTCCGGCAGCCGACGTCGTCACGTATGCCGCGGACGTCAATGGCACCCTGTACGACGGCAATCCCGCCAGCGTCTCCGAGCCCTCCCTGAGCCCAGGAAATGGCTTTCCCGTAAACATCTCGGCCGGATACGCAGCAGTCGGGATTACGCAAGATGGTCTCACGGCGCCAAGCAATCTTGATTCGGGCCTGGACTCGCTTTCGGCCAATTTGCTGGCCACCCCCGCGAGTTGGACCTACGGTGTGAGCGACTACTGGGACGGACGTCTGTTCGTCCTCGGCGGGGCGGGGGTCAACGATGCCGTCCAGTTCACTGGACAGTCGTTCGCGTTGCCCTCAGGACAGTACTCACACCTCCTGCTGCTGGCCATGGCCCACGCCTCGGACTCCGCCCCTCAGGCCGCCTCGATTACCGTTTACTACAAGGACACTTCTTACCAGACGTTCAGCCAGCCCATCAGCGATTTCCTCAACGGTTACAGCGGCCCAGGGACGACGGCGCCTGGAGAGTCCATCGCCGCCGTAATGTCTTACTATAATAACGCGACCTACGGGCGGATCCCGACGACCGCCTACCTCTATGGATATGATTTTCCCCTCGATCCCTCCAAGATCGTCGTGTCTTTCTCGCTGAGCAACAACAACGCAGTCCACCTGTTCTCCGTCGACCTGGCTCTGGGGCAGACGAAATCGGACAGCGCGACAACGACTGGAACAACATCGGCGACCCTTTCCGCCATCGCGCTCAACGGGACGTCGGGCCTCTTCTCTGTCAACCAGAACGGACTCGCCGCTTACACGCCGACGGGCGGGACGCCGGTCACGATCGCGGACGACGCCAAGGCGGTGTCGGGCATCGTCGACAATGGATTGCCGGCCGCCTTCGTGCTCGATGGGATCGGCGACGTCGTGTTCTACTCCCTCAATGCATCGGGCCAAGTGGAGGCCCAGTACGACCTGGGGAGTCTGGGGGCAAAAGCAATCTCCGGCGTCAGCGCGGGCACCGTCCCCGGCGTGTTCGTCCTGGGCGCCGACGGAACGATCGTCTTGTACACGTTAAATGGATCCTCTTTCGCCTCGAACGTGGTCACGGGCGCGACCGGCGTGGTCGCGATTTCCGGGTTCTGCGTCGGTGCTACCCCGGGGGTCATGGCGCTTGATGGTGGAGGCGCCGTCAGTGAGTACTTAGAGGCTCAGGGAGGAACCACATGGTCTGGGATCGGGCTGAGTTCAGCCGGCGCGGCGGGGGTCACACAGGTCTCCGTGGTGGTGGAAGGCGCCGCCGTGGAATTATTCACACTCAACGGGGCGGGGAACGTCGACTACTTCTACGAGACGGGCAGCGGTTGGGCTTCGTGGCAGGTGGCCACGGGCCAGAGCGGAGACACGTCCATCTCCGGGGTCGGCGGCGGCGCGTCCCCAGCCGTTTTTACTGTCAACGCCGACGGGGATCTCGGCTACTACACCTACGCGGCGGCGAATCTCTGGCCTCGGGCGGACGTCTCGGGAGGCGACGTTGGGGACGTCGCGGTTTCGGCGGTGATCGCTGGCGCCCCCTCAGGTCCGCTGGCGTTCTCACTCAACGCCGGCGGCGGGATCGTCTGCTACTCTGGCGCGTCTTGGACGGCGACGACCGTTGGCCAGGGCGAGAAACGATCGGTCATATCCGCCGTCCGCGGCGCCGCATCCCCCGAATACTTCGAGCTCGATGGCCAGGGAAACGTTTGGTTCTACGAAGACGTCGGCGGCGTGATCACTCCCGAGGGCGGGATGGTGGCCGGAAGTGTCGTCGCCATCTCCGCGGCGCCCGCGACTTCCAATACCGGCGTCTACCCTTCGGTCTTTGTGATCAATTCGCAGGGCAACCTCTACGACATTGCGTACCTGTTGGGTCAATGGGCCGGGATTGGGTCGATTATGAATGGGAGCATCACGATGATCTCCGGCGTGGCCGCCGCGGGTCCGACGTACGGCTACCCTTCCGTATTGTGTCCGTCCGGTGAAGTGCGTCTGGAATGCGTCGTGACCGACCGCGATGATTCTCCCGTCGGGGCCGTCCAGCCCCTCAAGGAGGTCACGCCATGTCTCGCTCTCGCACGGTCGATCTACGTTGGATCGCCCTCTTCA
>DAIDHE010000308.1 GCA_027459775.1 Planctomycetales bacterium | reverse complement strand
TGGCTATCCGATCCTGATCAATCTGATGACCCACGGAGCGCTCTTGATCGAGTTCGCGCTGGCCTTCTGGCTCTGGTTCCGGCCCACGCGGCGGTGGGCGATCCTGGGCGGGGTGCTGCTCCACATGGGCATCCGGCCGATCCTGAACGTGACCGGGTTCGGCGAGACGATGATCTCGACCTATATCACTTTCCTCGCCGCCGACGAGCTCGATTCGCTGGTGCACTTCCTCGACCCCAGGCCCTGGCTGGCGCGGGCCTATGGAACGGTCTCGAGGCTGGCGCGCCTGCCTGGCGCGAGCCCGCGGCCAGGCTGGCAGGCGCTCGAGATCGCCACCGACGTCGAGCGCGGGACCAGAGCCGAGTCGCCCGCCATGGGGTAAGGCCACCGGGCACGTGGTCCTCCGCAGGCTTGGAAACGGCGCCTGACACCGTTTCCAAGCATCTTTCACCTTTTCCACGCTCAGCTTCGGGTGAGCTGGGTGATCAGGTCGGCCTGGGCGGGGTAAGCGTCGATCAGCTCCCCGCGCTGGCCCTGGACATAGTCTTGATAGTCGAACCCCGGGGCCATGGTCGCCCCCAGCAGGACGAACTCGACCCCTGGTTCGAGCATCGTTCCTTGCCAGACGCCGGCGGGGACGACGATCTGGGGGCGCTCGCCCTTGTCGAGGTCCGCGCCAATCACGAGCTGCTCGAAGCCGCCGTCGGGGAAGAGCTGAAGCATCCGGGCCGGCCCGCCCAGATACAGGTGAAAGACCTCGTCGGTGGGCAGCCGGTGCATTTCCGAGAACGTCTCGGGCGTGAGCAAGAAATAGATCGCGGTGCCGATCGAGCGCGCGCCGCGAGGTCCGCTGGCGTCGAGCGTTTCTCGCGAGCGATAGGTCTCGCGAAAGAACCCGCCCTCGATGGGATGGGGCTCGAGCTTGAGGATCTCGATGATCTGGCGGGCGGTTGGCATCGGGTGGTCCCGGGCGGCGACGAGTGTGGTTTCAAGCGACTCGGAAGCGGGCGAGGCCGTCGGGCAGAGGTTCGACGCCGAGCCCGGGGGCGTTCGGGACGGCGACCATGCCCCCCTGAGCGGCGATCGTGGTGGTGATCGAGTTCCTGAGCGTGGTTCCTTCCTCGACCACGAATTCGAGCAGACCCAGCGTATTGGGGATGCTGGCCAAGAAATGGAGCGCGGCCGCGACGTTGAGATAGGTCGTGAAGCCGTGGTTGACGACGGGGATGCCGCGATCGGCGGCCAGGGCGGCGATCTTGAGGGCCTCGGTGAAACCGCCGCAGCGGGTGAGGTCGACCTGGACGACGTCGATCTTGCCCTTGTCCATCAGCTCGAGGAACGACTTGCGCTCACTTTCTTCCTCGCCGGCGGCGATTCGCAGGCTGGTGGCGGCCGAGAGTTTGGCATAGCCCTCGTAATCGTCGGGCAAGAGGGGCTCCTCGAACCAGAAGGGGTGGTAGGGCTCGAACGCCCGGGCGCGCTGAATAGCCGTCTTGGCGTCGTAGACCAGGCCGGCGTCGATCATCAGGTCCAGGTCGGGGCCCAGGCCGGCGCGGGCCTCGCGCACGAGGGCGATGTCGGTGGCCTCGTCGCGCCCCATGGGGTCCCAGCCGAACTTCACGGCCGTGTACCCCTGGTCGGCGAACCGCCGCGCGCGCTCGCCCGTCTCCCTCGGGGTCTCCCCAAAGAGCGAGCTCGCGTAGGCCCGGAAATGCTCGCGAAAGCCCCCGCCCAGGAGCCTCCAGACCGGTAGCCCGAGCGCTTTCCCCTTGATATCCCAGAGCGCCAGGTCGATGCCCGAGATCGCGTGCACGCCCACCCCCCGGCGGCCGCCGTAGATGTTGGCCCGGTACATCTTGTGCCAGAGATACTCGGTGCGAAACGGATCCTCGCCGATCACCACCTGGGCCAGCCCGGTCGCCGTCGTGTGCGAAAACGGCCCCTCGATGCAGCCCTTGACGGCCATCGGGTTCGAGTCGACCTCGCCATAACCGACGATGCCCGCGTTGGTCGAGACCTTGACGATCAGGGCGTCCTGGCCGCTGTCGCACTGGGTCTTGACCTCGGGCAGGCGCAGATAGATCGCCTCGACCGCCGTGATCCTGAGGTCGCTCGAGGGTACCAGGGGTGGGGCGGATTCTGTTTTCTTGATGGGCGTCATGAGGCGATCCCCGGCCAAGGCCGCGAGCCATGCGAAGCGGAACCGCGCCCGAGAACCGGCCGCGAACGTCGAGAGCGATTACAACCCGCCGGCGCGGGCGAAATCAAGCCTGGGCAGGATCCCGGCCGGCTCGTCGCGGGCGATGCCGATGGGGCCGGCCGGGAAAACATCGAACGAAGGACGTTCGAGCAGCCGATGAAAGGGTTGGGTGAAACGGAATATCGCGCGCTGCGCGGCTCGCGGGAAGGAAGAGAAAAGGCCGATGGCTCGGGCCTTGAGTGCATGGATGTTGCTGGTCTTGGCGGTGGCGAGTAGTCCGGTGCGCGCCCAGGCGCCGCCGCCGCTCGAGCCGCCCGCGGGCGCCGACGAAGCGCCGCCCGCGAAAACCGCGGCGCCAAAGGTCAAGCAGGCCGACGAGCCATCGGCGTCCAGGCCGGTGACCTCCGAATCGATGGACGTGAAGAAGCCCGCGCGTGCGACGCCGCCCGCCGCAACAAGGCCCGCGCTGCGGCCTCTGCTCGTGATTCCGGGCGTGACGGCCCCTGATCAAGCGACGACTCCGCCGCCGCGTCCGAGCACGCGACCTCGGACCCAGCCTGCGCGTGGGGCGGGCCCCGCGCTTTCGGGTCCGGTCGATCCCGCTCCGGCGGCTGGACGTGCTGGCGTCGTGCAATCGCGCGTCGAGCCGCCGCGTGTGCTCGAGCCGCCGATCCCGCTCACCATCGAACCGATCGAGGACGAGCCGGCCGCCGCGGCGCGGGAGGTTCGCCGGCCGGCCGCCGTTCCCAGGGACGGGAGCACGGCGAGTCGGTCGGCCACCCCCACGCCCGGCCGGCCGCCAGCGCGACCGCAGGGATTCCTGGGCAGGCTCCTCGGCATCCCCGCGCCTGAGCCCAGTGAACGGAAAGAGGCGGCGACTCCCGCGCGGGCGCCCTCGAACCGACCGGCCTCGAGAGCCGGTGCGGCCGCGACCAGCGACCCCAGGCGCGCCCTCGAGCGCGAGATTGTCCGTGTGCTGGGCGACAAGGCCCGCTCGGTCGAGGTACGGGTCTCGGGTAAGAACGCACTCGTGGTGGTCAAGCCCACGCGGTTCTGGCAGAAGCGTGCGATTCGTTCGACGCTCGATTCCTTGCCAGCGCTCGCCGGCTATCACGCGCGGATCGACGTCCTCGATTAGTCAGGAACCCGTTTCGCCTTTCGCCAGGGCTTCCTTCAAGCGATGGAGCGCCCGCTGGGCGTCTTCATCGAGCGGGTCGCGGCTGATCGCCAGGGTGTACCAGCCCTTGGCCTCGTCGAGCAGGCCGGCCTCCTCGCAGACGCGGCCCAGGTTCTTGAGGTCGGGCGCCTGGTTTTCTTGGTTGGGCCGGCTGATCCGGTTGAGCAGGTTATAGACCGCGTCGAGTTTCCGCGCCCGCGCGAAATAACGGTCGGCGGCGGCGCGGTCGCCCTTGAGCACCAGGGCCTTGGCCAGGTCGGCGATCGTGACCCGGTCGTAGGGCTCGTCGGTGAGCGCACGCTCGAAATCGCGGATCGCCTGCTCGGCGTTTCCCTTGCGGAGCTCGATTCGGCCCTTGAGCGACGCCATTCGCCGCGACGGAGCGGTGACTTTCTCGAGGATCGCCACCGCCTCGTCGATCTGGTTGTGATTGAGCATGAGCTCAGCGCGCAGCGTCAGGGCGTCGGGGTCGGAGTCGGGCAGGGGGGCGAGCACCTTTTCGACCCGTTCCTCTTCGCCGGGCTGGTCGATGAGCATGGTCGCGAGCGCGAGCCGGCTGGCGCGATCGGCGGGGTCGGCGGCGATGAACCGCTCGAGCTCGCTCGCGCTGTCGGGCCCCCAGACGGTGAAATGCGTGAGCCCCCACGTGAAAAGGTCATGATGATTAAGCTGTGTTAATCGTGAGAGCCTTTTGAATTGTGCATCGACTTCCTTGCGCCTGAGCTGCATGCCCAGGATGTAAAGCTTCTCGCGATGCGCGGGGACCAGGCCGGGCATGAGCCGGACCGCGCGGTCGTAAGCCTCCTCGGCGAACCGCATGCGGTCGCGCTCGCGCTCGATCCGGCCGATCATGTAGGCGGCCTGGGCGGCGAGCGGATCCTGGTCGGGGATCCTGGCAAGCGAGCCCAGGGCGGCCTGGCGGTTGTCTTCGGCGACCTCGATCTGCCCTTGCAGCATCCAGTCGGCGGTCGTGGGCGCGCGAAGGCGAAGGATCTGCTCGAGCCCCCGCCGGGCCGGGGCCGCGCGTCCTTCGTTGACCTCGGCCTCGGCGATCTTCCAGAGCACCTCGGGATCGGCCGGCGGCCGCGCGCGCCAGAGCAAAAAAAAGACCAGCGCACCAGCCAGGACAACGACGGCCAGGCCGCGCGGCCGCGCGAGCCGCCGGGCGGAGAGAAAGAGATCGGGCGCATGCGACGGGGAGGTCATATCCCGAACTCTATCCGAAGGCGCGAGGGCCGCTCAAGATGCGAGCGTTCGACCGAGCGGCCTCACCTGCCCCGGCCGCGGCCTTTCTTGGCCTTGGATTCGATGGGGAACGGATTTTTCTTGCCCCCCTCGCCGAGCAGGTCGAAGTTGGCCTCGTTCTCGCCCGATTGGACGTCGCAGAATTCCTTGACCAGGCCGACGCCCATGTTCTTGGCGGCGACCTCGCCGTCGAACGAGACCTGGTTGCCGCCGGTGTAGGTGGTCACGGTGTAGCGCCCGTCCTTGCCGATTTCCGCGGATTTGGACGCGACCTTGCGGAGGTGGTTGCTGGGGTTGAAGGTGATGGTCCCGCCCGTGGCCGGAACCCCTTTCACCGTGACCAGCCCCGAGACCTTGGCCTCGGTGAGGGACGTATCGACGGCCGGCGGCCCCTCGCACCCCAGAAGGAGCAGGGCCGCGGCCGCGATGGTGTGACACGTTCGCATCATGCCATTGTGAAGACGCATGGTTTTCGCCTCGACGTCGCGGACGGGGGTGCCTGGGTTCATCATGGTCATGGTCAATACGAATCGGACGAGATCACCTCGCCGCCGGCGCGCGAGCCGAGCGCCCACCAGGCGTTGATGTTGACGGTCGACTTGATGGTCTTGACCGATCCGTCGCAGGCGAGCATGTTGACCACGCCGGGGTGGTAGCTGTTGGCGACGTGCGACATCTGGAGTCCCGACCGGCACGTCCAGGTGTTGGGCGGCATGACGTGCACATAACGGGTGCAGGAGGGCTGGCCCGAGACCCACATGGCGCCCGAGATGTTGTCGTCGAAGAAATTGGCGGCGTCTTGCTGGCTGGGGCCGTAGGGGACGGGGGGCGTTGAGATGCAGACCTGGTAATAGGCCTGGGGCGTGGTCTCGAGGTTGTTGGCCACGGGGGGTGGGATCGAGATCGAGGCGGTCGGCTTGCCATAGTCGAACGGAGCGGTCGTGCTGCCAAAGTTATTGCCAATGGCCTTGAGCCGCTCGCTGAAGGCGGCGGTGTTCGAGAGCCCGTCGGTGATCGCCGCCAGGCTGATCGACGTGCCGCCCAGGGTCGTCACCGTGCCGTTGTCGCTGTAGATGAACGGACCCGCCACCGGCCCGTTCCAACCCAGAATGCCGCCGTTGCCCGCGTACATCGAATTGGCCCCCGAGCCCGAGTTGGCCATATAGTTGTTGTGGCCGTTGGGATCGGAGAGTCGATCGGGATCGGACGGACAGCTAAACGCCGCGATCTTCGTGTAAGTGACCGTGGTGTTGATGGGATTGTTGATGTTGAAGGGGGCGCCGCCAAAGGGGAGGGCGTTGCCAAAATTGGTCGCGTTGTACAGCGGCTGCTGCTCGAGATAGGGAAAGAGCAGCGTGTGCGCGGACCATTCGTTCCACCATGGCCCGTCGCCCCAGGGGAGCACGTTCACCGCCGAGACGTAATTGTGCACGGCGAGGCCGATCTGCTTGAGATTGTTGACGCACTGGGCGCGGCGGGCCGCCTCGCGGGCCGCTTGCACCGCCGGCAGCAAAAGTGCGATCAAGACCGCGATGATCGCGATCACGACCAACAGCTCGATCAGCGTGAATCCGCGACGAATGCGTGAATTCATGACGGTTCCTCCCAAGTGGGGGACGCGCGACGAAGAACCCGGTCGAGCCGCGGCGGCCCTGGCGATTGGCGAATGACGAGAAAAAAGCCGACGATCCCTGGACGGGGCAGGCGGGCCGATCGCGCCTGACGCGAAAGCACCCTCGACAAGCAATCCGCCGATCCGCCTCGTTTGTAATCCAGATTCTTCACGACCCGTTCACAGCGCTGGTGGGTCTCGGGTCGGCGCTCGGTCCTGGGATTTCGGGGCGGGCTGGGTTACAAAGCGGCGGTCGCGGCGGATATTTGATGGCGATCGACGAAGGGGCGGTTGGGTTGGACCGGCGCGCGAGGCGGGCCTTTCAAGAGGCGGGGCGGCATGGTGGAGCACGCTCGAGATCCCAGGGGAGAATCCGCCGCTCGGCTGCGCGACGCCCAGACGCGGCTCTTTGGCTACATTTACTCACTGGTGCGCAACCTCGACGACGCCGACGATCTGTTCCAGCAAACCTCGCTCGTGCTGTGGGACAAATACGACCAATACGACCCCGCCCGCAGTTTCGTGAGCTGGGCGTGCGGGGTGGCGCGGTTCGAGGTGCTCAACTTCTTGCGGTCGCGGGGCCGCGATCGGCTCTATTTCAGCGACGATCTCACGCTCTCGCTGATCGAAGCCCACGAATCGCTCGAACACGAGCAGCTCGAGGACCGCCGCGACGCGCTTTCGGTTTGTCTCAAGAAGCTCCGCGGCCGGGACGCCCAGTTGCTCGAGGCGTGTTACACCCAATCGACGCGGATCCCGGAGATCGCAACCGCCTGGGGCCGGTCGACGCACAGCATTCATAATTCACTCAGGCGCATTCGGCGCACGCTTTTTGAATGCGTGCGCCGCGCCTTGGCTCAAGAGGGACTGGCATGAGCGAACGAGGCCGGCCGGCGGACGAGTTGCTCGATCTGATCGATCTGTATCTCTCCGACATGCTGAGCGACGAATCGTTCGGGCGTCTCGAGGATTTGCTGCGCGCGAGCCCCGAGGCTCGAGCGCGGTTCGCGCTGTATGTCAACCACCATCGCGAGATCGAGTTCGCGGTGCGGGCGAGCCGGGCGGCCGACTCGGCGCTCGATCGGCTGGCGCGCACGGAAGGGCGGGGGCGGGTGGTCGGGCGCCGGCTGAGAGGGCTCTCGGCGTGGGCGGCGGTGGTTCTGGTCGCGCTCGCGCTCGCGGTCGGCGGCGTCGGGCGCTGGCCGCTCGCGAGGGCGGCGGTCGGGCGGTGGCTGGGGTTCGCCGCGCCGCCGGCGGCCAACGTCGCCTGGCTGGTGAACGCCCAGGACTGCGAATGGTCGGGGCCCGAGCAGCCGGGGCGCGACATGCGGGCGGGCAAGACGCTCAGGCTCGAACGAGGGCTCGCCGAGCTCGAGTTCGACCGCGGAGCGCGTGTGATCCTCCAGGGGCCGGCGAGGCTCGAGCTCGTGTCGGGGAGCTCGGCCCGGCTGCTGAAGGGTT
>DAIDHE010000279.1 GCA_027459775.1 Planctomycetales bacterium | reverse complement strand
GCGCTCGAGCTCCAGCAAAAATCGTCGGACGCGCGGATCACCACCGGCAACATCGAGCTCGACAAGATGTGCGGAGGGGGCTTTTTCCGCGATTCGGTGATCTTGGTCTCGGGCCCGACGGGGACGGGAAAAACCCTGATCACGACCGAATACCTGGCCGCCGGCTCGCGACGGGGCGAGCGCTCGCTCCTGTTCGCGTTCGAGGAGAGCCGCGAGCAACTGTTTCGCAATGCCGCGGGCTGGGGCGTCGATTTCGCCCAGCTCGAGCGAGACGGCGTGCTGCGCGTGGTTTGTGAATACCCCGAATCGGCAGCGCTCGAGGATCACCTCATTCGCATCAAGAAAGAGATCGACGCCTTCAACCCCGACCGGGTCGCCATCGACAGCTTGTCGGCCCTGGAGCGGGTGGCCGCGCTCAAGAGCTATCGCGAGTTCGTCATCGGACTCACCTCGTTCATCAAGCATCGCGAGATCCCCGGTCTCTACACGGCCACGACCTCGGCCCTGCTGGGCGGCACCTCGATCACCGAGACCCACATCTCGACCATCACCGACTCGATCATCCTCCTCCGCTACGTCGAGGACGTCGGCCGGGTCCACCGAGGCGCGGCCGTCCTGAAAATGCGCGGATCCACCCACGACAAGGATATTCGCGAATTCGTCATCGACCACGACGGGCTCCACATCCTGGGTCCGTTCCGCGGAATCTTTGGAATCCTCTCGGGGAATTCCCGCCTGGTGAGCCTCGCCGACTCCGAAGAGTTCGAGGTCAAGCGAACCAACCACGGCGGCCTCCTTTCATCCCAGCGAACGGACTGAGCCAGGACGAACGATGGAACGTCGACCCCAAAGGATCGAGCCCCGAGCCGGCGCCCGGTCAGCCCTCGAGGCCAGCGAGGAGCGGTTTCGCAAGCTCATCGAGCAGAACGCCGACGGCATTCTGGTCGTCGGCGGCGACGGTGTGATCCTGTACGCTAACGCGGCGGTCGCGGCCCTGCTCAATCGGCCCGCCCGCGAGCTCGTTGGCCAATCGTTCGGCGTGCCGATCATCGCCGGTGAAACCACGGAGATCGACCTTCCCTGGCCCCAGCGGACGCCCCGCGCCGCCGAGATGCGGGTCGTCGACACCGAGTGGGAAGGCCGGCCCGCGCTCCTGGCCTCGTTCCGCGACGTCAGCGAGCACAAACGGCTCGAGGAAGAACTCCGCCAGAAAATCGTCGAGCTCGCCCTCGCCGACCGCCGCAAGGACGAGTTCCTCGCCATGCTCGCCCACGAGCTGCGCAACCCGCTCGCCCCCATCTTGAACGCCGTCCACGTGATGAGACTCCGAGGCGACGAGCCCGAATTACGCGCGGCCATGCGCGACATCGTCGAGGACCAGGTCCGCTGCCTCGCCCGCCTGGTCGACGACCTGCTCGACGTCTCCCGAATCACCCAGGGGAAAATCCAGCTCCGCCGCGAACACGTCTCCCTGACGGCTCTCGTCCGCCGCTCGGTCGACGCGGCCCGCTCGCTCATTCAGGCCAAGCAACACGTGCTCCAGCTCACCCTTCCGCGCGAACCGGTCAACATCTGGGCCGACCCCCTTCGGCTCGAACAGGTGCTGGTCAACCTGCTTTCAAACGCGGCCAAATACACCGATCCTGGCGGAAGCATTCAGCTCCACGCGGGCCTTGTGGATCGGGAGCTGATGATCCAGATCCGCGACAACGGGATCGGAATCGCACCCCACATGCTCGAATCCGTCTTCGGCCTGTTCGCCCAGGTCGACCACTCGCTCGCGCGCACCCGCGGCGGCCTGGGAATCGGGCTGACCCTCGCGCGCAACCTGGTCGCGCTGCACGATGGAACTCTGACGGCCCACAGCGAGGGCCTCGGGCGCGGCAGCGAATTCACGATTCGCATCCCGCTCGGACAGGAGGTCCAGGCGCAGGCCGCCGAACCCCCGCCTCCGTCCTCCCACCACGGCGGCCGCGCCAAGCGCGTCCTCGTCGTCGACGACAACGTCGCGGCCGCCGAGAGCCTCAGCCTTATCGTCAAACTCTGGGGCCACGAATGCCGGATGGTCCACTGCGGCCTCGAGGCCGTCCAAGCCTTCGGCGTCTTTCAACCCGAGGTCGTCCTTCTCGACATCGGTCTACCAGGGATGGACGGCTACGCCGTCGCCCAGGCGCTCCAGGCTCACCGCGGCGCGCGGCGGCCCGTCCTCGTCGCGTTGACAGGCTATGGACGCGAGGAAGACCGCGCCAGGGCTCTCGAGGCCGGGTTTGACCGACACTTCGTGAAACCACTCGATCTCGACGTCCTCGAACGATTCCTCGCCCATCTCGACCAGAACCACCAAGCTGGTTCCAAGGCGATGGACTCGAACCGTTCGGTCATTCCGCCTCTTCCAGCCCCGATCGACCCCGAGAGCGATCAGGGTGCGTACTGTCGCGAACCGCGCGATTGACATCGGGCCGCGCGAGGAGCTCGTCGGGCAGGCAGCTCATCTGGTCCTGGGCGGCGGGGTCGTCGTGGATCGATCGATACCCCTCGCCGTAGCCGACCTGCTTCATGAGCGGCGTGACGGCGTTGCGCAAATGCAGCGGCACGGGCGCCCGAGGCGTGCGCTGGGCCGCCAGGGCGGCCGCGCCATAGGCATTCTTGACCTCGGCCGTCTTGGCCGCGCGGGCCAGGTAAAGCGTCGCCTGGGCCAGCGGAAACAGGCCCTCGGGCAGCCCGATCAGATGCACAATCTGGGCCGCCGCCGCCGCCTGGACCATCGCCTGGGGGTCCGCCAGCCCCACGTCCTCGCTGGCCAGGATGCACAACCTCCGCGCGATGAACATCGGGTCCGCGCCCCCCTCGATCAACCGCGCCAACCAATACATCGCCGCCGTCTCATCCGAATTGCGCGTGGATTTGATCAAGGCCGAGATCAGGTTGTAATGATCCTCGCCTTGTCGATCATAGGCGTATCGCGCCTTGCCAAGCGCCTCCGCGAGCGCGGGCTCGTCGACCACCCGCGCGCCGTCGGGGCCTGGGGTCGACGCCAGCACGGCCTGTTCCAGGGTCGTGAGCGCCACCCGCGCGTCGCCCGCGCACCAGCCCGCGAGCTGGTCGATCAAGCGGTCGTCGAGACGCGGCTTGAGCGCGGCCAACCCGCGGTCGGGGTCCGCCAGGGCCCCGCGGAGGATCACGGCGACGGCCGCCGGTTCAAGCGGGTCGAGCACCAGCACGCGACAGCGCGAGAGCAGGGCCGAGTTGACCTCGAACGAGGGGTTTTCGGTGGTCGCGCCGATGAGCGTGATCGTGCCGTCCTCGACCGCGCCTA
>DAIDHE010000259.1 GCA_027459775.1 Planctomycetales bacterium | reverse complement strand
CCGTCGTGGATGTCGAGAACCTCGGTCTCGATCCCCAGGATCTCGGCGCAGCGCTTGACTTCGGCGGTGCGGCGGCGGGCCAGGATCGCGCCTGCCATTTCGTGGTGGCCGATGTCGCCGTTGGTCACGCTCACGAACTTGACCTTGTACCCCTTTTTGGCCCAGAGCGCGGCCGTGCCGCCGGCCTCGAGCTCGCAGTCGTCAGGATGCGCTCCAAAGACGATGATCCGGGGCGGGGCCGGATCATCGGCCCCGCGCGCGACAGCGCCCGCCAGAACCATGGTCGTCGCCGCGGCGAGCAGGGGCAGGAAACCAAACCGAGATCGGTTGCGGTGATGGGAATCAGGGTTCATGGCGCATCCTCTGGTGTCGGTTGAGGTCGGCGGACGGATCGGGCGGGGAAGTCGGCCGGGCTTGGCCTGTCCGTTTGGGAATCCAGCCCTTAAAATCATTTCATGAGCGGGTTCATGATCGCGCCAAGACGCTGGTCGAGTCAAATGTCCTGTGCGGTGTTTCTGGTGATCGTCGCCCAGGCTCGGGCCGACTCGCCCGGAGATCGCCTGGAACGTCCCGATACACAACCGCTTCAGGGCCGGCTGGCGGGTGATTCCAGGGCCGGGATTGTGTTCGTCGGCGAGGGGGGCGCTCGGCCGATCGCGCTCGAGCCGGGCTGGTTGGTGCGTACGGGGGGCGCTGAGGTCGAGCCGGGGCTCGGCCGGCCGCCGTATCGCGCGCTCATCGGCGATTCGCTACGGCTTTCGGGGGTGCTCGCGAGCATCGGGCCGCGGTCGGTGGTGTTCCATTTGAGCCAGCCTGGGCGAGAGATCACGATCGCCCGGCCGGGCGTTCAGGCGGTCATTCAGCGCCCCGGGGAAGCGCGGGTGTTGCGTGAGGGTTTTGACCGGCTGGACGCGGCCCGCTGGACCAGGACGGGATCGGTGACCCTGGTCGAGGCGCCTTCGCGGACGGCGCCGCTTGCGCTTCGGGTGCCGGGCGACGGGGCTTCGGTCGCGGCCCGGCTCGAGACGCCGGTCGCCGCGGGCCAGATGGACATCGCCTATTTCGACGACAAGACGATCGCCGCCGACCGCCGGGCGGTCGTCGAGGCGACGTTTCAAGGGCCAAGCGGCCCGAGCTCGATCCGTATCGTGCTGGGCTGGTCCGAGGAAACGTTGGCGGTGGAATCGCCCGACGGGCCAGCGCTGGCCATTCAGCGACTGCCGCGGCTCGAGGGGTGGCATCGGCTCACGATCCGGTTTGACGGCGAGGCGACCGAGATCTCCGTCGACGGCAAGGAGCTCGCCCATGGCAAGGGTCCGTCGGGTCCGCTGGCCGCGATCCGGCTGGCCGCGACGGCCGATCCGGAGGCGAAATCGCCCATGGTCGCGGCGATTTTTGACGACGTCCAGGTCGTCCGCTTCGCCGAGCCGCCGGGCGGCCTGGAGCTCGACATCGCGCAGGACGAGGCCCGGCTCATCACCGGCGATCAGCTTTTTGGCACGATCGAGCGCGGCGATGGCGATGGGGTGGTGGTGATGGTCGCCGGCGGGCCGACGATGATCTCCTGGAGCGAGCTCGCCGGGCTTTATTTCCGCCGCGAGCCCGCCCAGGGAGCGGCTGTCGAGGGGCTGCTCGTCCGCGCCCAGTGGCGATCAGCGCCCGGCAACGATCCCGGCGACGTCGATTTCGCCGAGGGGGCCTTGATCGAGGCGGGCGAAAAGGCGATTCGGCTCGCGACCCCTTACGCCGGCGTCCTCGTCATCCCCCGCGATCGGCTGGTCGCCCTGGCCATTCAGGGCCGCGGCCGGCGGATCGTGATCGACCCCGCCACCCATCATCTGGGCGACGAGCTCTCGGTCACCCAGCCGATCCTCGACCCCCCCCAGCCCGAGGGCGGGTTGCTCGAGCGCGCGTTTGATCTGGCCGACGTCCCCGATCACCCCGCGGTCGCTCTGCTCGACATGGCGCAGGTCGTCGGCGAGGACAACGACTCCCCGTATTCGCGGTACGTGCGCGAGGGCGAGCTCAGAACCTGGCTGGTCGTGAACGGCCAGCGGGTCGACTATGTCAATCGCTACATCAAGACCCGCGACGAAACCCCCGAACGCATCGCGGTGCCGATCCCCGCGGGGTTGCTCAAGCCCGGGCGCAATACGCTGCGGCTCGAGCTGACGGGCATGAAGGGCAAGGCCAAGGAGCTCGACGATCTGGGCGTCCTGCAAATCGCGGTCGAGTTCCGCATGCCCCCCGCCGCCGCCCCCCGCGCGATCCCCGGGCCATGATCGGGCCCGATCACTGGGGCTTGTTGAGCTGGTCGTAATAGGAGCGCACGTGCTTTTCGAGGCTCTTGGGGATGCGTTGATTCGACAAGGCGTCAGCGCTTGATCCGGCCGCGGCGTCGATCTCGCCCTGGATGTCGATCACGCTCTCGCCCTTGAGGTTCTTGGAGGGCGTGGTGAACCCGGTGGCGACGGCCTTGCCCTTCTTGAGCTGCTGGTCGACCTTGGTCTTGTAGGTCGCGGTCTCGGTGGGCGCTTCGGGCCGATCGCCCTCGCCCCGGCCGCGGCCCAGGCCGTTGCCATTGCCCCGGCGACGGCCGAACCCCCCCATGCCCAGGCTGTTCAGATCGTCGCCAAGCTGGTTCAGGTCGTCGCTGTTCATCCCCTCCTTGGCCTCCTGGACATCGGTCATCGCCGAGTCGAGCGACTGCATTTCCTCGAGCTGTTTGGCCATCTCCTTGAGCTGTTTCTCGGTGAGCCCCATCGACTCGGCGGCCTTTTTCAGGTCGCCCTTTTCGAGTGCATCGTGGGCCTTGGAAAGCTGGCTGGCAAGTTGCGAGAGCTTCTGGAGATTCTTCGATTGCTCCTCGATCTTTTGCATCTCGCGCTCGAATTGTTTCTGGCTGATGCCGCCGTTCTTGCGGGCCTCCTCGAGCTGTTTCTTGCGCTCTTCTTGATTGGCGAGCTGGGCGAGTTTCTTGGACATCTCGCCAAGCTGTTCCTTGAGGGCCTTTTTCTCGGCCTCGGTGATCTTGCCCGATTTGAGCTTTTCTTGCAGCTTTTCGAGCTGGTCGGCGGCCTTCTTGAAGTCCCCCTTGGCGAGATCCTTGGCGAACTGGTCGGCCGGCCCTTGTTTGCCCATTTCCTTGAGCTGTTGAAGCTGCCGCTTCATCTTGTCGGGCGAGCCCAGTTGTTTTTGGCGGTCCTTGAGGGCATCGGAGAGTGCGTTGAGCTCGAGCATCAGCCGGTCCTTGGCGGCCGGGGGGGCCTTGGCGAGCTCATCGGTTTTTTTCTCGACCTTGGCCAGCAGCTTGGCGGCCTCGGGGAAGGCTTCCTTGTCGATCTTTTGCTGCTGGCTGGCGATTTTCTTGTTGAGCTCGAGGGTGCGTTTGGCGACGGCTTTCAGATCGAGCGTGGGGCCGGCCTTGGCTTGCCCTATGGTGGGAAGGGCGGCGGGTGCAAAGAGCACCACGGCCAGGGCCGAAGCGGGGATCAGGATCACCCACGCCCGCCGCGGCAGTCGGAGGCCGAATTCGCTGGCGACGTCGATCTCGGCGAGCTTGCGGGTGGCGTCGGCGATCAAGGCCCGGCCGGCCGGCGTCGCGCGGAGGTCGCCCGAGAGCGAGAGCGCGGTGCTGACCCGCTCGTTCAGATGAAACACGCGATCGATGGCCGCCGCCGCGTCGAGCCGCGAGGGCCCGGACGCGATCGCCACGAGCGCAGCCAGCAACAGCCCGAGCCCGCACGCCGCCGCGTAGGGCGCCCACTCGGGCCCGGCCAGGTTCCGCGCCAGCAGTTTCTCACCGGCGAGCACCCCGGCCACCACCGCGAGCGCGATCACCTGCGACCACAAAAGCGCGGTCAAGAACCGCTGGACCTTGAGCCGCCTGTAAACCCGAGCCACCGGCCGTTCTAGATCGCGCATCGCGAAACCCTCCGCCAGGTCGATCGCTCTCTGACGAACGTCAAACGGTATGATCATAATCATCGCCGGGGCGGTTCGCCACTCCGAATTCCCAAAAAATCGGGGATTGAACCGCCGGCTGGCCGCAGTACATCTCCGTGGAGATTGACGGACCGGCTGGCGGCGGGGTTTTTTGATGAGCCTGAACCGAATGACCGGCTCGTATGCCCGGGCGCTCGAGCAGTTGTGGAACGAGGGGACGCTGACGGGGCTGGGCCCGGGAGCGCTCGTGGAGCGGTTCGTGGCCTCGGGTGACGAGCGGGCGTTCGAGGCGATCGTGGCCCAGCAGGGACCGATGGTTCTGGGTCTGTGCCGGCGGATGCTGTCGGATCCACGCGACGTCGAGGACGCGTTCCAGGCCGTGTTCTTGATCCTGGCGCGGAAGGCGGGCCGGCTGCGCGATCCCAGCCGGTTGTCGAACTGGCTGTATGGCGTGGCCTACAAGGTCGCGGCCCGGGCTCGGGCCCAGGCCGCGCGGGCCCGGGCTCGAGAACGGCCCGTTGGCGAGGTCGAGGATCGTCGTCATGGATCCGCTTCGCTCGCCGATTAGGTCGGGCCCGCGCTCGATCAAGAGCTGAGCCGGCTGCCAGAAAAGTACCGGGCCGCGATCTTGCTGTGCTATCTCAAGGGCCGGACACACGACCAGGCCGCCCAGGAGCTTTCGTGTCCCGTGGGGACGGTTCGCAGCCGGCTGGCGCGGGGCCGCGCGATCTTGCGCAGGCGGTTGGTCGAGCGCGGCTGCGCCCCGGCGGTCGCGCTGCTCGACGGCGGCGCGATTCGCGGGGTTGGCGAAGTGGTCGCGGCGGCGCTGCTTTCGCGGACCACGCGCGCGGCCGTGCAATTCGCCGCCTTCAAAACAGCGCCCGCCGCGGCGGGGGCGATCTCTCTGACTCAAGGAGTGCTCATGTCCATGAAATTTGCATCACTCAAAGTGGCCGCGATCACGGTCGTGGTCGCGGGATTGGGAGTCTCGGCGGGAGGCATGGCCGCGTCGCGGCTGATCGCCGGAGCGCCGAATGATCAGGCCGGGGTTCAGCAGGAGCCGCCGGCCACACCCCACGCGAGCGCGCAACCCCAGGCGGGCGCACGGTCGATCGAGGAGCGGATGACGGCGATCGAAGGCAAGCTCGACACGCTCTTGAGCCGGCTGCCAGCGGCGCGAGCGAGTCTCACAGGGACCACGGCCGCGCCCAAGGCGAAGGAGCAAGAGCCAGCCCCTGCGGTTCCGAAGCCAACGCGGCCCGTCCAGCCGCCCGTCAAGGATCCCTTCGAACAAGAACGCAGCCCGAGCCCGATCACGAACCGATTGATCCACGAGCTGGAGGCCAGGCTCAAGCTCTCCGTTCTGGAATACACGAGGTACACTGATCTCTATGAGCGGAAGGCGATCGAGGCCCGCATCGTTGAGGAACGGCGAGGCCAAGGGCTCGTCACGCTGGCCACCCTGCGCGGGATCGCGCTCGACCTGAACGACGAAATCGCGATCGTCCAGAATCGCATCGCGTCTTGCGCGGCCCAAGCCGATGGGGCGCAGGCATCCGTTGATATCGCGGCTGGTGTCGTGGCGAACAACGCAAAGATCGCTGAGCATCCGGGGATTATCTCGAAGATGGAGGTCGAGAAATTCGAGAGTCTGCTGAGGGTGGCCGAATCGCGGCTCAGGGTTGCCCGGGCGGATCTCAACGCCGTTCGCAAGCAGCGACAGCAGCTCGAGTCCAAGGCCGAAGCGGTCGAGCGGATCATCAAGCTCGGTAAGCCGCTCGAAACCCGCGAACCCGAGCCGGCCGCCCCGGCCAAGCCCTTTTGAACCTCAAACGCTCACCGGCTGGCCGGTCTGTTCGAGGACGGCGCTGGCGGCCTTGACCGAGGCGTCGACGGGAACGTCAACGCCCAGGTCGCGGAGGCAGGTTTCGAGCGCTGACAGGAACAGGGTGACGTTGCTGGCCCGCGCGCCATGGCCCATGAGGCCGATGCGCCAGACCTTGCCCTTCCAGGGCCCCAGGCCGCCGCCGACCTCGATGCCCCAGTCGGCCAGCAACCGCTTGCGAACGGCCAGATCGTCGACGCCGTCGGGGATGAGAGCGCAGGTGAGCTGGGGAAGCCGGTTGCCGGCCCTGGTGGCGAGCCCGATGCCGATCGCCGCCAGACCCGCCTGGAGGGCCTGCCCGCAGAGCGCGTGGCGGGCATGGCGGGCCTCGAGGCCCTCTTTCGCCACCAGGGCAAGCGCCTCTCGAAGAGCGTAATTCATGCTGATGGGGGCGGTGTGGTGGTAGAAGCGGTCGCTGCCCCAGTAACGCATGATCATAGAAAGATCCAGATACCAGCTTTGGACCTTGGTCTTTCTGGCGGCGAGGGTTTCGACGGCGCGTGCGCCGAGGGTGACCGGGGCGAGGCCTGGCGGGCAGCTCAGGCATTTCTGGGTGCCGGAATAGACGGCGTCGATCTCCCAGGCGTCGACCTCGAGCGGCACGCCGGCGAGCGAGGTGACCGCGTCGACGGCCAGGAGAGCGCCCGCCTCGTGCACGATCTCGGCGATTTCCTCGAGCGGCTGCCAGGCGCCGGTCGACGTCTCGGCCTGGACGATCCCGACGACCTTGGCCGGGTGGGCCTTGAGCGCCCGGCGGATCTCGTCGGGGTCGAAGGTCTCGCCATAGGGGCGCTCGATCGTCGTGACCTGCGCCCGGGCGCGCTCGGCGACGTCGACCATCCGCGCGCCGAAGATGCCGTTCACGCAGACCAGCATCGGATCGCCCGGCTCGATCAGGTTGACGACGATCGTCTCCATCCCCGCCGAGCCCGTCCCCGAGACCGCCAGCGTGAGCTTGTTTTCGGTCTGGAAGGCATAGCGGAGCAGCTCTTGCGTTTCGTCCATGAGCCCGACGAACACGGGATCGAGGTGGCCGATGAGCGGCTTGGCCATGGCCTCGCGGACCCTGGGGTGGACGTCGCTGGGACCGGGGCCCAGGAGCACGCGGGCGGGTGGTTCGAAAGGTGCTGGCGGGGCGGGACGCGATTTCGTGGGCACGGGGGGTTCACTCCTGGCTCGGGATCTGGGGTCGCGACCCGCCGAGGTCGCGGTCGAATTCCTTGACGAGGGCGCTCATGGCCTTGAACTCGGGTCGATCGGCGCGTTCGGTCCATTCAAACAGGACGGCCTCGGCCGTCGACACGACCGCGCCGGCGTGCTCGAGCCGCCGGAGCGCGACCTCTCTATCATAGGGCCTGCGCGCGCCGACCGCATCGGCCGCGACCTGGACCCGATAGCCCCAGTCCATGAGCTCGAGGGCCGTCTGTGCGATGCAGACGTGGGCCTCGATGCCGACCAGGGTCACGTGGCGGATCTTGTGGCTCTTGAGCTCGTCCATCACCCGCGCGACCGCGCAGCAATGAAACGTCGCCTTGGGGAGCCGGTCGCCGACGAGGGCGGCGACGGCCTCGGTCGTGGGCCCGAGTCCCCTGGGGTATTGCTCGGTCGTCCAGACGGGGATGTTCAGGATCTGGGCGCCGCGAATGAGCCCGACGGACCACGCGACGACCCGCTCGCGGTCGGCGATCGACGCGAGCAGCTTGTCTTGCATGTCGACGACCAAGAGGGCCGCGCCCTCGCTGGTGAGTCGCTCGGTGGCACGCATCGGTGGGCTCCTGTTGCGCTCAAGGCTATGGCCTTGCGCGCGGGGTTGTCAAGCCGCGCTGGATGCGATCGGTCGAGGTGCGCGCCGTGGAAGAGGCTCGCGACATGGCGGAGGCGAATGGTGGGCCTCACGATGACGTACATCGTTCGACGCCACCCTACCCGGTCGCCGCCAACTCGGCCGCGTATTGGAGGGCCGCTTGGACGTGCTCTGGTTTCAGATTCGGATCGTTGTCGAGCAGGTCGTCCAGGCTCATCCCCGTGCCAAGTTCGCGGAGAATGTGCTCGACAGTGAGCCGGGTTTGCTTGTAGACGGGCTTTCCGAGCATCACGTCCTCGCGTTCCTCAATAGAGTCTTACCACCTGAGCGACATTCGCGGGGCTCCTCATCCGGAGGCCGTGGTTCGCGTTTTCGGGTCATGGGATTTTCGCGTGCCACGATCCGAGGATCTCCTCCCCTGGCGGGGTTGTCAAGCCGCGCGAGATTTGGACATTCCGCCCCAAGGTGGCGCCGAGAGGGCGTGCCCTTGCCTGTTGGCAGTGCCCGCGGGCAAGTCAACGGCCCCTGGCTTTCGCACTGGGCTTGGTCGGCCTGGGGCGGACGCGGTTGGGCAGTGGCTCGCCGGTCTCGCGGTCGAATTCGTCGGGGCTCGGCCGGTCGGGGACGACGTCGCCCGTCTCGCGCGCCCATTCCGCCAGATCCCGGCGCAGCGCTTTCAGCACGGCGGCGTGGGCGGGATCGTTCGCCAGGTTGACCAGTTCGTGGGGGTCGGCGTCCGTGTCGTAGAGTTCTTCGACGGGGCGGGGATGGACGAAGCAGGCGCTCTGGATCGGCGGCAGCTTTCCCAGGTCGCGGAGCCTGCGCATGGCGGTGAAGGTCAGGCTTCGCACGGCGTCGGCGGGGGGCGTGAGCGGATTCTGGGCGTCGTCGTTCTTGATATATTTGAATCGTTCCGAGCGGGCCGCTCGGCCGTGGGCCAGGTAATCGTGCCAGTTCCGCTCGGCGAAGATCCGCTCCCGGACCATGGCCGCGGGATCCTTGAAGAGCGGGGCCAGATCCTGGCCCTGGAAGGTCGTGCCGGGCACGACCCCGGCGAGTTTCAGGAGCGTGGGCGCGATGTCGACGGTGCTGACCAGCCGGCCGCATCGGCTGTCGGGCGGAATGTGGCCCGGCCAGCGCGCGATCAGGGGGGTTTTGATCCCGGAATCGTAGAGCGTCGTCTTACAGCGCGGGAATGGGCGGCCGTTGTCGCTGAGGAACAGGACGAGCGTGTCGCCGGCGATTCCCTGACGGTCGATCTCCGCGAGTACGGCCCCGACGTATCCGTCAAGCCGGCCGATCTCGTCATAGTAGAGGGCCAGATCCTTGCGGACATCGGGGAGGTCGGGCAGATAGGGGGGAATGACGACATCCTCGGGCCGGTGCGGGACGGGGATCGTGTTCGGCTCGTAGTCGCGGTGGGGGTCGAGGGCGGCCAGCCAGAGGAAGAACGGCCGATCCTTGGGGCGGTCGCGGAGCACCCGGACCCACTGGTCGCAGCCGCTCTTGGCCGCGTTCGTACCCGGAACGATCATCGCGGTCCTGGCGTCGTGATCGGCCGGCAGTTGGAATCCCGCCGGGTTGGCTTCACGCACGAGATCGAAGCGGCTCTTGGCGGTCTTGCCCAGGTGCCATTTCCCCGCCGCGGCCGTCCAGTATCCGGCCGAGCGGAGCTTTTCGACGAAGCCGACCTGGTCGTCTGGCAGCGGCTGGTGCAGCTCCTCGGCGCCGGTGTTGTGCGGATACCGCCCGGTGATCAGGCTCGAGCGGCTCGGGCTGCACGAGCTGGCGGTCACAAAGGCGCGGTCGAACCGCATGCCGCCTCGGGCCAGCCGGTCGATGTTGGGGGTCTTGACCGATGGATTGCCAAACGCCCCGCAATCGTCGCGGCCCAGATCGTCGGCGATGATCAAGACGACGTTGGGACGGGGCGGGGCCTGGGCGTACCCCGGGCCCGCGGCGCAAAGGATGGGCCAGAACAAAACGCCCGCCACCGCCCGATTCGTAATCCGCATGCGCCGCCCCCTGGGATTGATGCGGCGAGCATATGACACGCGGCGATCGCGTGCAAGCCGCGAGCGCTGGATCACAAGGTGCGTCCACTACCCTTGATATAATATTATTTATCACGTTGTGATATGATCAATAATTACGAATGAGCGCGAAGTCGGGCTGCCAGTCGTAGGGATGGGGGCCGCTGACTGGTATCTGCATGGCGCCGATCACGTACCACTTCTGGTCGCGGTCGAGGCCGAACCGGAAGCCGGGTGCGATATAGACGTCGGAGATGTAGTCTTTCCGGCCCAGAACATCCGACACGGTCGAGATCGCGACATGGGCGACGAATTCCTTGAAGAAGCGGGCGTTCTTGTCCGTGAGGTATCGGCCCATGGCCAGGTTGGTGAAGTAGACGTCGGTGGCCGTTTTCCTTCCGGTGTCGATGTTGATCCCGGTGCCCCCGCGGATGACCCATTTCGGGGCGAAGTTCCACCAGAATTCGAGGCTCGGGGTGATGAAATTGATGTTGTTGCCGTTGACCGTTTGGCCGGTGGCGGTCCGTTCGGTCAGTAGAGCCTGCATGCTGAAATTCCGTTGCTCGATCAGGCGGAACCGCTCCGAGATCGTCAGGTCGCCGAAGTTGGTGACGAAGTTGCCGGTGGGGCTCGTCGTGTTGGAGGCGAGGAACGGGACCACCAGGAGCAGCTCGAGGCGCTGGTTGATCGGGAGGTAGATGTTATAGGACGCGAAGTATGCATTACCGTTGGTCTTCGGTTTCGCGGGCGCCCAGGGGAGCGGGGTGAGCAGCAAGCCTGAATTCGTGGTCATGTGGTCGGTGAAGAAGAAATTGAGCGAATTGAGCCGGGCGAAGACGCCGTCGGCCACCCCCAGCCAGTTCTGCTTGGGTGCGCCGTTGGTTCCCTCGGGCGACTTGGCATACGCCTCGTCCCAGCCCTCGCTGAAGAATGTCATGAGGCTCAGTGGATGCCAGCCTTCCGTCGAGGCCGCACCAAAGATCGACTCGCGGATCACGTCGAGGGGTCCACTGACAACGCGAGCCGGGGCGTAGGTGGCGGGGTGCTCGGGAATGACGGGGATCGGGGAAACGGGCTCGCTCGGTTCCTCAATCTCGTGGAGGATGCCCGGGTCCAGGGCCGGACGCGGCGGCGAGTCGGCCATTCTGGCGTTCGCGGCGACGCCGTCCGCGGGAACGACCTCTTGAGCGTGGGCCCGCGTCGGGCCCTGACTTGCGACCCATAAGGCCACCGTCCAGGCCAGCGTGAGCGGCGATTCCTTCACCCAAAAAGCATGCATGCGCGGATCCCCCAGCGAGTTTGTGCGGGTCTTCCCAGCCAGGTCGAACGCGACACGTGTTTGTCTGGTAAACGGCTACCAAATCGACCTGTTTGTTCTCAAGAAGCTACGCCGGGGCAATGCGGGTTTTTCGGCTGTACTTCGAGAGATTCGCCGGGAATATCGGACGGGGGGAGCGTCCGATCCTCCGTTTACTATCGGCGGACTCACCCTGATTGCTGCAATCCGAAATACCGGTCTGTCGCGAGACCATCCGCGGGGGAGTCGAGGCCGTGCGCGAAATCAAAGGGGTCACGAAATCACGAAATCAAAGGGGTCAGGACTCATTGATGCGGGATCGCGTCAACCGAATGTTCAGAGTGCATTGCCAGGCATTAATGAGTCCTGACCCCTTTGATTTCGCCAATCACGGGAGTCGCCTCGAGGACGCGAGCCAATCCACGAGACTTGATCGAGTGGTTTTCGCGGTTCCGAACGGGTTGAGGCGTGTCTCGGTCTTCGGGTCACGAGGCCCGGAGGGCCTGGGTGGCGGACTGGACGTCGACGCCGTGGTCGCGCAAGAAATCGGCGCATCGGCGAGGCAAGCGGCAGATGACGCGGACGCGGTCCTCGATGTAGACGCGGTCGTGGATCTGGGCGTGGCGGGCGAGGTAGGCCAGGACGCGGCCGTCGGCGACGTCGGTTTCGATCTCGGCGTCGACGGCGCGTTCGCTCATGGCTTCGCGAACGGCGGCCTCGAGCTGGTCCAGGCCGCTGCCCTTGGCCGCGCTCACAACCACCGAATCGGCGTGGTGCGCGCGCAGGACGTCGAGGTACGACTGGTCGGGGACGCGATCGGCCTTGTTCAAAACCAGAAGGATCGGATGATCCTCGAGCTCGAGTTCGGCCAGGACGGTCTTGACGGCCTGGATCTGGCTCTCGGCGGCCTCGCTCGAGGCGTCGACGACGTGCAAGAGCAGGTCGGCCTGGCGGGCCTCTTCCAGCGTGGCCTTGAACGACGCCACCAGGGCGTGGGGCAGGTCGCGGATGAAGCCGACCGTGTCCGACAAGAGGGCATGCCCGCCCCCCTTGAACTTCCACTTGCGGGTGCGGGTGTCGAGGGTCGCGAACAGCTTGTCCTCGACCAGGACCCCGGCGTCGGTGAGCGCGTTCATGAGCGTGCTCTTGCCGGCGTTGGTGTAGCCGACCAGCGAGATCGTGGGGGCGAGCGAGCGGCTGGCGACCTCGCGCTCCTTGCGCGCCTGGATCTTCGTGAGCTTGTTCTTGAGCTCGCTGATCCGGTGGGCGACGATCCGGCGGTCTTCCTCGAGCTGCTTTTCACCAGGGCCGCGGACGCCAATACCCCCCTTGTAACGCGAGAGGTGCGTCCACATCCGCTTGAGCCGCGGCATGGCGTATTCGAGCTGGGCGAGCTCGACCTGCAAGTGCGCCTCGTGGGTGCGGGCATGGGTCGCGAAGATGTCGAGAATGACCTCGGTGCGGTCGACGACCTTGAGCTCGAGCGCGCGCTCGAGATTGCGGGTCTGGGCGGGGCCCAGGTCGTTGTCAAAGACCACCACGTCGGCCTCGTGGGCGGCCGCCAGATCCTTGAGCTCGGTGACCTTGCCCGAGCCCAGATAGGTCGCGATGTCGATCTGCCTGCGCTTTTGCAGGATCGTGCCGACGACCGTGAGCCCGGCCGTCTTGACCAGACCCCGGAGCTCGTCCAGGGGATCGTCGAGATAGTCTTTATCGGACAGAACGACGCCGGCGAGAATCGCCCGCTCTTGGCGCCCCAGCGGCTCGGTGCGAGTGGGATCAATCAAAGTCGAGTCGACCTCGTTTCGGGAAGGAGATGGCGTGCAAGCGAACAGGATCTCGACGTCGGAATTGTACGGCTCGGGGGGATCAGGGTCAACGACGGAACGGGAACCAATTTGGCGAGGTTCACTCAAATCAACACCTTTCGCGGTTGCAGCCACCCCCCCTCGAGATCGAGCTCGGCGAGCGCGACCAGGGCTCCGTCTTGGTCGACGAGAGCGATCGGTTTTGAGCAATTCGGCGCGGCCAACCCCGATTCACCGACGGGGATCCGCTTGCCCAGCGCGACGGCCGCTCTTTGGGCCGGGTCGAGCACGATCTGAGTCAGCCCCTGGACGGCCAGGACCGGATCGAGCAGATGCGATTCGAACGCGGCTCGATTGACGAGCACACCGGGATCGACGGCCTGATCGAGGGTGAAGCCGCCGATGCGAGTACGCCTGAGCGTTTGCACGTATCCCGACGAGCCGAGCTTTTCGCCGACGTCGCGCGCCAGCGAGCGGATGTACGTTCCGCCGCCGCAATCGACCTCGAGCGCCAGGATCGGCCAGGCGTAGTCCAGGACCGCGATGCGATCGATTCGCACGGGGCGGGGCTTGAGCTCGACCACGGAACCCTTGCGCGCCAGGTCGTAGGCACGGCGGCCGGCGACCTTGAGCGCCGAGAACTGGGGAGGCGTTTGCTGGATGACGCCACGAAAGGGGGCCAGCGCGACGGCGATTTCGCCCGCGCTGGGAATCGGCGGCGAGTCGTCCTCCTCGATCCGGCCATCGGCGTCGAGAGTGTCGCTCCGCGCGCCCAGGCGGATCTCGACCTGGTAGGTCTTGGCCAGCCCTTGAATTGTCTCCACCAGCCGTGTGGCCGGCCCCACGCACACGACCAGGACGCCGGTGGCGAGCGGGTCGAGCGTACCGGCATGGCCCACCCGAGCGCCCGGCACGAGCCGCGCCGTCGCGTCGACCATCGCCCGCGAGGTCGTCCCCGTCGGCTTGTCGATCACCAGGATCCCATTCTGAGCGAAGTTCAAGAATGTGCCTCTCGAGTCAACGTGCGACGATTCAGCCCTTGGACCCGCCGCGCTCGGTCGTGGTTCGCCAACTCGCCCGTGCTTGACGAAGTCCGTGGGTTCATCTAACGTACAATTCTGGGTGATCTAGGCATTCCCGAGGCGCGTGCGATCCCTCCTCGCGCCCATGTTTTTCTGGGATCCGCTGATGCCGATCCTGCCGGCCGAGCCCGATTGCCACCCGCCTGACCTCTGGGACGACCATCCGCCCCAGAATGGCAACGGCGAGGCCGTTTGGTGGTGCCTGCACACCAAGCCTCGCCAGGAGAAATCCGTCGCGCGCGAGCTCCGCAAACAGAACGTGGCTTACTATCTGCCCCAGGTTTGGAAAGAGGGCCGAACCCCGCGAGGGCGCACGATCCGGTCGATCATTCCCCTGTTCGCGGGTTACATGTTCCTGAGAGGCGACCGCGACGATCGGCTGGCCGCCCAGCGGGGAGATCGCCTGGTGGCCGTGCTCGACGTCGTCGATCAAGAATCGCTCGAGCGCGACTTGCGGCAGATTCACCAGATGCTGAGCTCGGGTCTGCCGGTCCAGGAAGAGCCGGCCGCGCCCGTGGGGGCGCTGGTTCGAATCACTACCGGCCCCTTGCAAGGCATGACGGGCAAGGTGATCAGGCGGGGCCAGCGCGACCAGTTCGTGGCCCTGGTTCGGTTCCTGGGCCGAGGCGCGGCGGTCGAGCTTCAGGACTGGCAGGTCGAGATGGTGGCCTGACGGGTTCGGTCGAATCATGGGCCGGCCTCGCCGCTCGGTTTCCTGGGCCGACTCGCGACTCCAATCCCCGGCAGGCCCACGTCGTCGGGCGGGGTTCCTTGTCTGAGCATGCGTGCCGCCTGGGCGTATCGGAGCGACGTGGCCCTGCGGAGGGCTCCGTCGTAGCGATAGCCGGCGATCCTGCGATAATGCTCGCTGGTCCGTTCGCAGGCGGTCGCCCAGCGATCGGCGTCGATGGCGAACGTGCGTACGATCGCGGCGGCGTCCAGGCGGTCGTCCAGACCGGACGCGACCAGCCCTCGCGACCTGAGAGCGCCCAGGACGGCCCGCGCCAGCGCGATCGCGCCCCGGAGCGTCGGATGGTGGGTGTCCTGGATCACTTCGTCGCCGATGAGCCCGGCCGAGCTGGCGGCGGCGAACACGTTCCGGCCGTCGATCAAGACGGCGCTGGCATGGCGACGGGCGACCTCGCGATAGGCGTCGCGGAACGGGGCTGGGCAGCGGATCGGCAGGCCGTCGTTGTCGAGAGCGGCCAGGAAATGGGGGGCGGCCTGATCGATTCGCCCCGCCCGCTCGAGCAGCTTGCCCAGACGGAAATGAGCCTCCGCGAACCCCGGATGCCGGGCCAGGATCTCCGCCAGAATCGTCTCGCTTCGCCGAGGATGGTCCGTCTCGAGCGCCCGCGCCTGTGCGAAATCGGCGGCCAATCGCGTCCGCTCGGCGACCGACGTCGACCCCGCGACGGTCGACCGGCTGGGCTCGTAATCGGACTCGTTGGCCGGCGGGATGATCAGGACCGGGATCGCCCGGATCGCCTCGCAATAGGCCGTGATCGCCTCCAGACGCCGCTGGAAATCGGCGAGGATCTCGGCCGATTCGGACTCGCTGGCGAGGGGTGGGTCGATCAACTGGTGGCGGCCGGCGAGCGGGGGCAGATCGAGCCTGTTCTTGCTGACGATTTCATGGACCAGGCCGCAAAACGGCGAGACGAGCAAGGCGCGATGAAACGCCTGAAACAGTCGCGAGCCCGAGTCGAGATCGAGCCAGGCCTCGCGCTGTTCCTCGAAGCGGGCGGCGAACTCGTTGTGCCCGGAGTACACGATCACCATGTCGGGTCGGTGGGTGATAGCCGCCAATCGCTGGTGCTGCTCTTCGAGATCCTCGCCCAGCCAGGCCAGGATCTGGCACTCGACCTTGCGCCCGGGGAGGGCCCGCTGAATCCGGTCGGCCACGATCTGGCCCACGGAAATCCAGGGGCGATAGGGTTCGCCGAGCGCGCTTGAGCCGCCCAGGACGACGATGCGATAGGTCTCGGGGGGTTCGGGTGCGAATCGCCGCGGGAGCGCAGGCAGCCGATGCATCCAGGCCCGCCAGGCGGCCGAGACGAGCTCGAGCCCCGCGATCGAGAGCAGACACGAAAATGCGATCAAGAAGCCGCGCTCGAGGAATCTCGACCGAATCCCCGAGCGCCAGCTCCGCCTGAGTCGCCACGCCAGAATGGGCAGGCTGGCGGCCACGAGGGCGAGCGCCGCATAGCCGAAAAGCAACAGCCGGAGCATGCCCTCGACCAGGGCGCGCTGGCGTTCGCGCGGCTGGTCGTGGAACCAGCCGGGGCCGACGGCGAGGGCCAGGATCAAGAGCGCCATCGAGATCCCCAGGACCGCCAGCTTGAGCCCCTGGGCAAGCGCGATCGATCGGGAACGGGGCTCGGAGGGCTCTTGGGGCGTGGGGGGCTCTTGGGTCATGCGGGGCCAGGTCAAGAAGGCTCATCGAGAAGGCAGCGGGGCGGCGACCCAAGCCATTGTAACAGCCCGCGCCGGACGAGACGCCTGGCGACCGCGGGGCGGGCTCACGGTCCCGAGGCCGCGACGGGGCTGCGTCGCGCGGAGGTGATCTTGACGGCGGCCATGTCCTCGAACGGCTCGGGCAGGTCTTCGTGCGAGACCAGGACGCGGCAGGTCGCCAGCCGGGGCGTATCACTGGCGACCTTGACGAGGATGCCCAGAACAAGCTCCTTGCCCGGGCCCAGCTTGTCGATCTCGCTGAACTTGAGCTCGTCGCCGTCGGGCGAAAGCTGTTGCTTGATGTCGGTCGAGCTGCTGCCGGCGGCCTCGACCTTGAGGTTCTTCGAGAGCTTGGCCGTGATCTGGATGTGGCTCGCTTCCTTGGTGCCATAGTTGCGAAGACGGATCTGGAACGTGGTTTTGCCGCCGACGTCGACCACGCGTTTCATTTCACTGACCACCAGGTCGACGTCGGGCATGCCGACGACCTCGGTGTGCCGGCGGTCCATGGCCTTGAGAGCGCCGTCGCCGACGCCCTGGGCGACGATCTCGTAATCGCCGACACCCCCCATGCGGACGTGGAACGGAAAGACGAGCGGCTTCGCGCCGGGCTCGATCGAGTCGATCGTCCACTGGAGCCGGCGGGTCGTGGCGTCGTAGTGGGCGTCGGGAAGGGGTTTGACCAGACGGCCGTTGACCGGCAGCGTGGCCAGGACGCGTACCCGCCGGGCGGGGGCGGTGCCGGGGTTCTCGACCGAGAGCTCGTAATCGGCCGTGGTGTCGGTATAGCGCGAGTCGGGCCCCTTGAGAGCCAGCTTGAGCTTGGGCTCGACCACGGTGACCGTTTTGACGACCTCGGCCTCGTCTTTATTGAAGACGACGTCGCCGCTCCGCGCGACCACGACGCACGATTGCTCGCCCCCCAGGATCGCGTCGGCGACCAGGGCGTCGAGCTTTTCATGCTGGCCGGCCGCGAGCTCGGGGAGCGTGAGCTCGAAGAGCGCCCGGTCGTCGCCGGTCTCGCCCGAGTCGTGTTTGAGGCCGGGGCTGAGCTTGGCCTGGATGGTGACGTCGCGCGCCGGCCCGTCGCCGGTGTTGGTGACGACAACCTGGAACGTGACCGATTGCCCCTTGAGCACCTTGCCGACGGTGGGGTTTGCCACCAGGTCGACCTTGAGCTTGGGTTCGAGCACGCGGGTCCGGGCCTTGCCGCCGGTCAAGAATGTGACGGTGGCGCCATGCTCGAACGGGCCCGAGCGGGTGGGCTTGACCTTGACGGTGATCAGGCGGTCGGAGCCAGCGGGGAGGTTGTTCGTTCAGGATATTGACGCGGACACGGCTACGGGTGATATCGACGTGGTGTTCGGCGTGGGCGTACTGGAGGAGTTGCGTCCCGCGACCACCGGGTACAAAGCGATCACGAGACACGACCTCCTGCAAGATATGCTGAGCGAAAAATCGTTGTATTCGCCTCAAAGGATTGTGAACGACACGCTGCCT
>DAIDHE010000075.1 GCA_027459775.1 Planctomycetales bacterium | reverse complement strand
GCGCCCGTCCTGCTCCAGACGCTCGACTCGCAGGGGCAACGGCTCTCCCCTGACCTGTGGGCCGACCTCGAAGCGGCGAAACCCGGCGACGCCGCCATTCTTCCACTGGCAAGCGCGCTCGCCCGGTTCGATCCCGACAATGCCCGCTGGGCCAACCGTGCCGACTCGATCGCCGGGGATCTGGTCCGCGCCGACGCCCGCGCGATCGAGGTCTGGCTGAAACTGCTCCAACCCGTCAGACGCCATCTCAGCACCCCGCTCATTCTCATCTTCGGCGACAAGTCTCGCCCCGAGCCCGAGCGGTCGACGGCCACCCGGCTGCTCGCCCAGTATCTCGACGACGATCCCGCCGTGCTGGCGAACCTCCTGCTGCTCGGCGAGCCAGCGCCGTTTCGCGTGTTGTTCGAGGTCGCCAAGCAACACAAAGACGCGGTCGCGCCCCGCCTGGCGGCCGAGCTCGCCAAAACCACCGAACCGTCCTGGAACGACCCGCCGCTCGACCCCTCATGGATCACGCCCGACCCCGCTCTCGTCGACCGAATCAGCGCGGCCCACGGCCAGCTCGCCGACCGGTTCGCATTCTGCCAGACGATGCCCCTGGGCCCATGCCTGGACGCCTGCGAAAAGCTCCGCCAATCCGGATACCGGCCGATCCGTTTCCGACCGTTCGCCGACGGAAACTCGGTGAAAGTCGCCGTTGTCTGGACCCGCGACAGACGAAAGTGGACGCTCGAATCGGGCCTGTCCCCCGCGGAGCTCGCCCGCCGCGTTGAAGAAGGGCGCGCCCACAACCTGCTCCCCGTGGATGTCGCGGGCTACCCCGCGACCGACCGTGACGGTCATCCGGCCGACCGCTACGCCGCGGTCTGGGTCGCGTCGACCGCCGCGGAAAAAGTCGAGCTTTATGCCGGGCTCGATCACGCCCAGGCGACCCGGAACCGCGATCAGCTCATGGCCGACGACCTCAATCCCCGCACCACGCAAACCATGGAAGGTCTGGGCGGCGTGCTGAGGTACTGCGGCGTCTGGGGCAAACGTGCCAGCGATGATTTCAACGCGCAAACATTTGTAGACCTATTTGAGGCGAACCTTGTTCTGATCGAAGGAAGGCGCCAGGACCAGACGATGGGCGACATCTCGGTTTATCGCGCAGGGCCTCTCGCCTCGATCCAGGCCCGCGCCCGCGCGGCCGTCGAGCGCATCGGCAAGGCACTCGCCTTCCAGCCCGACGACCCCGACTCGCGACTCGAGCGAGCCAACTGGTACGCCCGGCTCGGCGACCTTCCACACGCGCTCGAGGATCTGCGAATCGCTCTCGGCAAGGATCCGCAATCGCTGCTTGCCCGGCAAGAGTACGTGGTGGCGCTGGCCCGGCTCGGCCGCGCGGCCGAAGCCCGCGCGGAGCTCGAAAAGCTGCGCCTGTCCTCCGCGCCCGCGCACGCCAAGCTCTACGTCGCCGCCGTGGTCGCCGCCGAGCTCGGCGAGAATCCCGAGCAGCCGCTCGCCGCACTCGAGTCCGCGCTCGACCCGTGGTCCCAGGACGTCGTGCCACGGTACGACGTGGTCCGAGCGCTGGCGCTGGCGGCGACGGCCGTCGCACCCCGCGACGCGGCACAGGCGCGCACACTCGCGACCCGCGCTCTCAAGCGGCTCGCCGAAATCGTTCACCACCCCGACGCGGATTTCGCGCGGATCGACGACGACGCCGCCCTGGACGGGCTCCATGGCGACCCCAGGTTCGGCGAGATCATGAACGCCGCCCACCCCGATCGCCGCTACGCCGCCATCTGGACCCGCGATCCCGACCACGAGAGCGCCACCAAACAGGGCGTCGATCCCACCGCCCAGCTCAAGCACGCCCAGGCCATGATCGGGCATGGCTTCCGGCCGGTCGCCTGGTCCGTCGCCCGTACCGACGACGATTCGCCGCTCGTGACGGCCTCCGCCTGGAAAAGGCCGCTGGTCTCCGAGTCGATCAAGGACGAGCGGGCCGAGCGCAATGCCCGCGCCGCCATCGCCCTCATCCGCCTCGGCAAGGCCGAGTCAGCCTGGACGCTGCTCGTGCACTCGCCCGATCCCCGGCTCCGAAGCTTCATGATCAACTGGCTCAAACCCATGGGGGTGCAACCCGGTCCGATCGCCCTGGAATTCAACCGGATCGATGGCGGAGGCGCCACCCGCCGCGGCCCCGCCCAACCGCGGACCGCGGCCGACGAAGGCGCTCCTCAATCCAACCCAGGCAAGATGGAATCGATCCTCTTCCGTCCCGAGACCTCGACCCGGCGAGCCCTGATCCAGGCGCTGGGAAAGTACCCCCTCGAGGCCCTGCCGGCGGCCGAGCGCGACGCGATGGTCGACAAGCTGGCCGCCCTCCATCGCGACGACCCCGACGCCGGAATCCACGCCGCCGCCGAGTGGACTCTGAGGCAGTGGAACAAGAGAGACAAGCTCGCGACCTCGGGTGCGAGCTCGATCGACCTAAGCGCCCGGGGCGACCGCCGCTGGTACGTGAACCGTCAGCGCCAGTGCTTCGCCGTGATCGACGGACCGGTCGACTTCACGATGGGCTCGCCCGCGAACGAGCGAGAGCGGAACCCCGCATCCGAGCCGCTGCGCCGAACCACCATACCCCGCCGCTTCGCCATCTCCACCACGGAAGTCTCCGCCGAGCAATTTCGCCGCTTTCTCAAGGAATACAACCAGTCTCGCCTCAACATCAGCGACATCACTCAATACAGTCCCGACCCCGAGGGGCCCTGGCTTACCGCGACCTGGCACCTGGCCGCGAGATACTGCAACTGGCTCAGCCAGCAAGAGGGTTTGAGCGAGCGCCAGTGGTGCTATACACCCAACGACGCAGGCGCCTTCGGCGACGGGATGACCATCCCCGCCGACGTGCTCGATCGCACCGGCTACCGCCTGCCCACCGAGCCCGAATGGGAATACGCCTGCCGCGCGGGCGCGGTGACCAGCCGGTATTTCGGGAACTCACTCGAGCTTCTCGGATCTTACGCTCGGTATGAAAAGAACAGCAAGAGTCACGCCTGGCCCGGCGGCAGCGTCCTGCCCAACGACCTCGGGCTGTTCGACATGCTGGGGAACGCCTGGGAATGGTGCCAGGACTCCACCAAGAATCCGCGCCACTCGATCGCGGGCGTCTTGAGCGACACGATCGACGCACCCGAGTCGATCATCCCAAATCGCAAGTGCATGCTTCGCGGCGGCAGCTTCTCGGATGAAGCCTCCAACGCCCGTTCGGCTCGCCGAGCCAGCGACCTGTCCTCGATCGACAGCGATTTCTACGGCTTTCGCGTCGTCCGCACGCTCCCCTGAACGACCGGGCCAATCGTCCCAGCGCGGGCCTCTTCACCCACGCTACAGCGTGACGCCCTTGAGCTTCGGCGAAATCGTCAGGGTGTAGCTCGCGTTCAGCCCGACGTTGGCCGCGCTCGTGATTCGACCGGACGCCAGATTGCTGATCACGATCTCGCCGCCCAGAAGGAACTTCTGTTTCGCCGCGAAGGTCAACACGACTGCGTTGCTCGACAGAGCCGACGGCGTGAACGACACGTTGGTCATCGCGAACTTCCTGCCCTTCTTCACCTTCGCCTGCATCGTGTAGTTGGCCCGGTTCAGGACGCTCCCCTCATTCATGGGACTACTGAAGACGAGCTCGAAACCAGTCACCACAGGCTTGGCTTTCTTGGACTTGGGCGTGGACTCATACAGAACCACGCTCACGATCGAAGGCGCGGGCGGGGGCACGGGCGCCACCGCGATCGAGCTCGAGACCGCCGGCGCCAGGCCGGGGCTGGTAAACCGCAGCGTGATCGTCTCGGCCAGGGTGTCGGCCAGGTTCGAGAACGTCGCCACACCCCCCACCACCGTGGTCGACGCAACACCCGCGAGCGGACCCGATCCGGTGTTGAGCGCCACCGTCACGACCGCGCTGTTGTCGCCCCTCTCGAGGTTGCCGTACTGGTCCTCTTCCAGGATCACCGGCTGCGTTCCAAACGGCTGGCCGGCCGTCGCCTGAGCCGCGGGCCCGGCGGCGATCACCAGCTTGGTCGCCGCCGCTGGATTCACCACGATATTGCTCGACGCGAGAGCGCTTAGACTCCCGCTCGTGAATCGCAGCGCGATCGTCTCGGCTACGTCGTCGGCCAGGCTGCTGAACCGCGCCACCCCGCCCTGTATGGCGGCCGAAGTCAGACCCTGAAGCGGCCCGGTCCCCCCGCCGAGCGAAACCGACACCGTCCCGCTGTTGTCCCCCGTCTCGATGTTGCCGTACTGATCCTCCACAGAAACCACCGGCTGGATCGCGAGCGCCTGCCCGGCCGTCGCCTGGGCCGACGGAGCAGTCGCGAACGCCAGCTTGTAATCCGGGCCGATATTGACCGCGACGCTGGTCGACGGACCTGCGGCCAGGCCCCCGCCCGAAAACGCCAGCATGATCGTCTCGGCCTTGTCGTCGGCCAGGCCGGTGAACGTGGCCACCCCGCCCTTCAGAGCAACCGACGTCGCACCCGCGAGCGGACCCGCGCCGCCGGCCAGTGAGGCCGTAATCCGCGTGCTGTTGTCCGTCGTCACAAGATTGTGGAACTGGTCCTCTTCCCAGATCGTCGCCCCGAACGACTGGCCGGCCCCCACCGACGCCGGCGGCTCGGCCGCGATCACGAGAATCGCCGCCGAGGCAGGGTCGATCACGACCGCCGTCGACGGCCCAACCGTCAGGCCCCCGCCCGCGAAGTCCAGGGTGATCGTGCCCGTCGCGTCGTCGATCAGGTTGGCGAGCGTCGCCACCCCGCCCGCCGCCG
>DAIDHE010000223.1 GCA_027459775.1 Planctomycetales bacterium | reverse complement strand
TTTCCCCATGCTCGCGAAACTTGCCTCGTATACCCTGGTTGGCATCGACGCCACGGCCGTGGAGGTCGAGGTCGACGTCGCCCTCTCGTCCGCGCCCAAGACGGTGCTGGTGGGCCTGGCCGAGACGGCCGTGCGCGAGAGCACGCACCGCGTCGAACGCGCGATCGTGAACTCCGGCTACCGCCGGGTCATCGACCGCATCGTGATCAACCTCGCGCCGGCCGACCTCAAGAAAGACGCCGGCGGCTTCGATCTGCCAATCGCGCTGGGGATGCTGCTGGGCTCGGCCCAGGTCGCCTTCGACCGCCCCGGCTCGTTCGCCGTCGTGGGCGAGCTCGCACTCACCGGCGAAACCCGGCCGGTGAAAGGCGTGCTGGCGATGGCGCTCCAGGCGGCCGCCGAGAAACGCGACGGCATCCTCGTCCCCGAGGCCAACGCCTCCGAGGCCGCCGTCGTCGACGGCCTCGCCGTCTACCCCGTCGGCAGCCTGACCGAGGCCGTCGGCTTCCTGTCCGGCCAGGTCGACATGGACCCGCGCTCCGTCGACCTCGAGGAGATCTTTCGCCAGCTCTCGCACACCGAGGACGACTTCGTCGACGTCAAGGGCCAGGACTACGCCAAGCGGGCGCTCTTGATCGCCGCCGCCGGGGGGCACAACGTGCTCATGATCGGGCCGCCAGGCACCGGCAAGACCTTGCTCGCCAAACGCCTGCCCACCATCCTGCCCGCCCTCACACCGGCCGAAAGCCTCGAAACAACACGTATTTATAGCGCAATGGGCTTGCTCAAGCCCGGCCAGGCGCTCATGGCGGTGCGGCCGTTCAGATCGCCGCACCACTCGGTGAGCGACGCCGGGTTGGTCGGCGGCGGCACCACCCCCCAGCCCGGCGAGATCAGCCTGGCGCACAAGGGGGTCCTGTTCCTCGACGAAATGCCCGAGTTCAACCGCAAGACGCTCGAGGTCTTGCGGCAGCCGCTCGAGGAAGGCTCGGTCACGATCAGCCGCGCCCTGCGAAGCACCAGTTTCCCGGCCGAGTTCGTCCTGGTCGCCGCCATGAACCCCTGCCCCTGCGGCTATCGTTCCGACCCCCGCCGGGCATGCAGTTGCACGCCGCCCCAGGTCGAAAAATACCTGAGCAAGATCTCGGGCCCGCTCCTCGACCGCATCGACCTCCACGTCGAGGTGCCGGCGGTGCCATTCACGCAGCTTTCCGAGATGCCGCCGGGGCCGACCTCGGCCGAGATCCGCGCCCGCGTGATCGACGCCCGCGCCCGCCAGGCCAAGCGCTTCGGCCCCCGCGGCGCCCAGGTCAACGGCCGCATGACCCCGCGACAGGTCCGCAAGTATTGCACCCTCAAGCCCGAATCCTCGAGCCTGCTCAAGGCCGCCATGGAAGACCTGGGCCTCTCGGCCCGCGCCCATGACAAGGTGCTCCGCGTCGCACGCACCATCGCCGACCTCGACGGCCACGACGACATCAAACCCCAGAACATCGCCGAAGCCGTCGGCTACCGCTCGCTCGACCGCGGGGTGTTCATGTAAACTACGAGAGGAAATCATTTGGGCTCGTGGACCTGAATAAGGTGAAGGCGTGGCGACCGCACGGCGGCCAAGGCACGACGCGACGAGCGAGATCGCGATTTTCGGACGGCTCATCAAGCCGGATAAGACCGATCTCTCACGCGAACTGGCCCAGTACATCTTGACGCTCGGCTTCGGTAAGAAAGACCAGAACCGGATGAGCGCGCTGGCCCAGAGGAATCAGGACGGTTCCCTCTCCAGCGACGACAAGGCGGAGCTGGATCATTTCGTGAAGGCCGGTCATTTGCTCGCCCTGCTGCACTCGAAGGCGAGGAGAACCCTCAATTCCAGGAAAGTGTCCTGAGCGAGTCATGGACCCGTCGCTCGCACGACACGTCCGGGATCGGGCAGGCCGCCGGTGCGAGTACTGCCTCACGCCCGAATCCACTTACCCGACGGTTCCTTTTCCGATTGACCACATCATCTCGCGCCAACATGGCGGCGCTACGACGCACGACAACCTGGCGCTCTCCTGTCTCCACGACAATACGCACAAGGGGCCGAATATCGCGGGCATCGATCCTCGAACCCAAAGGATCACTCGGTTGTTCAACCCACGACCCGACCGATGGGTGCGCCACTTCGCGTGGGACGGCCCTTGCGTCGTGGGCAGGACCGCGGTCGGGCGGACGACCATCGTGGTTCTCGCGATGAATCACCCTGACCCCGTCGCCGTGCGCCAGTCGCTGATCGTCGAGGGGTTGTTTCCACCGCGGCGGTGATCGGCGCAAGCAGTGGATCGCCTTCGATTCCAACCACGGCACGGTTGGCTTGCTTTCGCCGAGGATCACCGCGCAATCTCGAGTCAGTGGCCAATCGACCAACGATTCGTCCTCGCTGGTCAAAGCGCGTTCTCCCGGCGGCATGGTTGATTCGTTCCTTTCGGTTTTGATACAATTCCGTCCAGGTCGCCCGGGCGCCTGGCGCTCGCCCGGTGGTTCGAGGCGCGGGGCGTCGAGTCGTTCCGCCGGATGCACTTGCCTGGCGGCGCCCAGGGATGGTCGGCCGAGGTCGAGCCAAACGGCCGGCGTCATTTCCCCGCGCCGCTCGTCCAGGGGCACGCGCGTCGAGGCGAAAACCCACGCGGCCGCCGCGCCGCCGCTCGCGAATCGAGCCTTCGAACCGCGAACGCATGCGCTATTTGATCTTGATCCGTTCATGGAAGGCATGCTCCGGTCCTGAACCTTTTTCAAGAATCCGGCGTCCATCGGTTGGCGATTTTTCCCATCAAGGAGCGTCCCATGTCCACACTGCCCGAAGCACGCGTCGGCGACCCCATCCGCCACGAGGCCCTCATCGTCTTTCCACTCTTCACCCCCGCGACCGAGAGCGTCGATTACCTGCTCGCCGACGAGGCCATCGCCGCCGGTTCGGTCACCGTCGAGGAGGTCAGCGAGGGGGGCTCGGTCCCCAACCTGCTCGTGACCAACAAGGGCGATCTCCGCGTCTTGTTCCTCGAGGGCGAGGAGCTCCGTGGCGCCAAGCAAAACCGCGTCCTGAACACTTCGGTTTTGATCGCCGCCCATGGCAAGACCCCAATCCCCGTCAGTTGCGTGGAACAGGGCCGCTGGCGGTACCGGTCCCGCCACTTCGAACCGAGCGGCTCGGTCTCGTCGTCCAAGCTGCGCAAGCACTTGAAGGAATCGGTCGCGATGTCCTTGAAGGCGGGCCGGGGGCATGTCTCCGACCAGGGCCAGGTCTGGCGCGAGGTCGGACGGCAGATGGCGGCTTTCTCCGCTCCGTCCGAGACCGCGGCGATGGCCGATACTTACGACAGCCGCCGCGATCTGCTGGCCGAGTTCCAGAAGCAGCTCGCCTATGTCGAGGGCGCGACCGGGATGGCGGTGGCCGTCGGCGGCAAGGTCGTCGCCCTGGACCTGTTTGACAAGCCCTCGACCTGCCAAAAGGTCTGGGGCCGCCTCTTGACCGGCGTGGCCATGGACGCGCTCGAATCCGACCAGGCCGCCCCGGCCGTCGATCGAGGCGATGTCGAGCGCCTGCTCGCCAGCCTGCGCGGCCACGCCTGGGCGCCAGCGCCCCCCGTCGGCGAGGGGCAAGAGTTCCGCTACGACGAATCCGAAACCCACGGCTCCGCGCTCGTGTTTGGCACGGCCGTGCTCCATGGCAGCGTCGTGGTCGCGAGCTGAATCGACAGCGGCGTGGAACAAGGGGCGACCGCGCCCCCAGAGGACACGATGGCGCTCGAGCGGCGAGTTCGAGCGTTTCGCCCCCGCCGGTATCGGGCATTTCCACCGTTTTTGCCGCCATTGACGCCCGTGCGTGCGCCTGACGCGCCTCGTTTCGTGGCCCACGAGTGCCGCGCCTCGCTGGCTGGCGGGATCAAATGGCGCGAATGGCAGGGGCCGACGGCCTTGGAACGCAGGGTTTCGTGCCTCGGCGTGGCGCTCCATGGCACTTTCGGCAGCTTTTTCGCGCGAAGTGCGCGCATTTGACCCGCGTTTTTTGGCCGCGGCGCGCTTCCAGCGACCTGCGCACGGTGCTGAACCATGGCCATGGCCGACCGGCCCGTGTGCCATTCCTGGACCGCCGCTCGATTTGTTTGGAGCAAACGATGTCATGACGCCGGACCTCGAAACGAGAGCGGTCGCAAGGTACGTGGCCTTCGAGTCGACCTGACGGTCAGTGGCGTGGGCACGCGGGGAGCAAGGATGGGAGATGACCGAACGGGCTCGCATCCCCCGGAGCATGCGCTCAAGGGTTCCACGCCCGGATCGATGCGCGCTCGAGAGGCGCGGTCTCGGGACGGTTCTCGTACGTTGATTTCACGTCCATCAATCAGGATAGCGCGCGTCTGGCTTCCCGAACTACGACCCCTTCGGATTCTCGCGCTGATTTGGCGCAACCCCTTACAATCATGAGAGAAAAAAAATCGCGAAATTCTTTCGAGCGATCCATTGTCGCGCGCCCGGGGCTCATGAAGGCGGCCGGCCGAGGTCGCCTGTGAAGGGCAAGACGGCCGAAGTGGATTCCGGTGGATTTCGCGACGTTTGGTTCTGGGTATCATGGTCGAGTGGTCCTGTCTTTCAGATCAACGTGCTGGGAGTCCCCAACATGTGGCGATGCCCCAAGTGCCTGTCGAGGGTCGACGACTCGTTCGAGGTCTGCTGGTCGTGTGGGACGACTCCCGACGGCGTCGAGGATCCGGACTTCGTCACCGCTGATGAAGCCGACCCGATCACCGATCCTGAGATTCCCGAGGGAACCCCGCTCGACGATCCGCTCGCGGACTTCGCGGGGACGCCGCTGCCGGACCTCGTGGCATGTCATATGGCGGACAACACCGTCGAGGCCAAGTTCATCGCCGACCAGTTGATGGAACAGGGCATCCCCGCGATCGCGGACCGCATCGACATCAACCTGGTAATGGGAGGATTTCAGCCGCGGCTGTGGGGCTACGGACCCAAGGTCCGCGTTCGACAAGACGACCTGACACGCGCCCAGGAGTGGCTCAAGGCGTATGAGCAACAGCGCAAGGGCAAGCATCGGAAATAGGTAGCCTTTCAGTCCAGCAAAGGCATCAAGTGTGCCCCCTCGGACCACCACGCTCTTGCCATTGTCTCCTGTCGCGATCGAAGCATTTATGCATTACGATCTGTTAATTCAATAGCCGTCCCAGGGCTGCGCCCTGGGCTACAGCCTCTCAGTCCTTCGGACTGAAAAAGAAGCCCAGGCACGATCGCTTCGTTTTCACCCCAACGGCAGCGATTTTATTGGGCTGGTTGATTTGACTTCACTTGAAGCAAAAGTCGAGCTCAAACCCGTAGAGCCATGGAACCCGAGGGTCGATCTTCTCTTCCCTGAGCTTGCTCGGCAGATCCTGGTAGTGCTCCCGCAGTTG
>DAIDHE010000198.1 GCA_027459775.1 Planctomycetales bacterium | reverse complement strand
CGTGAGGCCCCATTCGCGGGCGAGCGCGGGATGTTTCAGCTCCCAGTGGTCGAGCTTGACGGTGAGCCGCTCACCCATGGCGTCGAACTGGTGGTCGCCTTGTTTTTCGAGCCGGTCGACCAGCTTCAGCCGGCCCCAGGGGCCGAGGTCGGCGGTTCCGCTCAAGGCGACGGCGGCCTCTTTGAGCAAGAGCGGCCCCGAATGCATGAGCTGCCGCGGCTCGAGGGGTTCGATGGCGGCGATGACGCGAAGTCGGCGCTTGCGGTCGGGGCGACTCATGGTGCGAACCTTGGCTGTTTGCGGAGTGAGGATACCGACAAACGACGCACGGAACGGATTCAGAGGAGCGGATACGAGAACGCGATACGATTCGGAAAGCCCGATGCGGGACGGATCATGGGACTTGATCAGATCGGATGAATGGGCAAGATACCCACTGGGGCCGGCGACCGTCAAGCCTCTTGAGATTTTTTTTCGGCGGGATTCCGGGCCGCTGTTCGCCCGCGGAAAACACCGTGGTCAGGGGCTCTTGAGCAAATTGCCGCGTGGATTTTCGTTGATTCAAATCGTGTCGTGCGCACCGGAGGCGAGGCCGCCGCGAGGCCGGCGTTGACCGATTGGTCGACTTTGGCGAAAGTCTCGGCCGGGGACAAGAGCAGGACGCCCGACAGCGCAGGCGGGAGGCCAGGATCATCGAACCACGACGAGTCCCCGGAGATCGCGGGGCGGCTGCGATTCTGGTCGCGCTGGCGGTGGCGGCCCGGGCGGTCGCCGTGCTGGTCTTGGCGAGCCACCAGACGCCGCGGAGCACTTACGAACACGGCGAGATCGCGGCCAACCTGGTCGCCGGGCGCGGGTTTTCGATGGAATTCCTGGGCGCGTTCGGGCCGACCTCGCAGCAGGCCCCGGTCTATCCGTTCCTGGTGGCGGGGGCTTATGCGATCGGCGGGGTCGAGACGCCGCGGGCGCTCCTGATTCTCGAGCTCGGGCAAGCGCTTCTGGGAGGGGTGCTGGTGCTGGGCGTACTGGCCCTGGCGCGCGAGCTTTTTCCTGGCCGGCGATTGGCCCAGGTCGTCGCCGCCGGCGTCGTCGCGCTCCATCCGACGCTCGTCTACGCGGCCACCCATGTCCAGGTCGCCTCGCTGGCGGCCACGCTCATGGTCTGGACCCTCGCCATGGCCTATCAAGCGGGCCGGTCGGGGCGACCTCGCGACACGATCGCGACCGGGGGTTTGCTCGGGGTGCTCGTGCTCACCGACCCGATCCTTGCCCTCGCCGCCCTGGGCGTGGCCTTGGCGATCCGAGGGGGGCCGGCATTCGCCGCTCGGCCCAGAGCGCGTGCGCTCGTTCACGCGGGCTTGGCCGCGGGCGTCGCTCTGCTCGTCACCAGCCCGTGGCTCGTGCGAAACGCCCTGGTTCATCACGAGTTCGTGGCGATCAAAAGCACATTCGGATATGCGTTCTGGCAGGGCAATTGCGCTCTCAGCGAGGGGACGGACAAGGTCGTGCGGCCGTCGGTCGATCGGATTCTCGATCAAGCGAGCGGCGGTTCGCTCGCGGGGCTCAATCAAACGCTCTGGCGAGCCCGGCACGAGGCCGGGTGTATTGACGACGTCGCATTCACGCGGGCCGACCGCGCGTGGCTGGGCACGCTCGCCGAGCCCGAGCGATCGCGAGTGCTGTTTCGCCGCGCCTGGGCCGACCTGGCCGCGCGGCCAGGGCGATACCTCGACCTCTCGCTGCGCAGGCTCCGGTATTTCATCCTCTTTGACGAGACCAACCCCAAGACGCGGCTCATCGTCTACCGCGCGCCTCATCTCGCGCTCACGCTCTTTGGCGTGCTGGGGCTCGTCCTCACGCCGGCGAGCGTTTTCCGCAGGCTGGCGCCCACGCTCGCGACGGCCGCGGCGATCGCCGTCTTTCACGCGCTGACGATCGTGTCCGCGCGGTTTCACATCCCGCTCGAGCCATTGCTCGCCCTCTGGGGCGCCGCCGGGGTTGGCTCGCTGCGCTCGGCATCGCTCTTGATCGCGAAGCGGCGATGGCGCGACCTCGCCCACCACCACGCGCGGTGGGCTCAGCAGCGGCTCGAGACCACGTCGAAGGCGTCGGGATCGTAGACCGGCTTGTGCTGGGCGGCCGCCATGTGCTCGCGGGCCTCGCGGGCGGCCCGGGCCGCCTGAACGCTGAGCACCACGCTGGTCGCCAGCCCCCCACCGCTGATGAACATCGCGCAAATCCAGGCCGACGCCGCGATGGGCATCTCGGTCAGAGGGCTCGGATCGGGGACCGCGATGCTGGTCAGAAACGCGCCCAGCACCGCGAAAAACGGCACGCCCAGGCCGATGGCCGTGATGGCGAAGGCCTGGCCGAACGCATGCCCCGTGGTTGGCGGCAGGCCGTGCTCGATGGCCTTCATGCGCTCGAGATGTCGCCATTCCTCGCGAAGCCTGCGCTGCTTGAGAATCATGACCGTCGGCGCCAGGACCACGGGCATCACGATGGCCACGATTGGGATCACTAGGGGTGACATGAACCGATTCCTCGGGTGTTTGGTTTCCTTGGTCACGAGAACTCTCGAGCGGCGGATTCTTTCGAGCATCGTACCACCAGGGGCTCCCTGACGGCTGGCCCGTCCGGCTAGGATGGCGGCTCGTTCACCCATCCCGGCCTTGGTCGTGCGGAAAGGAGCCATCGATGGCGCGCGATCATCTGCTCGTGATCGATCAGGGTACGACCTCCACGCGTGTGATCGTCTACGACCAGCGGCTGCGGGTCGCCGGCCAGAGCCAGCTCGAGGTCTTGCCGCGGTATCCGCGGCCGGGCTGGGTCGAGCACGACGCCGAGGAAATCATGCGCTCGGTGGGCTCGCAGACGACGGGGGCCTTGATCGAGGCGGGCGTGAGAGCAGACCGGATCGCGGGGCTGGGGCTGACCAATCAGCGCGAGACGACGATCGTCTGGGATCGGGCGACGGGCCAGCCGATCGGGCCTGCCCTGGTGTGGCAGGATCGCCGGACGGCCGAGATCTGCGACCGGTTGCGTCCCGAACAAGGCTGGGTCTCCAAGCGGACCGGGCTGGTGATCGATCCCTATTTCTCGGCGACCAAGATCGCCTGGATTCTGGACCATGTCGCGGGCGCTCGCGGGCTTGCCGAGCAGGGCTCGCTCGCGGCGGGGACGGTCGACAGCTACCTGATCTGGCGGCTGACGGACGGCCGGGCGCACGTGACAGACCAGACCAACGCCTCGCGAACGCTGCTCATGGATCTGAGTACGCTCGCCTGGGACGCGGATCTCTGCGACTTATTCGGCGTGCCGCGGCGAATATTGCCGGCGATCCTGCCGAGCCGCGGCGAATTCGGCCGGACGCTGGGTCTGGATTTTCTGCCCGACGGCCTGCCGATCCTGGGCGTGGCCGGAGATCAGCACGCGTCGCTGGCGGGGCAGGGATGCGTGCAGGCCGGGCAGGCGAAATGCACCTACGGCACCGGGGCCTTCCTGCTCGTCCACACGGGCGCGCGGATCGTGCCGTCGACGCGGGGCTTGATCACGACCCTGGCGGCCTCGGTCGAGGAAGGCCCGCCTCAGTACGCCCTCGAGGGGAGCGTGTTCGTGGCCGGGGCGGCCGTGCAGTGGTTTCGCGACGGGCTCGAGGCGATCGCGTCAGCTCCCGAGATCGGCGCACTCGCCGAAAGCGCAGACCCCGCCAGCGAAGTCGTCTTCGTGCCCGCCCTCACCGGCCTGGGAGCACCCTACTGGGCGCCCCTCGCCCGCGGGGCCATCCTGGGCCTCACCCGCGCCACCACCCTCGCCGACCTCGCCAAGGCCACTCTCGAAGGCGTCGCCTTCCAGGTCGCCGACTTGATCGACGCCATGAGCGCAGACCTGGGCTCTCCACTGGCCGACTTTCGGGTCGACGGCGGGATGGCGCGATCGGACCCGTTCTTGCAGCTTCAAGCCGATATCCTGGGCCTGCCGATCACCCGCAGCCCCCAATCCGAATCGACCGCGCTCGGGGCGGCTCTTTTGGCCGGGCTCGGCGGCAATCTGTGGACGGACGCCGCGTCCGCGCTCGCCCTCGTCGCGGAAAACGGCCCGCGCTTCGAGCCTCGAACCAGCGCGGCCGGCCGCGCGGCCGCCCTTGACCGCTGGCGCAAGGCCGTCGCCTCCGTGATCGAGTACGCCCGGGCCTAGCGGCCCGAAAACTTATGCCAGAGCCGCTTGGTCGTCCTGCGCTGGGATTCGTCGGGGTATTTCTCGACCTCCGGCAGCGAGCTCAAGCGATATGGCCCCGAGGTCAGCACGAAATGGTCGCGCACGCCCTGGGCGGAAAGCAGCGGGCCCGATTCCCAGAGTAAGCGGCCCGTCTTGGCCTCGTATCCAAACATGACGGCCTTGACGACGGCGTCTTGACGCAGGGTCTGCGAAAACGTGATCGACGAGCCCGATCCGCCGCTCACGACCGACGGTCCCAGGAGCGATGGCATGACACCCACGGCCGGCAGCCCCGATTTCGCGTCGCGTTCGTCCGTGCCATAAGCGCCAAACGCGGCTTCCACGATCACGTCGGCCTTGTCCTTGGCGTTTTCGAGCAAGACGCCTTGCTCGGCCATCGACCGCCTGATGGTCGAGATGACGTATCCCTTGTCGACAATCGCGACCGGGTCGGCGTCGAGAAAGACCTTTTGCCCCGAAAGCGCGTGAAAGTCGACGTGGGTCAGGGCCGAGTCCCAGGCGCCACTCAACAAGAGCTGCTCGGTCCCCGACCGCGACGTCCCCGTCATCTTGACGGTCGAGCAGCCGCAGACCAGGCTGGAAACCGCGAGTGCAAGCGCCAGCGGGCGCGGCCGCCGGCAATCATAGAGCGTTCGCATGGTCACCCACCGTGGGACGCCGCGACCCCGGGGCGCCTGGAATCAGCGCCCGCGAGACAAGGTCGAGACCTCAGTGCCCGAGATGCGGGTGAAGGCCCCGACGAGCCTCGACCCGGGCGGGATGATAGCGGAAGCGGTCGCGCGAGACAACGCCGAATCAAAGGGGTCAGGACTCTTTGATTGGCTCGATGAGGGTCTGGAAGGCCCGGGAAAAGGTTCCTGGGCGCGTTCAAGGTTCCAATTCGGGCGACGAATTGGCCACGCTGGTCGCGGGCCCGGGGAGCAGGCTGGCATCGGGCGCTGGCAGGTCGTCGGGCGAGGCGACGACGCGGTCGCCGATCTCGAGCCCGGAGACGACCTCGGCATAGGCGATGTCGGAAAGCCCGATCTCGATCGGCCTCCAGCTCCAGGATTCCTCGTTGGCGGGGTCGTGGCGGGCCACGAAGGCGCGTTCGCCCACCCAGCGGATCGAGTCGACCGGGACGCGGGTCACGCCGCGCTTGGCGTCGACCTTCAGCGTGACCTCGGCGGAGAGGCCTGGGCGGAGATTCTTGAGCACGTCGAGGATGTCGATGCTGGCGGAATAAACGCGGACGTCAGACGCCATGAGCGGCGTCGAGATCGGCACGATCTCGGTGACCCGGCCGTGGAGCAACTGGCCGGGATAGGCGTCGATCGTGATCGTGGCCTGCATCCCCTCGTGAACGAGCATGACCTTGGACTCGTTGATCTGAGCCTTGACCCGCATGTGTTCGGGGTCGGGGATCTTGAAGATGGGCTGATCCTGGCGGAGCGTCACGCCCTGATCGATCGCGGCGGTCACCCGCCCGAAGGGATTGGCTGCGTTGGCGTAGACGATGATGCCGTCGCGGGGGGCCCGGACGGTGCAGTTTTCGATATTCTTGTGAAGGCGGTCCAGCCGCTGCTTTTCCAGGCTGTAAGACGCATCCTGCGTGAGCTTGTCGGAAAGGGCGGCCTTGAGATTGGCCTGGAGCGACTTGAGGATCTTGGGGCCGGTCTGATTGACCAACCGCGTGAGCATTCCCTTGGCCTCGGCGAGGGCGATGTCGGCTTGCTCGAGCACGAGTTCGTCGCCGCGCGTCTGATAGGGGGTGCGAAAGCCCTTCTTGAGCATTTCGCGCGACCATGCGGCCGTGCGAGCCGCCCGGCTGCGATCGAGCTCGCAGGTCTTGAGATACTGGTTGATGAGCTGGAGATCCTGGGGATAGATCCCCTCCTCGTATTCTCGAAGGCTGATCTGGTCGACCTCCAGGATCGACTGCGCCTGGTCGACGTACGACTTGGCCTGGTAATAGCGAATGAGCTGGGCCTTTTCCTCGTCGTCATAGGCCGAGGAATCGAGCCTGCAGACGATCTCGCCCTGCTTGACGGGCGAGCCTTCGGGCAGGATGTCGACGATCCGGGTCGAGCCGGGTTTTTCGTCGGTGAGCATGGCATTGTTGCCGCCGCGGCCGCCACCACCACCACCGCCGCGGCCGCCACCGCCGCCGCCTCGGCCCCCTCCGCCGCCACCGCCACCCATTCCCCCCTGAGCTTGCTTCTTGGCGACCGTCCCTCCGGTCGATTGCGCGACCGGGCGGAGCGGAATATGGGCCGGAACGACATAAGTGAAACTGCGAATGACCGGCTTCGCGCCCGCCGTCGAGGTCGTCGTGGTCGAAGACCCCGATGAAGACCCCGACGTGCTCCCCGAGGTGGAGCTCGTCGTCGAACCCGACGTGCTCGACCCGCCCGAGCCGGTCGAGCTCGTCGACGATCCCGAGCTCGAGGTCGTTCCCGACGAACTGGAACTCGAGCTGGTTCCGGTCGACGCCTTTTTCGTCGTGGAGGTTCCCGTCCCGCTCCCCGATCCGCCGCTCCCCGACGAAGATCCCGTGGCGCCCGATCCTGATCCAGAGCCCGAGCCCTGTGTCGTTCCCCCCGCCCCCTTGGTGTTGGCCCCCGTC
>DAIDHE010000183.1 GCA_027459775.1 Planctomycetales bacterium | reverse complement strand
GCGCGGGCACGGACCGGATCCTGGGCGCGACGATCGTCGCCAAACACGCGGGCGAGATGATCTCGGAGCTCACCCTCGCGATGACCGGCGGACTGGGCCTCAAGGATCTGGCCCGGACCATTCACCCTTATCCCACCCAGGCCGAGGCCCTGAAGAAGATCGGCGACGCCCACGCGCGAACGCGCTTGACGCCGCTCGTCCAGGAGATCTTCAAGCGATGGCTCGCGTGGACCCGCTAACCCGAGGGTCCAGGCGACGAAAACCGATCCATGAAGAGGCGGTCGATCCAGTCCTTGAGCCGCCAGCACCAGCGGCCCTCGAACGTGAATCCCCTGTATTCACCGATCGCGCGGCCATCGCCGGTGTTGATCAGTTTCAGGAAGCTCGGCTGGGGCCGAAACGGCTCGAGCGGGCGGCCGTCGAGGGCTCGGGCGATGTTGTTCCAGAGGACGGGGCCCTGCCGGACGGCGTACACGCCGGCCTTGGGCGTCGGCGTTTCCTGGATCGTGCCCGAGTCGCCCACGGCGAAGATCGGCGCGTCGGCCAGGGTCTTCAAGGTCGGATGGGTGAGCAAAAACCCGCGATCATCGACCGGCAGATCAAGTGTCGCCAGAACGGCCGGCGCGGCCGCGCCCGTCGCCCACACGACCACGTCGGCGTCGAGGTGCTCGCCGGTCGAAAGCGTGATCCCGTCGCGATCGACGCGAGCCGCCCCGCGCCCCAGAATCAGACGAACGCCCCGGGACTCGAGCCGCCTCTGGACCCGCTTGTTCGTCGTCGCCAGCGCGCCGGCGGCCAAGGTCTCCCCGGCGTGAATGAGCGACAATTCCAGCGCGTGCGCGCCCAGGGTTTGGCGCACGAACGGCGGCAAGCAAAAGGCGATCTCAACCCCGCCCGTCCCACCGCCGACGACGACCAGGCGAATCGCTCGACCGACCACCCGGCGCTCGAGCAACCGCTCTCGAAGCCGATCCAGAAACGCCGCCATGGGCTTGATGGAGAGCACGGCGTCGCGCAGGATTTCCACCCCCGCTCGTGAGGGCACGGAGCCGATCCCGATCGAGAGCACGTCGAACGCGAGCGAACGGCCGTCCCCAAACCACAGCCGCCGTCGTGCCAGGTCGAACCCGGGCGATTCGCGGAGGATCAACCGCGCGCCCGCCGCCAGGCACAAGCCGTCGAGGTCGATCTCCATGGTTTCGCGGGGATACTGACCCGCCAGCACGCCCGGCAGCATTCCCGAGTAGGTCGACACCCATGAGTCGGCCACGCACGTCAGCCGAGCGCCCGGGATCGGATTCCGCCGCCACATTGACAGGACATGAGCATTTGTATGGCCAATGCCCCAAAGAACGACTTCGCGAGCTTGTCCTGGATTCCCCATCAAACACACTCCACGTCTCGGGTCTTGAAGGCTTCAGGATCCTGATCGCCGCCCCCGCTGACTGTAACGCGACTCACGCTCGCGGTCGCCGAGATCGGCTAAGCTGAGTCGATTGGGGAGACGAATCCCGAGGTCGCGGCGACGTCCCTTCACGCTGATGAGTACCACTGGTCAGAGGCAGGCATGCGATTCGAGACGGATCGAGAGCGACTGGCGGTCTTCGCGCGATCTCCCGAGCCTGGCCGGGCGAAGACGCGGCTGATCCCGGCCCTGGGCGCCGAGGGGGCCGCGCGACTGCACGCGGAGATGACGATTCGCACGCTGCGAACGGCCGACAAGTTGGCGTCGCGCAGGGGGACGGCGATCGAGGTCTGGTTCACCGGCGGCGATCTCGAGCGGGTCCAAGAGGCGTTTGGCGATCGATCCTATCATCCCCAACCGGAGGGCGACCTCGGAGCGCGGATGGCAGGCGCATTCGACTCCCTGCTCGCCGATTCCCGGTCCGCCGTGATCATCGGCACCGATTGCCCGGGACTCGATGCGACGATTCTCGCGGCGGCTTTTGACGCTCTTCGCCATCACGACCTCGTTCTTGGACCCGCGACGGACGGCGGGTATTACCTCATCGGTCTGCGCACGCCAGCGCCGGGGCTCTTTGACCAGATGCCCTGGGGGACGGCGCACGTTCTCGGCGAGACACGATCACGCGCCGAGCGCCTGGGTCTGACCACGCATCTGCTGCCGCCGCTCGACGACGTCGACGAGCCAGGCGATCTGGCGGTCTGGGAGCGGTTCTGTTGCGCGGATTCCGACCTGGCGGATGCCGTTCCCGAGCTGTCGATCGTGATTCCGGCGTTGAACGAAGCGGGCGCCATCAGAATGACGATTGACGCGATTCTGGATCCGGACGTCGAGGTGATCGTCGTCGACGGCGGCAGCGTCGACGGCACGCGGGAGATCGCGGCCGCGGTTGGCGCGCGGGTGATCGACGCCCCGCCCGGCCGCGGTCCCCAGCAAAACGCCGGGGCGGCCCAGGCGCGCGGGCGGCTGCTCCTGTTCCTGCACGCCGATACGCTGCCTCCGGTGTACTATCTCGATATCGTTCGCCAGACCCTGGCGGACCCCACGGTCGCGCTGGGCGCGTTCCGGCTCGGCATCGACCGGCCGGGGCTGGGACCGCGGGCCGTCGAGCTGGGTGTCCGTATCCGGTGCGCACTCCGGAAAATGCCCTATGGCGACCAGGCGTTCTTCATGCGGGCGGAGACGTTCCGCCGGCTGGGCGGCTTTGCCGAGATCCCGCTGATGGAAGACGTCGACCTGGTTCGCAGGGCGAGGAACGTCGGGCGCATCAAGGTCGTCCGCGAATCGGTCGTTACCTCCGGCCGCCGCTGGGTGTCGGCGGGCGTGCTCCGCATGACCCTCATCAATCCGATCTGTCTCGCCGCCTTTCAACTCGGAGTCGCCCCCGCGCGCATCGCGAAATGGCGCGACGCGGTTTCCATCCGCGGAAACAAACCCAAACCGACGATCGATTCGAAAACATCGAAAGTCGGCGATTGACGCGGACGGAGTCCGACTTTAGTCTAAGACCCGAGCCTGTTCTGGCTCGATTCGGTCACGCGCTCTGATCGGAATCACCTTTTCGAAAGTCCTCATCATGGCCATCTCATTTCGCTGCGACGGGTGCGGTCGCTCGTACAAAACCGAAGAAAAGTTTCTCGGTCGAACCGTGAGTTGCAAGGGATGCGGCCGGTCGCTGGTCATTCGGGCGGCCGAACCTGGCCCGGATGTTTACGGACTCGAGGAAGCCGCGCCCGCGCCCCTGCCGTCCCGCGCGGCGTTGTCCTCGGCGTCGTCCTCGGGGGCGCGGCCAGCGCCCGCTCAACCGAGCAGGGCCAAGCGCGAGAAAACGTCGTCCGAGTTTTCGTTCCTCGGCCTCAAGGGGGCGCTCGGCGGGGCGGTGGTGGTGATTCTGATTGTGCTTCGAGTGATCTCGGTCATCAATCGGAGCCAGCGCCAAGAGCCGGCGCCGGCCCCCGCGCCCCTCGCAATCGCGTCCACCGTCGCCGCGCGGCCCGCACCCGCGGGCGGGGCGCAGGCGCCGACCCAGTGGACCATGCCCACATTGCCCCCGCTCGGGCCGTGGAACGAGATCGAGCCCGGGGTGAAGTTCCAGGAAGTCAAGTTGCCAAGCCCGGCCGGCCCCGAGACCATGCCTGGCCATTCGGGGAGGATCTGGGTCTATCTCCCCGGCGGCCAACACAGGCCCCAATCGTTGCCCTGCGTGCTGGTCACCGGGGCGGGAAGCAAGCTGTTCACCGGAATGTCTCTCGGCGACGGCGACCGCGCCGAGCATCTGCCTTACGCCCGCGCGGGCTTCCTCGTGGTCGCCTACGAGATGGACGGGTTCCCCCCCAAGGACGAGAACGCGCCCGACTCAGCCTATGTCAAGCCGACCGGGGCCTTCTTCCGCGCCCAGGCCGGCGTGGTCAACGCCAAGGTCGCGATCCAGCTCGTCATCACTCGCTTGCAGAACGAGGTCGACCTGAACAAGCTCTACGTCGCGGGACACAGCTCGGCCGCGACGGCGGCGCTTCTGGTCGCCGCGTACGACCCCCGCGTCAAGGGCTGCGCGGCCTTCGCGCCGGCCATCGATATGGACCTCATGTTCCCACCCAACCTGCGCCCGATCATCGAGAAGCTCTCGCCCGGCGTGCGGGATCTTTTCACCCTCTACAATCCCCGCGCCGTCGAGAATCGCATCAATTGCCCGCTTTTTCTGTTTTATGCCGAGGACGACCAGCGCTTTTCGGGCCAGGTCAAGGAAATGGCCGATCGCCTGAAACCCCAGGGGAAGAACGTGACCCTGCTTGCGGCGGCGAGCGGCGGGCACTATCAATCGATGATCGAGGAGGGGATTCCGAACGCGATCGGTTGGTTCACATCGCTGGGCGGCGGCGATCCGTGGCT